>CAXSHQ010000020.1:2797-15873 GCA_964236875.1 uncultured Acidobacteriaceae bacterium | reverse complement strand
GGCGCGCCGCATGTTCTCTCCGTTATCGCCGGTGAAGCGGAAGTCCAGGGCGAAGTGGCCGCCGCCGTCGGTAAAGGTGGAGATGTGTTCCCCGAAGGCCTGCACCACGGCGCGGACGATAGGCTTGCCGGTGTGGCTGTCGAGGACGACGCCGTGGATATGGTAGGTGTCAGGGGTGCTCGCGGGCGAGCTCGCGGTATTGTCAGTGGTGCCTGCGTTGGCCGCGGGGTTGGCGTCGGCGGTCTGGCGGCGCGCGGAGGTATGGGACTGGGCGAGGATCGGGGCCGGTGCGGGCAGGACCAGAAGCAGGGCCGCGGCGAGGGCGGTCGCGGGCATGCGGACGTGCCGAATGGGCGATAGGAAAAGTACGGACAAGCACTCGCTCCTGAGCCGAGGGCGTGGGATGCTGCTGTGTGACGTAGCGGAAGGCCCGAGCGTCAACGGGAAGCTGAAAAGGATGATAGCCGGAAAGGAAGAGCCGTGATGCGATCGAGGGGCTGGGGTGTGATGGTTGCGGCTGCGCTGTTGCTTTGCAAATGCGGCGGCTATGCGGCGGCGCAGGGTGCGATGCGTGGGGCGAACCGTGCTCCACGAGGCGGCGAGCCGGCGGCGGCCTGGCAGGCGCGGTGGATCGGCGCGCCCTGGAGCACGGTGCGCGATGGCGCGGAGGCGGATGGGAGCCGGCCTATGCCGATCTTTCGGCGGGAGTTTGTCGCGCGGACGAAGCCGGCCTCGGCGGTGTTGCGGATTGCAGGGTTGGGCCAGTGGGACGTCACGCTGGACGGCAAGCCGTTGCTGCCGGGTGCGGGCGGCGCCCGGGCTGGACTGCACCAGAGCTGGACGGACTATCGCAAACGGGTGGGCTACACGGTGCTGGACATCACGCGTGACATGGGCGCGGGGCCGCATGCGCTGGGCGTGATGCTGGGCAACGGCATGTATAACGTGCAGCACACGAAAGGGCGGTATACGAAATTTGAAGGAACGTTTGGCGCGCCAAAGCTGTTTGCGGAGCTGCGGGTCAGGTACCCGAACGGCAGGACAGAGGTGATCGGGACAGATGCGGGCTGGGGCGTGGCGCGCGGGCCGGTGACGTTCAGCTCAACCTATGGTGGGGAGGACTTCGACGCACGGCGGGTGGTGGCGGGATGGGATCGGCCAAGCTTTACGGATCCGGGCTTTGTGCCGGCGCAGGTGGTGGAGGGGCCGGGCGGGCGGCTGGAAGAAGAAGTCGCGCCGGATGTCAGGACGTCGGCGGAGTACAGGGTGGTGAAGCAGACGTCGCCTCGGGTGCTCACCACCGTGTATGACCTTGGGCAGAACTTTGCGGGCGTGCCGTGGGTGCGGGTGCAGGGGCCAGCGGGCGCGGAGCTGCGGCTGACTCCCGGCGAGCTGCTGAATGCGGATGGCACGGTGAGCCAGGCGAGTTCGGGCAGGGGGATGTGGTGGAGCTACACGCTGCGGGGCGACGGACGGGGCGGGGTGGCCGAAGAGGAGTGGACGCCGCGGTTCAGCTACTACGGGTTCCGCTATCTGCAGGCGGAGTGGGTGACGCTCGGCGAGGCTGACAGGCCGCTGGGCAGCC
The DNA here is from genome assembly GCA_964236875.1 of uncultured Acidobacteriaceae bacterium. Classification (GTDB taxonomy): domain Bacteria; phylum Acidobacteriota; class Terriglobia; order Terriglobales; family Acidobacteriaceae; genus Granulicella. Next base: position 14,288 of record CAXSHQ010000020.1, on the reverse strand, counting down.
GGGCACCGGACGTGCTGGAGGTGCGGGGCGAGCAGCTGCACGCGCAGGCGGCGCAGGTGGGGAGCTTCGAGAGCTCGAATGCGCTGCTGAACAGCATTCACGCGCTGATCGTGCATGCCATGGTCAACAACGAGATGAGCGTGTTCACGGATTGTCCGCACCGGGAGAAGCTGGGATGGCTGGAGCAGGACCATCTGGTGGCTGCGGGGATGATGTTCAACCACGACCTCCAAGCGCTGTACCGGGCTACGGACCGGAACCTGGAAGACGCGCAGGGGCCGAATGGCGGTGTGCCGACGACGGCTCCGCAGTACCTGAAGTTCGGGCCGCAGTGGGCGATCTATGACGAAAGCCCGGAGTGGGGTGCGGCGGCGGTGCTGGCGCCTTGGGCGGCGTATCGGTTTTATGGCGACCAGGAGGAGCTACGGAGGAGCTACGCCATGATGGCGGCGTGGGTGCGGTACCTGCAGGGGCGGGCGGTGGATGGGATCGTGAGCTATGGCCTGGGAGACTGGTACGACGTGGGGCCGGGTGGGTCAGGCATGAGCAAGAACACCAGCGCCGGCGTGACCGGGACGCTGATGCTCGTGGAATGCGCGCAGGCGATGGAGCGTATTGCGGGTTTGCTGGGGCGGGACGCGGATGTACGGGAGTTCGCCGAGGTGGAGCGGCGGGCGGCTGCGGCGTTTAAAGCGCGTTTCTGGGATGCAGGGCACCGCTGGTATGACAAGGGAAGCCAGACCGCGAATGCGATGCCGCTGGCGCTGGGGATTGTGCCCGAGGCAGAGCGGGCGGCGGTGCTCGGGCAGGTGGTGCGGGACATCGAAGCGCACCAGGATCATGTGACGGCGGGCGAGGTTGGGTATCCGTATCTGCTGCGTGCGTTGATGGCGGCGGGCAGGAACGACGTAGTGATGCGGCTGCTGATGCGCCGCGATGGGGCAAGCTATGGGGCGCAATTGGCGGCGGGGGCGACTGCGCTAACGGAAGCGTGGGACGCGAGTCCGCGCAACAGCCAGGACCACCTGATGCTGGGCGCAGCGGAAGAGTGGTTCTACCGCGGCCTGGGCGGGGTGGATGTGGACCTGGCGCGCGCGGATGCGGGGTCGCGGATCACGGTGAAGCCGGTAGTGGTGCAGGGAGTGGACTGGGTGCGGGTTGGGTACCGGTCGAAGCTGGGGGAGGTGAAGAGCGAGTGGAAGCGCGTCGGCGCGGGATTCGAGTTCTCTGTGACCGTACCGGTGGAGTCTACGGTCGTGCTGCCGCCGGGGGCTGTGCGGATGGGCGGCGTGGATGTGGCTCGCGCACGGAGCGTCAAGGCCGTTCGGCGGGATGCGGCGGGGACCGTGCTGCGGGTTGGGCCAGGCACGTATGGGTTCGCTGTGACGCCGTAGGTGCGGCTTCGAGTGGCGGGAGCAGGTTTGAACGAGCTATGAGCTTTGAGGTTTTCAGCTTTGAGCCTCAGAACTTACTTGAAGACTTACTCGCTTGCGGGCCAGGGTTTGGAGCGGGCTACGGCGATGCCGCGGGTTTCATTGGGGTACTTGCCGGCTACCGCGCAGTAGAAGTGGTACAGCGCGCCGTCGTGGTAGATCACCGAGGGTTTGTGGGCGAAGGTTTCGTCTATGGTGCCGGGTGAGCCGACGTCAAGCAGCGGTGCAGGCTGTTTGGTGAAGTGGAAAGGGTCGGGGCCGAGGGCGAGAAGCTCGCAGGCTCGGCCGGGGCGCTGGTAGCCGAAGCCGAAGTAATACATGGCGTATTGTGAGCCGTTCTTCACGACGAAGGGGTTGGAGGCGAAGCGGCTGTCGCGGGCGTCGGGAGTGGGCGGGGTGGTGGCGTGGAGCGGGTTGGCTTCCGGGTAGGTGGCGCTACCGCGCGGGCCGTTGGTGAGGATGGGGTTGCCGGGGTAGCGGGTCCAGTGGACGATGTCCGGGCTGGTGGCCACGCCGGTCTGCTCGTGCCAGCCGCCGCCTTCGGATTTGGGGAGTGGCTCGGTCTTGGCGGTGTAGTAGAGCAGGTACTGCTTGCCGTCGTGGAGGAGGTCGGGGCGGTAGAGGCCGCCGCGCTCCCAGGGCGCGCCGTCTTCAGGGTGGAGGATGGGGTCGGTGAGGGTCCAGTGGAGGAAGTCTTTGGAGCGGGCAAGGCCGATGACGGCAGCGCCTTCCTCGTAGCCCGCGCCGGGGTAGGCGTTCCAGGCGGCCAAGTATTCACCGTTGACCTTGAGGGCTTCGCCCGAGCCGTGCCGGTCTTTGTTGCGGAGGATGGACGCGATGGCGAGGTTGTAGCGCGTGTACTTCGAAGCAGGGTCGCGCGGGCCGACGAGTGCGACGCGCGTCCAGTGCAGGAGGTCGTCCGACTTGGCGAGGCCGGTCTGGTAGCCGGTGCCGTCGAAGCCGATGTAGAGCATGTAGAAGGCGTCCTGCGCTCGGAAGACGATGGGGTCGTCGACGGCACGGGAGTCGAAGGGCTCGGATGAATCGTGCGGGGCATTGGTGGGCTTGGGGGCCGTCCCAGCCAGGACGAGGTGGGGGTACTTGTAGGGCGTGGCGTAGGGGGCGATGGGATCGGCGGCGCGTAAAGGCGCGGGCAGGCCGGTGAACGCGGCAGAGGCAGCGGCGGACTTGAGGAGCGAGCGGCGGGTGAGGGTCATGGGCGTGTCATGCAGTTTTACAGCAGAGTAGTGCTCTCGGCCCCTTATGTACGACTAATGCCCACCCGGCGTTTGGCGGAGCTTCGTCTGGGTGAGGACGGCGATCCCTTGCGGGCCGAGGCCGATGGTGTCGCCGGTGTCCGCGGAGGGCTGCAGGAGATCGTGCATGGGATGTGGGAGGGTGACGACGGCGGAGGTGCTGCCGTGGTTGATGAGGATGAGGACGGGTCCGTTCGCGCCGGAGCGGGTGCAGGCTTCCACGCCTTCAGGCAGAGTGAGGGTTGCCGCGGGGAGATCTTCGGTGGAGGCGAGTTGCTGGAGAACGGCGGTGAGCAGACCGGGATCAGGCAGCGTGCCGAGATAGGCGAGGGTGCCGCGGCCCACGCGGTGAGTGACCATGGCAGGCTGCTTGTCGAGCCAGCCGGCGGGATCGTCATAACGGAGATCGACATGCGCTGCGGGGTCATCGACCGTGAGAGCTTCGGCCCAGGTGTCCGCAGTGCTGTGTGAGGACGTGGGCGATGTGGGCGAGGCGGCAGCCGTAAGCGCTACGGTGTGATCGAGCGCGTAGAGCTGCTCGACGTGCGCTCCGAGAGCTGCGGCGAGCGGGCCGGGCTGACGGTGCGGGTCGAGGGCGTCGTAGCCATCTTTCATCCCGGAGCGCGGGCCCAGCAGGAGAACGCCGCCCTGCCTTACCCAGGCCAAGAGCTTCGCGGCGAGCGGTTCGTCGATGAGGTTGAGGGAAGGGGCAACGAGGAGCTTGTAGGCGTCAAGGGAGCCGGGCTGGGTGGGAGCTAACGGATTGATGACGTCGACCTGCTCGCCTTGCGCCTGAGCGAGACGGCTCAGTGGATCGTAGAAGCGCAGAAGGACCTGCTGCTGGTCGTATCGGTTGGTGTGAGGCTGGAAGCCGATGACCCAGCGCGATTCATAGGTGTAGAGCAGGGCGATGCGGGCGTGCGGCGATGTGGAGGCGAGAGCAGCGCGGGTCTGGGCGAGGTCGTGGCCAAGTTGCTGGACTTCTGTGTAGAGGGGGCGCGGGTCGCCGCCGGGACCGACGACGCTGCCGTGATACTGCTCCTGGCCGTTGAGCGCGGGACGCCACTGCCAGTAGAGGATGGCGTCGGCACCGTGGCCGATGGCCTGCCAGGCGAGGGCGCGGGTTTCGCCGGGAGCGAGCGCGTTGTTGACAGGCGCCCAGTTCACGGAACCGGGCTGCGTTTCCATGAGCCAGAAGTTCTGCCGACGCCAGCCGCGGACGGAGTCGTTGAGCATCGCTTCCTTCGCCGGGTTGAGATGGCCCTCGCCGACGTACTCGTCCCAGGTGACGAGGTCGAGAGGCGCGGAGATCGCGTAGTGGTCCCAGTTGTCGGACCAGGCGAGGCCGCCGATGTTGGTGGTGATGAACTCCCGCGTGTCGATGAGCGGGCGGAGGACGTCGATCTGGTTCTGCTGGTAGGCGCGCCAGGTGGCTGTGACGAAGTGCTTGTGCTCGAGCAGGAGGCCGGGGTTGCCGCCGGTGGTCTGCATGGGGATCTGCGACCAGTCGGTGTAGGTTTGCGACCAGTAGGCGGTGGTCCAACGGGCGTTGAGGTTGTCGAGGGTCTTGTAGCGGGCGCGGAGGAAAGCCTGGAACTGCGCGCGCGTGGCCGGGTCGAAGCTTTCGTCGGTGTACTCGTTGTCGATCTGCCAGCCGAGGAGGTTGGGGTTATGGCCGAAGCGCTGCGCCATTTGGCGGACGATGGCGGCGCAGAGCTCCCGGTAGTGCGGGTTGGCGTAGTTGAACTGGCGGCGGCCGCCGTGTTCGCGGACATGGCCGTCGGCGTTGGCGCCGAGGGTCTCGGGGTACTTGCGGGTGAGCCAGGCAGGCGGCGCGTCGGTGGGCGTGCCGATCACCACCTTTATGCCATGGTTGCCGGCGGCGGTGATGGCGCGGTCGAGCCAGTCGAGGTCGTAGCGGCCTTCGCTGGGCTCCAGGGTGGACCAGGCGAACTCGCCCATGCGGACGACGTTGAAGCCAGCCCCCTGCATAAGGGTGAGGTCGCGCTCCCAGGCGGATTCAGGGAGCTGCTCGGGGTACCAGGCGGAGCCGAGAAGCGGGGCATCGGGGGTTTGGTACTGGGCTTTCGCGGCGATGGGGAGGAGGAGTGCCAGGGCAAGGAAAAAGCTTTGACGCCATGTACGCGAAGGAACGCCATGGGACGCCATGGGTTTCGCGTTGGGCAAGCGTTCTCGCTGGTCCGAAATACAGGGGTCTCTCCGCTGCGCTGCGCTTCGGTCGAGATGACAAGCATCAGCGGTAGACGAAACACGTTCCGGCGGCATCATGGGTTGCGATCCTGGACGAGGACGGCAATGCCGTGAGGGTCGAGGTCGAGGGTGGTCGAGGGACTGCCTTCGGCAAGGACGTTGCGGCGGGCTTGCGGGAGCGTAATGTGCTGCGGGGCGGCGGTGTGGTTGATAGCAATCCAGACCGCGCGAGCGTTGGGACCCGAGGCGGTGGCGCGCCGCTCCAGTTCGACGCCTTGGGGCAGGCTGGGGATGAGCGGGTGGATATTGGCTTGCGTGAGGATGCTGCCGAGAGCGGCACGGGTGAAAGCTGCGTCGAGCACCGCGCCGATGTAGATGACAGTTCCCTTGCCCGCTTTACGAGAGACGGCGGCAGCGTGGCCGGAGAGCCAGCCGTTGGCCGCGGGCAGGTTGGGGCTGTACTGGAGGATGGTTTGCGTGGCAGGGTCGTTGGGGGTGAGGACCTCGGCCCAAACTGAGGCCGTGCCGCTGCCGAGTGAGCCGCTGAGGGTGGGCGCGGGGTCGTGGGGGGTGTCGAGAGCGTAGTACTCCTCGACGTGTGCGCCAAGGAGCGAGGCGAGCGGCCCCGGCTGGCGCTGCGGCCAGAGTCCGTCGTACTCGTCCTTCATGCCGGAGCGGGGGCCGAGGACGAGCGTGCCTCCCTGCTCGACGTAGGCGCGGAGGCGCTGGGCCGTGGCCTCAGGCAGGACGTTGAGCGCGGGGGCGAAGACGACCTTGTACTTCGCAAGCGGGGCGTCGGTGGAGACGACGTCGATGCCATCAGCCTGCGGCTGCACGGCGCGATACCAGTCGGTGACGACGCGGGTGTAGTCGAAGTCGCGGGAGTGGCGCTGGAAGTCGAGAGCCCAGTGCGAGTCGTAGTCCTGCAGGAAGGCGACGGACGCGGTGGGCGAGGTGCCGGCAAGCGCGGGGCCGGCCGTGGCGAACTCGGCGCCGAGCTTCGCGATTTCGGCGTAGACCGGGACGGGCTTGCCATCGGGGCCGACGAGCGTGCCGTGGTACTGCTCCTGGCCGTTCAAGGCGGAGCGCCACTGCCAGTAGAGGACAGCGTCGGCGCCGTGGGCGACGGCCTGCCAGGCCATCTCGCGGGTGACGCCGGGCGGCAGCGGCGAGTTGACCGGGCCCCAGTTCACGAAGGCAGGCTGGGTTTCCATGACCCAGAAATTCTGACGCTTGTAGCCGCGCACGAGGTCGTGAAGGATGCCGTTCAACTGCGGGTCGAGATGGCCATCGGGGAAGTAGTCGTCCCAGGCGGCGATGTCGAGATTCTTGTGCATCGCGTAATGGTCGTAGGTGCTGTACCAGTGCATGGTGTTGGTGGTGATGAACTGGCGCTTGTCGGCGAGCGGGCGGATGACGTTGACCTGGTTGTCGACGAACGAAACCCACGTGTCTGTGGTGAAGTGCTTGTAATCGAGCAGCAGCGCGGGGTTCTGGTCGCGGGAGTGGAAAGGGACTTCGTCGAACGTGTCGTAGGTCTGCGACCAGTAGGCGGTGGTCCAGCGGGCGTTGAGGTTGGCGACTGTGCCGTACTTGCGCGCGAGCCAGGCGTGCCACTGCTGCTTGGCGGAGTCGTCGAAGGTGGGCGCGCCGATTTCGTTGTCGATCTGCCAGCCGAGCACGTGGGGGTTGTGACCGTAACGTTGCGCCATCTCGCGGGCGACGCGGGCGCTGAGCTCGCGGTACTTGGCGTCGTTGGACGAGAACTGCTGGCGGCCACCGTGCTCCTCGGTGCGGCCGTTTTCGTTGATGCGGAGCGTTTGCGGGTACTTGCTGGTGAGCCACGCGGGCGGCGCGGCAGAAGGCGTGCCGAGCACGGTAGAGATGCCGTGACGCGCGGCGAGGTCGATCGCATGGTCGAGCCAGGTAAAGTCGAAGCGGCCTTCCGTGGGCTCCATGGTGGACCAGGCGAACTCACCGACGCGGACTACGTGCATGCCGGCTTCCTGCATGGTCTGGAGGTCGCGGTCCCAGACCGACTCGGGCCACTGCTCGGGGTACCAGGCGGTGCCGAGGAGGAGCGGCGGCGCCTGTGCGAGGGCTGACGAGGTGAGGGCGAGGGCGAGGAGGGCGAGGACTTTGCGGAGGGAGAGCTTCACTTCGAGCGGACTCCTGCGATTGGGTGCGTGAGTAGCGTAGCAGCGGTGGCCGACATGCGGGGCTCGGGCTCGTTGCTTCGCGACTTGCCCGGGGGAAATACAGGGGTCTCTCCACTGCGCGCTACGCGCTTCGGTCGAGATGACAGGCGTCCTTTCGGACTACTTCCAGGAGAGGGTGTAGTGGCCGGAGCGGGTGAGGTGGAGAATTGGAGTTTCGGGGATAGGTGGAGGAGAGCTTTGACGCGATGTACGGGAAGTTGCGCCAAGTGACGCAGTGATGGCTGTGCCGTTCAAGAGGACTTGGGTTGCAGCCGATGGAAGGGTTAGCTCGGCCGTTTCTACACCGGAAGGAAGGTCTAGCGTGAGGGTGTGGTCGCTGTCCATGGCGACGGAGATCATGCCGTGCGGGGTGGGGACGGTGCCTCGCGCGGAGGTGAGGCCGAGCAGTTGCGGATGGATGGCGACCGAGCTGTAGCCTGGCGCGAGGGGGCGGACGCCCAGGATGTTTTCGGCGATCCAGGGCACCGGACCGGCGCTCCAGCCGTGGGCCAGGGAGACGAAGAAACCGCTGGTGCCATCGGCTTGGAGGCCTAGATGGAAGTCGCTCTTTTGCCAGCGCAGGTCGTAGGACTCCCAGAAACTGGTGGCGCCTTCGGCGAGCATGCCGCCCCAATAGGTGCGCATCCAGTTGAGCGCTTCCTGAGAGTGGCCGGTGAGGGTCATAGCGTCGAGCAGATAGGCGTTGAAGTAGGGGCTGATGACGGGATCGGTCGGCGCGAAGATGCTGGACCAGATCGCCGGCGTGTTTTCGGACGAGATGCCGGTGAGGACAGCGAGCGTGTTGAGCTGCCATGTGACGCCAAGTGTGTGGGTGCCGGGTGGGAAGAAGCTGTCGCGGGCGGCCTGGGCGAGACGCTCGGCAGAATGTGAATAGTGATTCGCATTTGCCTCATCACCCGCAGCGCGGAGGAGGGCGGGCGCGGCCTGGTAGGCGCGGAGATACTGCAGCGTTGTGCCGGTGAGAACTTCAGGTGTGTTGGCGTAGAGGCCGGGTGACCAGTCGACGAAGCCCCAGCCGCGCTGTGTGGGCTTGAGCAGGCCGGTGGCAGGGTCGCGGTCGGCATCAAGGCGCGCGAGCATGGAGAGAATGTTGTCATGCTGCGCGGCGACGAAGGCCTTGTTGCCGCTGAATTGGTAAAGCCGCGCGACCGTGGTGAGCCAGAGGGCGGTGTAGGAAGGAATACCGTTGACGGCGTGGTTGGGCGCTGTGTCGCGGGCCAAGCGGGCGAGTGTGTCTTCCACGGCGGCGGTGTCGCCGAACGCGGAGTAGATCACCGGCGTTTCGATGTCGAGGTCGCCGGCCCAGCGGCCTCGGTCACGCTTGGGTGCGTCCCAGACGCCATCCTGCATGCAGAGGTGCGCGGTGTAAGCGGCGGTTTCATAGATGCGGTTGAGCAGCGGGTCGGAGGAGGTGAAGGTGGCGCGCTGGGCTACGGGGTAGGTGATGCCTTCCAGCCGGATGGCTGGGAACTTGGCATGCGCGGGTGTGCGCAGAAAGCTGATGCGAACGTAACGGAAGGCGGACTTGGGGCCTCGGGCTACGCCGTGCGCGGGGATGTCGAGGAGGTTGGTGCCGAGATAGTGGCCGCCGCGAGCCATAGGCGTGAGACCAGTGGCCATGGCTTCAAGCTCGGACTCGCCGTAGGCGACCGAGAGCAAGCTGTCGGCGGAGGAATCGGATTCGACGAGGATACGACCTGCGACTTCGCGGCCGAAGTCCAGAAGCAGTGAGGGGGCTTCGGCGTCGGTGGGCTGTGCCGCGGAGCCGTGGGATTGTTCGATGGTGAAGGGTGCGGAAGGAGCCGACAGCTTAAGTGAATCTAGATTCACATATTGAGCACTGCCGGAGAAGACGTGCAGAATCTGAGCGGCGGGAAGAGCGTAGGTGCGCAGAGGTGCGGACATGCCGATGTAGCCCGGCCAGCCGTACATGCCGGCATCGGCGGACCATTGGAGGAAGTCCATGTCGGAGTCGATGGCGCCAAGGCTTTGGACTTTGGGCCAGGAGGAGTCATCGAGGGTGGGCAAGTACCAGGCGCTGTCGGTAGGTGCGTGGCTTGGTTGGGAGCGCCAGGAGAGATCGGAGACAAGGACCGGCTTGGGGCTTGCGTCGCCGAACGCCGCTGGGAGGAGCTTGACGGCAAGAACTTCGCCGTAAGCGAGCTGTTGCAGCGCGGGATTGCTGGTGTTGGAAACCACGCCGCGGCCACGCACAGCGTGGATGGCGAGGACGTTGTCCCCGGTGTGGAGAGCAGCGGCGGCGCTCACGTGGAAGACGCGGAAATTGATGGGCTGGTCGGGACTAGAGGCGAAATGACCGAGGGGTTGGCCGTTCAGGTAGACGGTGGCCTCGCGCGGGCCGGCGATGTAGAGCGTGGCGGCAGGAGGAACGGCCGTGACCTGGAAGCGTGCGCGGAAGTCGTGCGGCGCGATGCGGAGATCGGGACGGTTCCACGGGAACTTGTTGTGGTCAGGGCGTTGTGTGGTGACGTCACCGGCGGTCCAGAGGAACTGTTCGGGAAGCGGCGCATGCGAAGGCGCGGTGAGGGTCGCGGTAACGGTGGGGTCAAGAGGCTCAGGGGATTGCGCGTCCGCAGCAGCAAAGGGTGCGCAGAGGAACAGTAGCGTGCGGGCTGGCCGCAGCAAGAAGTGGAAGGCTGTTCCGGCGTTGCGATGTCTCATAGGGTTCGTGCCGTTTCCCTGACGGTTGTTGTCCTGTCCTGGAAGGATGACCTTCCAGGTTCAGCTTGCAATTTCGAGTTGTCAGTACAGGACGCGGACAACCAGAGAAACAGTTATCACACAGGAGAGATGCAATGCATCCTCGCTGACTCGAAATACAGCGGTTCTCCGCTGTGCTCGGGTCGAGATGACAAGCGAAGTTCAAGGCAAGAAACGACGAATGCTGATTGCATAGTTTGTTTGCCCACATTCCGCGGAGAATGGCGGCAAGTGCCTTGAAATGCGCCGCTGCGGTAAGGTGGATGGGACGAGGAACGAGTTTCAATGGCGAAAAAGTCTGCTGCCGAGAAGGCCGAGAAGAAGGATGACGCCGGGACAGTGCTGTATGCGACGCCGGCGCTGGAAAAGGGTCTGGACATCCTGGAGCTGCTGGCCAAGGAGCGCGATGGGCTGACCAAGAGCGAGATCGCGCGATCGCTCAATCGCACTGTGTCGGAAATCTTTCGCATGCTGCTTTGCCTGGAGCGGCGCGGGTATATCTCGGAAGCAGCGGGCGACCGGTACGTGCTTTCGCTGCGACTGTTTCAGTTGGTGCAGGAGCATCCGCCGACGGAGCGGCTGCTTTCCGAGGCGCTGCCGCGCATGCACTCGCTGGCGGACCGGGTGCAGCAATCGGTTCACCTGGGCGTGCTGGAGGCGGGCCGCGTGGTGATCCTGGCGCAGACGAATGCGCCCGGGTCGGTGGGGTTCTATGTGAAGCCGGGGTCGAGCGTGGACCTGATGGAAGCGGCGACAGGACAGGCGATCCTGGCGCACATGCCGCGCGAGGCTCGGCAGAGGGTGCTGGAGGAGTGGCAGAAGGAGACGGGCAAGGCCGTGCCTTCCGACTTGAGCAGGCACCTGGAGCGGATCCGGAAGCGCGGGTACGAGAAGCGGGCAAGCTATCAGGTGCGGGGGATCACGAACATCTCGTTTCCGGTGCGCGATGCGCAAGACCGCGCGGTGGCGGCGCTGACCGTGCCGTACATCCAGCGGGTGGGCGCGGGTGTGGGAATGGAAGAGGTGGAGAGCGCGCTGGTGGAGACAGCAAGGGAGATTTCGGTGGCGATCGGGGCGCAGTGAGGGGGATTCGGCTGGGTGCATCGGTGGTCCAGATACAGGGGTCTCTCCACTTCGCTGCGCTCCGGTCGAGATGACATGCCTAGTGGCGGGCAGTTCAGTGCAGGGGCTTGGCGGTGAGCATGCGGTCGAGGTGGGCGTAGCCGCCGTCGACGACGAGCTGCTGCGCGGTGGTGTGGCCGGATTGTGTGGGGCTTAGAAGGAAGACGACCGTTGCAGCTATTTCTTCGGGGCGTGTCATGCGGTGCTCCAACGGGATCTGCGCGTTGATGTGCGCGAGCGTGACGTCGGGGTTGACGAGCGTAGAAAGCCAGGTCTGGTAGGCGGGTGTCATCACTTCGGCGGGCATGACGGCGTTGACGCGGATGCCGAAGGGGAGGAGCTCGGCGGCCCACTCGCGGGTGAGAGCGAGCAGCGCGCCTTTGGCAGCGGCGTAGCCGGAGGTGTTGCCCTGGCCGGTGAGCGCGACCTTGGAGCCGATGTTGACGATGGCTCCGCGCGCGGCTTTGAGCAGCGGCAGCGCGTGGTGAGCGAGCACGTAGGCGGGCAGTAGATTCGTGCGAAGGCTGGC
>CAXSHQ010000020.1:0-2787 GCA_964236875.1 uncultured Acidobacteriaceae bacterium | reverse complement strand
GAAGCGGTCAGGGTCGCCGCCGGCCAGGCCGACGCCGTCGTTGACGCCGGCGTTGTTGACGAGGGCGTCGAGGCGGCCGTAGTGGGTGGCGATGTGGTCGATCGCGGCTTTGCAGTTGGCGGGGTCGTCGAGCTCGGCGACGCGGAGCTCGACGGGCAGGTTGGCGGCGTGGAGCTCGGCGAGGAAGTCTTCGACCCCGGGCGAGATGCGGCTGAGGATGACGACGCGGGCGCCTTCCGCAAGGCAGGCGCGGGTGATGGCCGCGCCGATGCCGGAAGCGCCGCCGGTGACGAGGATGACGTGGTCGGTGAGGCCTAGGTTCATGACGATTCCGTAGCTTGGTCTGGCATTAGAGACGTGGTGGAAGAACGCAGATCCTCCGCTTCGCGAAGGATGACAACAAGAAAGGCCGAAGGTTGACGACAGAAAGCTGCGACAAACACTGTCATCGACTAATTTAGCGGAGAGTGGTGAAGCCGCCGTCGATGGGAATGTCGGAGCCGGTGATGAACGAAGCGGCGTCGGAGCAGAGGTAGAGGGCTAGCTGGGCGATCTCTTCGGGCGTGCCCATGCGACCGATGGGCTGCGCGGCGGCAAGGGTTTGCATCATCTCGGCTTCGCGGCCAGGGTAGTTTTTCGCGAGGAAGCCGTCGACGAAGGGCGTGTGCACGCGCGCCGGGGAGATGCAGTTGCAGCGGACGCCGTGCGGGAGCAGGTCTTTCGCCGCGGAGAGGGTCATGCTGAGGACCGCGCCCTTGGTCATCGAGTAGGCGAAGCGGTCCTTGATGCCGGAGGTGGCGGCGATGGAGGCCATGTTGAGCACAACGCCGGAGCGGCGCGGGACCATGAGCCGGACGGCGGCCTGCATGCAGAGATAGGTGCCACGCACGTTGACCCCGAAGAGGCGGTCGAAGTCAGCGGGGGCGGTATCCATGAGCGTGCCGACGTGGGCGATGCCCGCGCTGTTGATGAGAATGTCCAGCTTGCCTTCAGGGAGGCTGGCGAAGGCGGCGGCGACGGAGGCTTCATCGCCGACGTCGCAGGCCAGCGGGGTGCAGCGCGCGCTCGTAGTGGTGGCGATGGCGTGGGCGGCTTCGTGCGCGGCTTCAAGGCGGAGGTCGAGCAGCACGACATCAGCGCCAGCCTGGGCGAACTCAGAGGCAATGGCGCGGCCGATCCCGCTGGCGGCTCCGGTGACGAGGGCGCGTTTGCCTTCGAGGCGGAAGGCGCTCATGCGAAGCCTTTCGCAGCGAGGAGCGCGGCAGGTTCGGAAGCTCGTGCGGGCGGAGCAGTCGCGCCGTCGGCAGCAGCCCAGGCGGAGCCTTGCGGGAAGGCGAACTCCTGGAGCGACTCAGGCTTGACTTCGATGCTGTACCCCGGGACTTCAGGGAGCATGTAGCGGCCGCGGCGGATCTGCACGGGCGTGATGAAGTGCTCGTGAAGGTGGTCGACGAACTCGACCACTCGATTTTCCAGCGAAGCGGCTGCGTAAATGAAGTCGAACGCGGAAAGGTGCTGGACGTACTCGCAAAGGCCGACGCCGCCGGCGTGCGGGCAGACGGGGATGCCGAACTTGGCGGCCATGAGGATGATGGCGAGGTTCTCATTGACGCCGGCGACGCGGCAGCTATCGATCTGGCAGACGTCAATGGCACGCGCCTGGAAGAACTGCTTGAACATGACCTTGCTGTGGCAGTGCTCGCCGGTAGCGATGCGGACGCCGGTTTCCTCCTTGATGCGGGCGTGGGCGAGGACGTCGTCGGGCGAGGTGGGCTCTTCCATCCACCAGGGGTCGAGTTCGGCGAGGGCCCGGGTGCAGGCGATGGCTTCGTCCACGCTCCACTTCTGGTTGGCGTCGAGCATGAGGCGGCACTCGGGGCCGATCTGCTCGCGGACGAGGCGGCCGCGGCGGAGGTCATCGGCGGGGTCGCCGCCGACCTTGAGCTTGAAGTGCGTCCAGCCCTCCCGCAGGGCTTCAGCGGAGAGGCGACGGACCTTGTCGTCGGAGAAGCCGAACCAGCCGACGGAGGTGGTGTAGGCGGGCAGGCCTTCTTGCTCGAGCTGCGCGATGCGCTCGGCACGGGTAGGCGCGTTGCGCTGGAGGATGGCGAGGGCTTCGGCGGGCGAGAGCGCGTCGTCGATGTAGCGGAAGTCAATGACGGAGACGATCTGCTCCGGGGTGAGGTCGGCGAGCAAGCGCCAGAGGGGCTTGCCTTCGACGCGGGCCCAGAGGTCCCAAACGGCGTTGATGAGCGCGGCGGCGGCGAGGTGGATGACACCCTTGTCAGGGCCGAGCCAGCGGAACTGGGTGTCGCCACTGATTCCGCGGGTGAAGGCTGCCATGTCGGCGGTGATGCTGGAAAGGGTGCGGCCTACGGCGAAGCGCGCCAGGTACTCGATGGCGAGGACGCAGAGCTCGGTGCCGCGGCCGAGGGTGAAGGTGAGGCCGTGGCCTTCGAGGCCGGTATCGGTTTCGAGGACGCAGTAGGCAGCGGAGTAGTCGGGGTCCTTGTTGACCGCGTCGGAGCCGATGTGGAAGCGCGAGGTGGGGAAGCGGAGATCCACGGTATGGACGCGGAGGATCTTCGGATCGCGAGGGTCGGGGTGGACGCCGTTTGTGCTGAGGGGGTGATGGCCGTTGCTGTTCGCTGCGCTCATTGGCTTACCTCGACCATTATCTTGGTAAACGCGGCGGGTGTGTCGGACCACTCGCGGAGCATGCGCGGCGCGTCGTCCATGGGGACGATGGCGGAGACGGCGCGGTCCACGGGAAAGCGCCCGGCTTCG
>CAXSHQ010000019.1:9064-24250 GCA_964236875.1 uncultured Acidobacteriaceae bacterium | reverse complement strand
AGTCGAACAAAATCAGCAGCCGCAGCAAAGACTATATGTGGATACCGCCTAAGGTGAGCTGAAGAAAACGGGACTGCACGCGAAGCCTCCTTCTCAGGAGGCTTCGCTCGTTGAGGCACCCAAGCATAGAGGACTGCGGAGAGCACTCGGTTTGTAGTACCTTCGTGCTGACGATGAACAGCGCATGGCTGCAGAGCGCGTTTGTTGTTCGAGTGCACATGACTTTCTTTTTTCGGCGATCGGCTCTTGTAGGGTGCGTGTTTGCGGCCGCATCCTGCGTTCTGTCTTCTCCTTCGCAGAGCTCTGTTCCCGGGGCAACGTCCACCGTGCTGGCAAAACCCAGCACGGACACCACATGGTGGAAGCACGCGGTGATCTATGAGATTTATCCGCGCAGCTACCAGGATTCGAATGGCGATGGTGTCGGTGACCTGAACGGCATCACGCAACGGCTCGGGTACCTGCAGGATCTCGGCGTGGACGCGATCTGGATTGCTCCGATGTATCCGTCGCCGCAGGTGGACTTCGGGTATGACATCTCGAATTACGAAAACATAGACCCGCAGTATGGCACTCTCGCCGACTTCGACCGCTTGCAGGCCGAAGCGAACAAGCGGCACATCCGCATCGTTCTGGACATGGTCTTGAACCATACATCGGACATGGACAAATGGTTCATCGAGAGCGCAGGCTCGCGCTCCAATGCGAAGGCTGACTGGTATGTGTGGAACGATGGCAAGCCGGCGAACGGACCGGGCATTACCGAGTTCGAGCTGAAGTATGCGCAAGACGGACCGAAGGGCCGCGTGGTGCCTCCGAACAATTGGGTGTCGCTGTTCGGCGGTTCCGCGTGGGAGTGGGTGCCGGCGCGGCAGCAGTACTACTATCACGAGTTCTACAAGCAGCAGCCTGATCTGAACTGGCGCAATCCGGCCGTGGAACTTGCCATGTTCGCTCACATGCAGTTCTGGCTGGACCGCGGAGTTGCGGGCTTTCGCCTGGATGCCATTCCCTCGATGTTCGAGGATGTGCAGCTTCGCGATGAGCCGGAAGCGGGTGGCACGAATGCTTACGGCGATCCGCAGGTGAATCGCATGTACACCGACAACTTGCCCGAGGTGCACGACGTGGTGCGCCGCATGCGCGCGATGGCGGACAAATATCCCGGCAGCCGAGTGTTGATCGGCGAAACCTACCTGCCCAACACTGCCGAGCTGGACAAGTGGTACGGCGGTGAGACGCATGATGAGCTGCAGCTGCCGATGGACATGCTGGTGGGGTTCGGCAACGGCGTGAAGTTCAACGCGAGCTACTTCCGGCGGTTCATCAGCGAGGTGGAGACGCAGGTGCATGGCTCGCAGCCGCTGATTGTCTTCGACAATCATGACAACGTGCGCTCCATCGACCGGTTCGGCGATGGCGTGCACAACCTCGAAATCGCGAAGGTGATGGCGACGCTCCTGTTTACGACGCGAGCGACCGCGCTCACATATTATGGCGCGCCGATCGGGATGACGACGAACACTCCGACGCGGCGCGAAGATGTGAAGGACCCCATCGGGATCGCCGGATGGCCCAGGCAGAAGGGCAGGGATGGGGAGCGGACGCCTATGCAGTGGAGTCCGGCGCCGCAGGCGGGGTTCTCTGCCAACGCGCAGACGTGGCTGCCGGTTCCACCCAGCTATAAGGCCGTCAATGTGGAGACGGAGAAAGCGGATCCGGGCTCGCTGCTGAACTGGTACAAGCGCATGATCTCGCTGCGGCGAACGGAGGCTGCGCTGCGGGATGGTGGCATGGTGATGCTCGATGTGGGCGATGCCGATGTGCTGGCTTACCTGCGTACGGCTCCCGACGGGAAGGGTGATGTCGCCGTGCTGATGAATATGAGCGGGGAAGCGAAGATGGTTTCGGTCGATGTGAATGCGAAAGGGAAGCTTCGCACGCTTGCTGCGACGGACGCTTCGCTGAAGCAGGTCGCGACATTAAAGGGTGTGATACTGCCTCCGTTTGCGGCCTGGGTCGTTTCGCTCAAGTAGCTCGCGGTTCGCTGCTTTTGTGCGAGCCGAGTGTCCTGTCTCGGGTCTTCGTCACGCCTACACAAGTGCGAGCATCTCCTGTGCGGCCTGAGAAGGTCACGCGAGAAGCTCCACCAATGTAAAGCGGAGATCTTCATGACCTATCTCAGATCGAATCTCGTATGCGCCAAGGTCTTCCCTGGCGTTATCTTGCTCAGTCTCCTTCACGCGCTGGTGGCTCCCGGCAGGCTTCCGGCCGAACCACGGCATGCCCGCGGCCACGGCCAAGGCGCCTCGGCGCCCGCAACGCAAACTGGCCCTGCGCACGTTCGTTTAGCCGGATCCATGACGCCCACTTCCGGTGTACCCACGGGCGGCACTGGCGTTCTGATCCAGGGCCACGGTTTCAACACAGCTAAAGGCGCAACGATCGTGCAGTTCCACTTCAAGGGCAATTTGGCGCGTGCCCGAAGCATTTCCTGCCCGGATACGACGACCTGTTTCATCACGGCACCGCAGTCCTTCCCGGCGGGTCATGTGCCCTTGTCTGTGCCGGTGACGATCACGGTGAACGGCGCAACAGCCCCGCTGGGGACGTTTCAATACTCCCCGATTCAGCCGGATCTGCCCACGAAGGGCTTCTGCATGGCTTGCGAACAGTACCACGGACAGTGCACGAGAAAGAACGGCCAACTGTACTGCGATCACCCGTGGTGAGTGCACGTCCGGGGCGATGAGCCGTGGTTGGCATAGTGTGACAGCGCGATCAGGAATGCTGCCTGAAGGCGTGCTACTCTATCGCGCATGTCACTCCTTTGGATTCATTCTTTCGTGCTGGTGGCTTTAGTTGCTTGCGCCTCTGCACTGGCGTCTCCGCAAAGGGAGCAGAAGGCCGGCAGCGCAATGCTGTCGCCCGTGGAGCAGCAGACGGTGAAGGCCATCGATGCAGGGACACCGGGGGCGGTGGCGTTGCTGCGGCAGATGGTAGAGATCAATAGTGGGACGGGGAACGTCGCCGGCGTGCGGGCGGTGAGAGATGTGATTGTGCCTCGGTTAGAGGCTCTGGGATTCCAGATGACGTGGCACCCGATGGATGAGGTGAAGCGCGCGGGGGATCTGGTGGCGGTGCACGCGTGTGCGGCAGGTGCGGAAAGGTGTGGACGGCGTGTGCTGCTGATCGGGCATATGGACACGGTGTTTGAGCCGTACAGCAAGTTTCAGCACTACGCGGTGGTCGCGGGCTCGGGTGGGAAGGTAGCGAGCGGGCCCGGCGTGAACGATATGAAAGGCGGCCTGGCGGTGATGCTGCTGGCACTCGAGGGCATGAATGCTGCCGGGGCTCTGGAGCGGAGCGAGATACGCATTGTGCTGAGCGGCGATGAGGAGAACCATGGGACCCCGGTGGAGGTCTCGCGCAAGGACATGGTGGACGCGGCGAAGGTGAGCGATGTGGCGCTGGAGTTCGAGACAGGGACGCGGAACAAGGGCGTGGACACGATCAGCATTGCGCGGCGAAGCTCTACCTCATGGACGCTGAAGACGACAGGGGTGAGTGGGCACTCTTCGCAGGTGTTTGGGGAACGGCTGGGGTTTGGCGCGATCTATGAGATGGCGCGGGTGCTGGATCGCTTTCGGCAGGAGCTTCGCGAAGACGGCCTGACCTACAACGTGGGTTTGGTGGCGGGTGGGCAGACCGAGGAGATAGCTGCGGGCGAGGCCAAGGCAGCAGGGAAGAGCAACATCGTGCCTCCGGTGGCGGAGGCCAAGGGCGACATGCGCACGCTGAGCGACCAACAAACGACTCGGGTGCAGGCGAAGATGCGAGCCATTGTGGCGGAGCATCTGCCCGGGACGGGTGCGACGATCACGTTCGAGGAGGGGTACCCGGCGATGCCGCCGACCGAGGCCGGGCATGCGCTGGTGAAGGAGTTGAACGCGGTGAATCGATCGCTGGGGATGGCGGAACAGCCGGAGCTGGATCCCGTTCTGCGCGGGGCGGGCGACATCAGCTTTGTGGCGCAATATGTGCCGGGGCTGGTGGGTACGGGAGGGATGGGCGAGGGCGCACACGCGGAGGGCGAAACTGTCTTTCTGGAGTCGATACCCGCGCAGGCGAAGCGGTTCGCGGTGCTTATGGAACGTTTTGCGGCGGAGCCGGTGCGGCGGTGAGCGGTGGATGTGCGAAGTGCTCGACGCAACGGAGCGCGGAGGGGCTACGGGACGCGACGGTCCGTAGCGCCTATCGTTGATGAGGGCGGGCAGATCCCCGCCCGTGGCGATGAAGCCGCCACGGTGGGAACCTGGAATGATTTGGGGTGGGCACCCGGAAGTACGGAGATGAGCACCCCGCATCGGAGGTGGTTGTTGAAGTGCGCTATGCGTAGGCGAGTTCGGGTTCGGCGGCTGGGGCGGAGGGCAGCGGCACGCCTGGGACGTGGAAGCTGATGCCGTACCCGTCGGAGATGTCGACGAGCTTCTGCATGTCCTGCGGCAGGGTAAGAGTGGAGATGTGCTCGAGGTACTCGGGGAAGCTGCCGGCGGTGGCGATGCAGCGGATGGATCCGACGGTGGCGCCGCAGTTGCGGAAGGCGTGAACCTTGCTGCGCTCGCAGAAGTGGCCGGTTGCGGTGAGCGGCGTCCAGGTCTCGCCGTTGAACATTTCGAAGTCGCCGGAGATGGGGGAAAAGAACTCGTCTTCGTAGAGATGCATGTGCGGCGGCGGACCTCCGCCGGGCGCGCATGTTTGCGCGATGACGCTCAGGGTGGTGCCATTGTTGCCGTCGGCGTGGACTTCTACAAGCTCGCCGAAAACGTTGAAGGACTTGATGACAGGCATGGTGTAACTCCTCAGGATTTCAGTAGTGCAATCGTGCGATTGACAGATGGAGTTACGCGCGTGGATGCCGAGTGGTTCCGAAAAGTTTTCGGAAAAGTCGACCCTGCGTCAGCCGGTGAGGAGGACTAGCACGAGCGTGGTCGCGATGATCGCGAGACCGATATAGGTCGAGTAGAAGCCGAGGCCTATGGCCAACACAAGACTGCCGAAACCGACCAGAGCAAGACGCGAGCGGCGGGCGTTCCAGTCGCGGAACTCGGGGTCGTCGGCGTGGAGGCGCAGGCCGGCAATGCGGAATAGCGAAAGCGCGAGGCCACAGGAGAGTGCGTTGCCGCAGAAGATGGCGAGATCGTCGGGGTCGGTGGGGTGCAGGTAGACAGCCTGGACGGTGAGCGGAAACAGGCTGAGCAGAAGGAGGAAAAGGAAGTTCGCCCAGACCATGGTGCGGTTGAGGTGCCGGAGGCGAACCATGGTGTTGTGGTGGAGCAGCCACATGGCCGCGGTGAGCTGGAAGCCAACGGCGTAGATGAAGACGGGAAGCACGAGCGAACGCCATGCTCCCCACCCGGCGGCGAGAGGAGCGTGAAGGTTCAGGACGAGAACGGTGATGATGACGGCGATGACGCCGTCGGTGAAGGATTCGAGCCGGCCCTTGGACATGGGCTCGCGTTGCTCAGGCATACGAGATTCGATGCGGGACGTGAGCGCAGAAGCGGTGCGGTGCTCTGAGACCGCGGGTGAAGCGCGCGGCGTTCAGGCTCGGCGGTGGAGAAGGAGTGCGGCATCCAAAGCGCGATCGCAGGCCAGGAAGCATCACGCACAAATTGAGAACACTGCTGGGCGAGAAGCTCGGCGGAATGCTGCGTACGATGGGCATCCGGTGGAAGATGATGCGGAAGCAGAAGCCCGCGCGAACACTTAGCAGATCAGCATGGGCGAGTTAGCAGCAAGCATCGGGAGCCGGATGCCTGCATGGCCCACCCACACGCCAATGAGAATGCGCGAGTGAGTGGGCCATTTAGCTGGGTGCTTGCAAGGTTAGCGCGGTACGTTGGCGATGTCCTGCTCTTCGGACTTGAAGACAGGCGCTTCCTTGTATTCGCTGAAGAGGAACTCATACGAGGCCTCCGAGCGCTCCGCCGACCAGGGGAGCGAGCCAGAACAGCCATAGCTGCTGGACCGCCCAGCCGCCGACGAAGAGCGCCGGACCGGTGCTGCGCGCGGGGTTCACCGACGTGTTGGTGACGGGAATGGAAATGAGATGGATAAGCGTCAGGCCAAGGCCGATGGCGATGGGTGCGAAGCCGTTGGGCACACGCTTGTCCGTGGAGCCCATGATCACGAGCAGGAAGAACATCGTGAGCACCACTTCGGCGACCAGGCAGGCGACCAGCGAGTAGCCGCCCGGGGAGTGAAGGCCGTAGCCGTTGGAGGCGAAGCCGCCCGTGGTCGTGAAGCCCGCCTGGCCGCTGGCCCCGACGTAGAGGACGCCGGCGGCGGCAACCGCACCCGCAACCTGCGCGAGGACATAGGGCAGGAAATCACGCGCCGGGAAGCGCTTGCCGGTGATCAGGCCCAGGGTGACGGCGGGGTTGAAGTGTCCGCCAGAGACGTGGCCGAGAGTGTAGGCCATGGTGAGGACCGTGAGTCCAAAGGCCAGCGACACGCCGACGAAAGCGATACCGAGGTGAGGGAAACCAGCGGCCAGAACGGCGCTGCCGCAGCCGCCGAAGACGAGCCAGAAGGTGCCGAAGAATTCGGCGATACAGCGCTTGGAAAGAGGCATGACTTTGCTCCGAACGCGGGAATGGTCTAGCGAGCCCGGTGCTGCGCAAAAAGAAGTGTAGTTTGCTGCGTTCCTTTGTACAGCATCCGCGCGCGTTTGGGGCTACTGTTTCACGTAGCCGGCTCGGAAGCACGGAGCGCTGTACTGGGTTCAGCAAAGTTCGCGAGGCTGATCACGGTGGCGAAAGTGCTGCGCATCGCCTGGTCCACTTGATCTATGCCGTGCGTGGCTTGGCGCGGCCGCATCTGCCGCTGCATTCCATCGCTTCAGTGAGTTTGTGAACGAGCGAATTTCACGAGATCAGGGGACCGCGGGAACGCAAGCAAGTTACTCCGCTGCGCTCTACTCCATGTTGGGTTAGGAGCTCGCCAGGCGTGCCGCGCTGCGCTTGCGATTCAGCAGATATTCGCGAACGTCGTCGCGGAAGCCACCTGCGCGCGGAGCGGGAATGTCTACCTTGGGCGCTGTGGCGACGGGCTCTGGAACAAGCGTTTGCATGGGTGCGACATCGGCGGCAGGGAGTTCGCCATCAGCCTGATCAGGCCGCATAGAGCGGGGAAGATCGGACGGCAGGAACTCTACACCCTGCTCGACAAGGAGGCGGGCTGATGCGACCAGTTGGCCGCGCTTCACAGACAGCTTGGCAGCGGCCGCGTTGCGGTGTTTTTCGGAGGGAAAGGTTTCGTAACGGAGAAGGTGCGCCAGCTTGCGGTCGAACAACGCGATCTCTTCGTGGAGGGAGCGCAGGTAATACTTGTCGCGAATGGGAGTAGGCAAACGGGATCTCCGGGGAACCTTGCTGGTGGTGTGGAGTGTGGAGACCTCGCGAGAGTCCTGCTGTTCTGGAATTCGAGGCTTCGGTGTGAAAGCGAAAGGCCGGTCAGTGACGACCGGCCCGCCTGGGTGTGGGTTAGACGACCTGGACGCGCTCGGCCTGCCAGCCCTTGGGGCCCTTGACGACGTCGAACTGAACGGCCTGGCCTTCCTGAAGGCTGCGGAAGCCGTTGCTCTGAATGGCGGAGTGATGCACGAAGACATCTTCGCCACTTTGGCGGCTGATGAAGCCAAAACCCTTGGTGTCGTTAAACCACTTAACTGTTCCCTGTTCCATTGTTCTTGTTCCTTAGTAAAGCTCTTGATGTAGTACCGCTGAACGCAATTTGGTGTATTGAATGCGAGTAAAGCGGAAGAGCCAGAACAAGCAAAATTGACCAGATCGGATTCGACGATCTGTTTCCAGTCTACATGCTTTTTCCACCAAGCGCGGACGGCTCCTCCCCCACCCGCGTTATTTCTCTAAGGTTCCGAAAGCAGGAAGCTTATGGTCTGGATCTCAGGGGCACTGTTTGGCTCCGCTCCAGGGCCACCTTGCGGGTGTGGCGGTTCCAGAGCCCGACCGCGTGGGGCTTGCCTTGTAATGCTTTTGTCATCACACATCCTTCCTGTGGTGGAAGGCGTACTTTCGAAGCAGGGCAAGACGTTCGGGCTCGTGGAACGCGCGAGCAAAGGATGGCAGTATGGGCCGGATTCGGGGACGCGTGGCGTGGTTTAGCGAACGCACAGGTTTTGGGTTTATCACGCGGCAAGGCGGGCCGGATGTATTTCTCCATCGGCGGCAGCTTCCGCCGCATGTGCCTGCGATCCTTCGGGACGGGGCGGAGGTGGAGTTCGAGCCCAGCGGGCCGGAAGGCCTCCATGCGGATAGAGTGACACTGGTGGAGAGCGTGGCGGGCGAGTAGCGGGAACGCCAAAGCTTTCCCGGAAGTCGTCAGCTCATCGAGGGGCGGGATCTCGAAGTCGCTTGGTTCCGGCAATCTATTTCGCCGTCTAGAGTGGCTTTCACGAGCGCCATCACACGCATCGCCTAGCTTCATGCCTGGTGCAGGCCAACCCCCCACCCCTAAGGTCTGGGTATTTTGGCGCTAACTTCTGACGCTTCAATAAGTTGCGGGGGTAAGAACTTCCCTGACTAACCCAAGCTGGGAACATCGCTTCTGTGTTGGAAAAGCGAAGAAATGGCGAAGATGTTAGACTTGAGGAACGTTCCGCGAGTTGGGGAAGGGCGGCAGTGGTAATCTTTTCGTCCCATGCAAAAGAGGGTTTCAGACCTTCCCCCGCTTCTCTCGCCCGGGACGCACCCGATGACGGACGAACGCTTGTACGATCTGGGTGTTGCCGCCTTTCCGCTCTCACAGACCCGGCCCACAATCATGGAGGGTTTTCGCCGGATGGTCGGAGACCTGAAACGACTGGCAATCCCTTGCTCGTTAGTCGTAGACGGCAGCTTTCTCACAGAGGAGATCGACCCGCAAGACATCGACTTCGCTGTAGTCGTCACCCCGGAGTTTTATGAGGAATGTGCCCCAGAGCAGTTGGAGTACTTAGATTGGATACGGGACAGCCGAGAGATGAAAACGTCTCACCTTTGTGACTGTTACCTGTGCGTAGAGTTCCCAGAGGGGCACGACGGATGGTTTCAAGGGATACAGAACCGTGCATTTTGGGTTGACCTGTTCGCTACCAGTAAGGTTCACAAAAGAGTGCGAGGGGTTGGGATTTTACAGATACTGGAAGTGTCATGAACACGATGCTTGATCTTCAGGACAAGATTCGCACCACCGGGTCATCCATGGGCCGGCTAGAGGGAGCGTTTGCGCGTAAACCATCGCGCAGTCTTGAGGCAAACATCCTGTCTCTCCGCAAACTGCACGGCTCTTTAGAGAGGGAGTTCGCGGCAGCGGCGGATGTCGAAGGCTTTGAGGTGTGCCACTATCGAGTGCTCAATGACCGCCCGACGGTGCGTAGCGTTTCGGACGCTATAGGCCGCTTTCAGGACGCGATAGCGCAGGCTTATGACGCCATTCGGCACGGGCCGAAGAAACGCAAGACGCTCAGCGCGGACACTGCACTATTCTCTGAAATGCAGGTCGCGTATTCCTTCCCAGGTTCATTCGGGCTGGCCTTCACAATCCCGAACAACAGGATGCTGTTCGATATGGCGACGCAGCTTGATAAGGCTGCTGTCGCAGTGTTCGATGTGGTGACTGCTGAAACTACTGCAAACGTCACTGAGGCCGTCACCCGGTACGGGCGGGCCTCTGTGATAGCTACGTACGATTGGGCTAAAGCGAACACTGAGCATGGGGTGGGAGCTGGTATCGAGTGGGTACGTGGCGAGAATATGAAGCGAGAGGTCATCGTGCAAGCGCCGCAGTTCGCTGCGATCTCCGCGAAGCTAGAGGCAACAAAGGAATCCGACAGCGTTCCGGTGACGCTAGGGGGTATTTTGGTGGGTGCGGACATTAGGAGCGGAAGGTTCCATTTCGTCCCGGACAACTATGACGGCAGCATCCACGGCACGTTCCATGATGCGATCAGCGAAGCGCATCAAGCGCGTCTTCCGTCCCGCTACATGGCCGTCATGATAAAGACGGTGGAGACGCACCTTGCTACGGAATCCGAAAGAGAGTCTTACTTCCTTGAACGATTGGAGACCCGCTAATGAAAGATGAAGCAGTTCCAGAGCATGAGAGTTTCACTTCCGCCCTGAAGCAGGTACTTTCGGCCAAACCTGCCACCGTCCGCGATTCAAACGTGGCGGCCAAAGCAGAGCCATTTTCTTCTCATACCCGATTCGTCCCACGCCCCGCAAAGGCAACCTAGCACTAGGCCGCCTCCTTCCCAGTCAGTTCCTTCCATGTGAGACGCTTGCCGCCAACCTGCGACAGAGCTTTGATGAAACGGTCGCCGTCGTTCATGCCGATGCGATTGTTGAAACGGAAGCACTGTTCCGCAAGGTACTTGTCCATATGGAAAGCTTCCACGGCGATGTATGTTCCGGTTAGCGTCCGCTTGAGGCACGACCAGAAGTTTTCAATCGCCTGAGTCGAGACCTCGCCACGAACGTACTCGTTCGCGTGGTTTACCTGCTCATGGACGTAGCGCATATCCATGCGGTCATACCCTGCCCAGCTATCCGTGTGAAGCGTAGCGCCAAAGCCTACGCGCTCCAGGATGGCTTTCTGCAACGTCTCACGCTTGGCATTCGGGATGACGTGAGCACGAACCTGGCGGGTGTTGGTTTCGAGCATCCCCATGATGGCCGTCTTGTGATCGTTCTGCCCAATCTTCTGGCGACGGCTTACATGCATGTTCTTCGGCTTGCCGCCCACGTAGCATTCGTCAATCTGAACGGTGCCCTGAATCTTCTCGTTGTGCGTCTCGTTCATCGTGTGCCGGAGGCGCTGTAGGACGAACCATGCAGCCTTTTGACCCATGCCCGTTGCGCGGCTCAACTCGTAGCTGCTCACGCCGTTTTTGCAGTTCACCAGCATCCACAGGGCGACCATCCACTTGTCCAGCGGCAGGGCCGAATCCTCGAAGATGCTGCCAACCTTGACGCTGAATTGCTTGCGGCACGAGTAGCACTTCCACCGTTTCTGAGCAGCCAGCCAGTAGTGCTTGCGGTTGCCCTGTGCCGTATTGCACTTGGGGCACGTCGGCTTGCCATTCTCCCAACGCATCGCCGCGACCGCATTGATGCAGGTTTGCTCGTCGCTATAGTACCGAATGGCCGCTGTTAGTGTTGTGGGGTAGCTCATGGCGACTTCCTTTGCTCTGACTAACCCAGAGTATCGAATCACGTAGGGTTAGTCAAGGAAATTATCGCCCCCGCAAAGTATTGAGAGCGCAGCACTTAGCCGCAAAGTATTGCGAGTAGGGGACTTAGCGAACGATAGGAGAGCAGGGCGAAACAAGTGATTCAGCACCTATTGCTATTGTAGAGAATGCGTGAAATTAGAGTGCAGAAAAGTTGAGGGTCGTTCCTCTTTCATGTCAGAGCTTTAGGACTCGCAAGCAGAAAAGGGGGCTTGACAGCATTGTCGAGGCTCAGTGGAGCCGCCTGCACGAGGATCTTCGGCAGAGCGGTGCGGGCCTGTGGCGCGGGCGTTTGCGGCATGGCTGACGCCATGGCCTTCCGAACTTGCCTATGTGACGCACGTGCGGTGGGTTCAACTTTGTTCCGCACTTATCAGTAGATGTCCGGTAGAAGGAAACCGCGACGGCCATGACGGATATGCAGCACTGTTACTGTCTGCTCGCCTTCGCTGACACTATAAAGCACACGATAGAAATGAGGCTTCCTGCCATAGATGAGTTGGCGAATGGACGGGGGACTCGTGGGTTACGAAGCCAAGTGCGGGAATCGTCTCCAGAAGGTAGATGAGCCGCTCAAGACCATTGAACCAACGCGCCGCCTGTGGCGAGTCTTCCGCATGGATAGAGCCGTAGAGGTCCGCGAGGTCTCGTTCTGCTCGCGGAGTGAGGTCAACGCGGTATGCCATGCTTCTGCCGGAACTCCGCGAAGACCTCACGTGCGGGGCGGATGCGCCCTGCGGCCCTATCCTCAAGCCCTTCGCGGATAGCTTCGCGAACTTCTGCTTGTTCAGCCGGGTCGTCGGAGAGACTTCTCGCTGTGCTTTCCCGAGTGGCCCATTCCTCCAGCACATCCAAAGCGGCGAGCGCAGGTTCCTTGCCGGCAGAGGCGAGTTGGGCGGCGAGGCTGTCCGGGATGTCGAGGGTCACCTGCATTGGAAGACGATAACACCGCGGGTGGCTGCTGGATGTCGGGACTCTGTGGCGACATGACGGAAGGCAGGTCAGTCGTTCCGGCTTCGCCTGCACTCCGGCCTTCGGCAGAGTGGTGCGGGCCTGCGGCCCGGGCGTTTGCGGCATGGCTGAAGCCATGCCCTTCCGAACTTCGCCTATGTGACGCACGTGCGGTGGGTTTCGACTTCGTTCCCCACTCATCTGCGATGAACTGCGGATGAATGGGCCACCCGTCCTAACCAGCTATGGAAACTCCACGGGTTCCAGACCCCAAACCTGCATAGCTAGTTGTGCCAAGAATACTTGGCGGCAGCTAAGAGACTCCTTATTCCACTCGGGAAAGCTTTGTAATGCACTGATAACTTTTGTGATTCGGTCTGCGACGCCAAACGTTGGCTTCTTGGCCTGACACTTCGCAAGGAGGAATTTGGATTGAGCGTAGATGGGAGTCTTCTTGCTGTATGCCTTGTTTCCTAGCAGCTGATTTATCGGTCTCTCGATGAAAACAAGGTTGCCAAGCCCTTGAGCGTCTTCCCACGCCATTTCCGTTGTGCCGAATTCAGCCAGAGCCTCGTCACTCGCCGTGGACGGTAAGATGTGTTCGATATCATTGTTTCCATCGAAATACTTGGACAGTGTGCCGTCCGGCCCTGTCGCTCCGTATGCCCACACATCAACTGTCTGCGTCATCTTTGCAAGCAGATATCTGAGGCGGAAGCCTCGAGTACCCCATGTGTGAAGCCTAAGCAAGCGTTCACGGAAGGAGTCCTTATTCCGCAACTTTGCAGGCTGAAAGAAACTTAGAAGGAACTCGTCGACCTGGGATGGCGAAAGCGATCGCAACCGCTTAGCACCTTCAATCAGTTCGCGCTCGTAGGTTTTAGTGGAAACGTCACTCATCAGATAGACAAACATCAACTGCTCGAGAGCTAAGGAGACTTTGGCGAAATCAGCAGGAGGAAGGTGACGAGCAGCAAGTAGTAGAATATAGTGGTTGCGGATGGCGCGACCGCCGAGCGTCCGCGTGTTAGAAACCCCCTCGTCACGGCTGCCTTTTGGATTTAGTCCGTCGATGAGAAAGGCGTATATTTTTGCTGCATCTCGAATCCTGCGAGCAAATCCGAGCGGATCTTTCTTGTGTTTAGTTTGGGCAGCGTTCTCCTGAAACCAATCGTAAATAGCGTCTTCCTGCAGCTTAGAATCCGTAACGTCATAATCAGCAAAGATAAGATAGCGGAGAAAACGTAACGGCTTCTCGTCAGAAGAGTAGAGATAGTCAGTCATCTCCTTCCATGTCTTTTTAAGCTCCTCGCAATCAGCAGGTTTGGCCGTCATAAAGAGCAAGTTCTTCAACAAGTCCATCGCGTCAAGCCCTAGACCACGGTCATTAATCGTCTCGAAGATCTTGAGCGCTTTCGTAACGCTAGAGGTTTGGATTCTGATTAGCTTTACTTTGTTCGTGAGATAGCCAAAGAAGCGCTGCACACTAGCGGGATCATCTTGGAGATCTGTGCGGATGAAGTCCCTGATCGTTTCGTAGGCGCTCGCAAGGTTCGCGATTGATCGCGAACCCGTTTTCGGCGCGTTTTGCCACCTGCCTTGCGCATACTGCGTCATGACTCCATGGCTGTCTTCATACAGTAGATCAAGTCGTTCGCGCTCAACTGAGTTGCCTTGCCAGTCAATGGTGCTGGCTGCGATTTGCCCTGGCAAGACATTGGGAACTGAGGTTCCGGCTTCTTGAAAGAAATCTCGCAATGCACATAGCGTCAGGTAGGTCGTCGTAATTCTCTGCTGACCATCGATTAGGTCAAGTACTCCTGGAGAATCGGGAGCTGGGCAAACTACAATTGTTCCGATGAAGTACTCCGGAGCAAACTGAGCCGTCGCTTGCTGAAACTCGCCGTATACATCCGCAAGAAACTGTTCGACTTCGTCTCCCTTGCGACCGCGCTTATCCACCTGACCCCAAACGTATTCGCGTTGATAGTCCGGGACACGATAAAAATCTTGGAACACAGTCTTGATTGCCATATCAGCTGAGTCGATAGTTTGCTCTGTCATTGCTCATCCTTGAGGGTAGCTTGACATAGTCTACCGGTTGCTTATTTCGGCTTTCTAACGCCCGAACCGCTGTCCACTGCCCATTTGGCTCATGAGGCGTTGTTGCATCTTGCCCATGCCTCCGCCGGAGCCCATGGATTTGAACATTTTGGACATCTGGGCGTGTTGCTTGAGGAGGTTGTTGACTTCCTGGACGGTGGTGCCGGAGCCGAGGGCTATGCGCTTGCGGCGGCTGCCGTTGAGGATGGCGGAGTTGCGGCGCTCCTTGGCGGTCATGGAGTTGATGATGGCTTCGACGCGGGAGAACTGCTTTTCATCGACCTGCGAGGCGGCCTGCTGCATGCCGGCGAAGGGGCCGACGGAGGGGAGCATCTTGAGGATGGATTGCATGCTGCCGAGCTTCTTGATCTGGCGGAGCTGGTCGCGGAAGTCTTCGAGCGAGAAGCCGTCGCCGGAGAGGGCCTTTTTGGCGAAGGCTTCGGCTTTGTTCTTGTCGAGCTTTTCTTCGGCGCGCTCTAAGAGTGTCGCAATGTCTCCCATGCCCAAGATGCGGCCGACGATGCGGTCGGGGTGGAAGGCTTCGAAGGCGTCGGGCTTTTCGCCGGTGCCGAGGAACTTGATGGGTGCGCCGGTGATCTGGCGGATGGAGAGCGCGGCGCCGCCGCGGGAGTCGCCGTCCATTTTGGTGAGGATGGCGCCGGTGATGGAGAGGAGGTCGTTGAATGCCTTGGCAGAGTTGACGGCGTCCTGGCCGGTCATGGCGTCGGCGACGAAGAGGATCTCGGAGGGGTTGAGCTCTTTTTTGAGCTGGGCCATTTCGGCCATGAGGGCCTCGTCGATGCCGAGGCGGCCGGCGGTGTCGACGATGAGGACGC
>CAXSHQ010000019.1:8534-9054 GCA_964236875.1 uncultured Acidobacteriaceae bacterium | reverse complement strand
GCTTCGCGGAAGGCTTCGCGGGCTAGGCGGAGGACTTCGGGGGTGCCAGGGGTTTGGGCGGGGGCAGAAGCAGATCCTCCGCCTGCGGCGAAGGATGACAACAAAGAGGGGGTGCTGGATGGCGCGTCTGTGGTGGGGGAATCCAGCTTGCCTTCGTAGATCTGGACGCCTACGCTGGCGGCGACGACCTTGAGCTGCTCGCGGGCGGCGGGGCGGTAGACGTCGACGGAGACGAGCATGGGGCGGTGGCCGCCCTTTTTGAGCCACTGGGCGAGCTTGCCGGCAGTGGTGGTTTTGCCGGAGCCCTGGAGGCCGGCCATGAGGATGACGGACGGGGGCTGCGGGGCGAACTTGAAGCGCGCGGTGTCGGTGCCGAGGAGGGCGACGAGCTCGTCGCGGACGATCTTGACGATCTGCTCGGCGGGGGAGAGGGCGGGCAGCCAGGCGCCCTGATCGTCGCGGCGGCCGCCGAGCTTGGAGACGAGCTTGAGGTCATCCGGGTAGGGGTGCAGGGCCTCGC
>CAXSHQ010000019.1:3815-8524 GCA_964236875.1 uncultured Acidobacteriaceae bacterium | reverse complement strand
AGGGCGGAGGCGACTGCCGTGCCGAGGGCCTTGGCGCGGATGCGGTCGATGAGCTCCTTGGCGACGTTGAGGTTGACGTCGGACTCGAGGAGCGCGAGGCGGATCTGGCGGAGGGCGTCGTTGATGTTGTCGTCGGTGAGGGTGCCCTGGCCGCGCAGGTCTTTGAAGGCGCGCTGGAGCTTGTCGGATAGGTTCTCAAACATGGCTCCTTGAGTTTATCGCGGCGGGAGTGTGGCGGGCGTTTGTGGCGTGCGGGGAGAAAGCTTCGACGCAAAGTACGCCAAGGAACGCCAAGGTACGCGACGGGAGTCTTGCCCAGGTGGGTACCTGTAGGCGAAGACGGGCGGCGAGGAGCCGCAGAATGAAGGAATGGGTTTGGATGCGGGCAATGCGGCGCTGCTGCGCGAGTATGCGATGGTGCTGCGTGTGGAGCGTGGGCTGCGGCCGCTGAGCGTGGAGGCGTATGGGCGCGACCTGCTGCTGTTTGCGGAGTTTCTGGAAGGCGAGAATGCGACGCTGCTGACGGCGCGCGGCGAGCAGGTGAGTGGGTTTCTGCGGCATCTGCGGGAGCATGGGCAGGAGTCGCGGAGTGTGGCGCGGAAGCTGAGCTGCCTGCGGGGGTTCTACAAGTGGCTGCTGAAGGATAAGCGGCTGCGGCATGACCCGACGGTGAATATCGAGTCGCCGGCGAGTTGGAAGGTGCTGCCGAAGAGCCTGGCGGAAGGCGATGTGAACGAGATGCTGGAGCGCACAGGCGCGGCGGCGCGGGCGGGTGATGCGAACGGCGTCGCGCTACGGGACCATGCGGTGATGGAGCTGCTGTATGCGGGCGGGCTGCGCGCGGGGGAGATCGTGGCGCTGCGGCAGGAGGACCTGCGGCTGGTGGATGCCCAGGTTCAGGTGCGGGGCAAGGGCGATAAGGAGCGCATTGTGCCTCTGCATGCGAAGGCGGTGGCGGCGCTTGAGGTGTATGTGGAGCGCGGGCGGCCGGAGTTGTTGCGAGCGGCAAAGGCGCGGGGCGCGGGGATGCAGCGGGCGCTGTTTCTTTCTCCACGCGGGAATGCGCTGAGCACGCAGTCGTTGTGGGAGCTGGTGAAAGGCGTGGGGAAGCTGGCGGGGGTGAAGGCGAGTCCGCACAAGCTGCGGCATAGCTGCGCGACACACATGGTGAGCCATGGCGCAGACCTGCGGACGGTGCAGACGCTGCTGGGGCATGCGGATATCGCGACGACGCAGGTGTATACGCACCTGGCGATCGACCGGTTGAAGCAGGTGCATCGGATGCATCATCCGCGGGCGCGGGTGCGACGGGCCGGAACGATGAAGGTCAAGTCGTGATGAGAAGGACTAAAGACCGGACTGTAGCCGCTCTCACCGGAGTGGCAATTGCTGGAGTTTGTTCCTTGCCGCTCCTTGACATGGGAATATCCGACGAGGGCGTAGTTGGAGGAAGTCTGCTGCTGCTCGGCTTTCCTGGAATGCTGCTGGGCATGATCATCATGGGCAGAGTACACACTCCGAGTGCTGTAGCAACAGTTGTAGTGAATTCCTTGTTGTTCGGATTTGTCGTATACCGCGTTCTAAAGTGGAGAAGAAGGCGTCATGCGCAATGAAAGAATAAGCGCGGAATGTGAGCCTATCCCGATTTTGGTTGCACGATTCCTAGCCATGCTGCGGGATGAGCGTGGGGCGAGCGAGCATACGCTGCGGGCTTATGGGCGCGAGGTGCGCGGGTTTGCGGCTTGGCTGTTAGAGACGTTCGGCGAAGACTGCGATGTGCGTGCCGTGGAGCATACGCACATTCGGGCGTACATGGCGGTGCTGTTCGAGCGCGGGCTGACCAAGGCGAGCGTGGCGCGAGCACTGGCGGCGGTAAGGAGCTGGTTCAAGTGGCTAGCGCGGGCGGGGCATGTGGAGGCGAACCCGGCGAGCCTGGTGAGTACGCCGAAGCTGCCGAAGCATCTGCCGAGGGTGCCGGGTGTTGAGGAGATGAACCGGGTCTTAGATTCGCTGGAGCAAAAATCTGTACCGCGTCGCAAGCCCACCCGTGACGATAAGGGCATCACGGATGGGGCACCCGGACCTGCGAAAGAAGAGGCGGTGAAGTGGCCGGAGCGGGACCGGGTGATCTTTGAGCTGCTGTATGGGTGTGGGATTCGGAACTCGGAGCTGGTGGGGCTGGATATGAGCAGCGTACTTTGGCGCGAGGATGCGGTGAGGGTGTTCGGCAAGGGCAGGAAGGAAAGGCTGGTGCCGCTGGGCGATGCAGCGGCGGCAGCGATTCGTGGGTATCTGCCGGGGCGTGAGGCTGCGCTGAGCAAGGCAGGCAAGGGCAAGTGGGTGGTCGATGGGCCGCTGCTGATCAACCTGCGATGCCGGGGGGCGTGCCGGCTGACGACGCGCAGTGTGGGGCGCATCGTGAAGGGCATTGCGTTGAGCCGGGGGCTGGCCGAGGATGTGCATCCGCACACGCTGCGCCATGCGTTTGGCACGCACATGCTGGAGGAAGGCGCGGACCTGAGAGCGATCCAGGAGATGTTGGGGCATGAGCGGCTTTCGACTACGCAGCGGTATACGCAGCTGACCGTGGGGCATGTGCAGCGGGTGTATGAGGAGACGCATCCGCGGGCACGGTAGTGGGTTTCGTGAGTCGTCAGCGGACGTGCGTCTGACGAAGGTGCGATGTGGGGCTGGGACTGTATGGCTGTTTTCCTGAAGTGGTTCCGCGCCGAGCGAACTACGGAGATCCTTCGCTGCGCTCAGGATGACGCCTCTTGAAAGACAGAGCTACAGCGACAGGAGAAGTGCTTTAGGAAGCCTCTGATCAAGTCCTCATCACCGTTGCAAGCTCGCAGACAACGCAGATTCCCTTCGGGAATGACAACCAGAGAGGCGGACCTGCAGACCTAATCAAATCTTTCCTGGAACCGAAAGCTACAGGCAGAGTCTTACTGTTCTCCGGTTGGGTTCCATGGTTCGCCGCCCCAGCGGTCGGCGCCTACGGGTCCTACCTGGCGCAGCAGACCGGTGAGGATGGGGTCCGGGAAACGGCGGTTATAGACCGAGGCCCAGGTGATCTCCCAGGTCTCCAGAGGCTGGTGGGTGATCTGGACGGCGCGTGCGGAGATCTTGTAGGGAGTGGGATCGATGAATCCCAGCGCCACCGTGTGCACCAGCCGATGAATGCGGCCGTTGTCGTAGCCGTAGAGGGCGTCGCCATTGGTTTCAGCGAGCTCGGCGATCTGGACGAGGCTGGCGACACTTTTCAGATTGTTCAGGAACGCGTAGCGCCCATTCATGTCGATGTGGATGTGACCCTGGTCATTGATCTGGCCGACGGCGGCGCGATACTCGCCTTCAGACCAATGGAGCAGGCCGCGATCATTCGCCGCAATGGCGACGGCGGCCGCGGCCATGGCGGCGGCTTCACCGCGGTGTGCATGCAGATCGCAGCGCTTCGGACCGCAGGGGCGGTGTTCGTAATAGGAGCGCTCCATGTGAGCGAGTGCTTCCATCCAGGCCAAGGTTCCCGCGGCGGCTCGCGGGTCAGTGAGGTTCGCGGTGCGGACCTTGAGGTACGCGATCGCAAGGGCGCGCAGGGCGTAGTTTTGCTCTTCCCAGGCGCGCTCGGTGGCGATGGTGCCGGTCATGGCGCCATGCGCGGCGGCATCGCCCAGCAGGTTGGCCACGCAAACGGCGGCATCGTGCGAGCCGGTCGCCTGGAACGTATCGGCTGCGTCCACCACGTGGCGGGTAAGGTCCTCGAGGGCGGTGGATGAGTTCGCGTACACCGCTTGTTTGACCTCATCGGAAAGCCCGCGCTTGTCGCTGCCGAGATCGTCGGTGATGAGGATGTCCGGACTGACCGGAACGGCGGGACCGCAGGTGTAGGCGGCCGCGGTGACGGCGACCGGGGTGGCATCCCAGGGCGAGCGCAGCGCGTTGGAGGGCGCGGTGGCCATGGCGGGCGGCGGCGCGAGCGTGGTGGGATGGCAGCCGGCGAGCGCAGCGACAAGGGGCAGCAGAAGGAGGAGCTTCGCGAGCTTCATGGGGTCTCAGATGGAACGGCGAAAGTATATCGCGGGGCGGGGGGTTCGCGAGTCAGCGGGTGCAAGGTGAGTGGGGTACAAGGTCAGGAGCGCTGGTCTGCGACAAGAGCTGGGAGATGGCGCAGAGAGGGGTGGGTGCTGCTTACAATGCGAGCATGCGATCGGCAGCTGGACGAGTGCGACTCTGGATGGTGTGGGTCGCGCTGACGACAGGGTTGGCACGGGCGCAAGCGCCGGAGGCTCGCGCGTTGCAGCTTGCGGTGCAGGGCAGCGGCGCGGCGGCCATGCTGCTGGATGTGGCGAGCGGGCGCGTGCTGGGGAGCGTCGGGGAGGTGGGGCGGGAAGCGGCACCGGGGTCGGTGGTAAAGCCTCTTGTGCTGCGGGCGGCCCTGGAAGCAGGTGTGGTGAATGAGCGCACCAGAGTGCATTGCGCGGGGACGCTTCGTGTGGAGGGACATAACCTGGCGTGCGTGCATCCGCGGGATGTGACGGTGCTGGATGCGCGGCAGGCGCTGGCGGAATCGTGCAATACGTACTTTGCGACGGTGGCGCGGCGGTTGACGAGTGAGCAGGTGGCGGGGGCGTTGCGCGGGGCGGGGTTGCGGGTGGAGCGTGCTCCGGCGCATGCGGATGACCGTGCGTTGATGGGGGTGGGATTGC
>CAXSHQ010000019.1:1397-3805 GCA_964236875.1 uncultured Acidobacteriaceae bacterium | reverse complement strand
GGCCAAGCAAGCGTGCGCGAAATGGCAGAGGCGTATCGCGGGCTGGCGCTGTGGATGGAGGGCGGCGGGTCTCGTTCGAGCAAAGCTGCGGGCGTGGTGCGGGATGGGCTAGTTGCGTCGGTGGAGACCGGGGTGGCGCATGCGGCGTTTGTGCCGGGGCTGACGGTCACGGGGAAGACGGGGACGGTGGATGTGGTGGGCTCCGGACGGAGTCATGGGTGGTTTGCGGGTGTGGTGTATGGGGCCGGCGGGCGTGCGGAGCGGGTGATTGTTGTTTATGTGCCGAATGGGAACGGTAGGGATGCGGCGGCGCTGGCGCGGCGGGTACTGGTGGGGCGGCGATGAGCGTTCGACGATGTACGTTGTACGTTCTACGTGGAGTGGCGGCCGCGTTGTTGCTGATGGCGGGGAGCCCTTCTGTGCCGGCGATGAAACCGCCAGAACGGATGAGGCACCTGGAAGGTTGGGGTAGCGCACGGGCTCCGCGTGAGGCGATGGACATTACGGTGCGGCTGTTTTCTACGGCTGCGGTGCGGTCGGTGGAGCTGGTGGGGAGTGGCGCGCAGATGAGGCTGTGTGCGCAATGTGCGGCGCAGGTTATGGGGGCTTCGCTGAAGGTGGAGGTTGGGCCTGACGGACAGCAGGTGAGTGTGAATGCGCGAGTTGTAGCGGCGGTGTTCATTGAAGGTGAGGTGCGGGCGAGGACCGTGGATGGGCGGGTGGCGCAGGTGGCGGGGCGGTGGAGGGTGTCCGGCTCGGGCAAGGGCGCGCAGGATGGGCTGCATGTAACGGTGGAGGTGCCGAGCGAGCGCTATGTGATGGCGGTGTTGCAGGCGGAGGCTTCGGCGGATGAGCCGGCGGAAAGCCTGAAGGCGCTGGCGGTGGTGGCCAGGAGCTTTGCGATGCGGAACCCGCAAAGGCATGGGCTGGAAGGGCTTTGCGACAGCACGCACTGCCAGGCGTTGCGGTTTGGCGCGGTGCCGGCGCGGGTTCGGGAGGCGGTGGAGGCGACGGCTGGGGAGACGCTTTGGGTCGGTTCGTCGGTGGGGAGTTCAGCCCGGCAGGTGGATGCGTACTTTTCGCAGGATTGCGGCGGGATGACGGAGGATGCGGCGGCGGCGTGGGGTGGGGAGCGGAAGCCGTGGCTCCCGGCGCATGCCGACCCTTACTGCGCGCGGCAGCCGGCGCTTTGGCATGCGGAGCTGGGGTTGGCACAAGTGCGGGAAGCGCTTGCGGGAGAGGGGATCGCAGCGCCTGCTTTGTTGAGACTTCACGTGAGCAAGCAGGACGCGAGCGGCCGGGTGGCGGAGGTGGAGCTGTTGGGAGAGACGCAGTCGGTGCGGGTGAAGGCGGCGACGCTGCGGTTTGCGCTGAACCGGGCGTTTGGGTGGAATGAGCTGCGCAGCGACTGGTATCGGGTAAGCGTGGTGGGCGGGCGCGTGGTGTTCGAGGGCAGAGGATACGGGCATGGGGTGGGGCTTTGCCAGGCGGGGGCTCGAGCGATGGCGGCGCAGGGTCGAGGGTATCGGGAGATCCTCCGGTTTTACTTTCCCGGGACGGCTGTGCGGGTGCTGGCGGGGGATGCCGGGTGGGCTTCGCGGCAGGGGACCGGGTGGACTCTGCGGGCGGTGCGTGACGGGAATGAGTGGGTGGCGGCGGGCGATGCGGCCTGGGCGCGGGTTCGGGCGGTGTGGCCGGGCGCGAAGGCGGTAGAGCCCGTGGTGACGGTGTATCCGACGACGGAGCTGTTTCGGGAGGGAACGGGGGAGCCGGGGTGGAATCTGGGCGCTACGCGGGGGGTGCGGGTGGCGGTGCAGCCGAGGGCGGTGGTGGAGCGGGCAGGCTCACAGCGTTTGTCTCAGGGGTCTGGCGGTTTCGGTGGTTCGAAATACAGGGGTTTCTCCACTACGGCCGCAAAAGGCGCGGCCTTCGGTCGAGATGACAGAGAGTTGTGGCACTCCGGTCGAAATGACAAACGATCTGGCCATGATCAAGGAGCATTGGAAGATCTGCTGATGCATGAGTTCCTGCATGTCCTGGTGGAGAGCGAGGCTGGCGAGAAGGCTCCGCTTTGGCTGCGGGAGGGGTTGGTGGAGGTGCTGGCCGGGGAGGGGTGTGGGGCGGGTTGGTCGGTGTCTAGTTTTAGCGGTGGTGCGAAATACAGGGGTCTCTCCACTGCCCCTTCGACAAGCTCAGGGTCCGGTCGAGATGACACGCTTTCGAGCCTGGAGAATGTCGCTTTGGCCGGCGCGGGGAGTCAGGTGGAGTCGCAGCGGGCACATGCGGCGGCTTGTGTGCGGGTGCGCGGGGAGGTGGACCGGTTTGGGATGGCGGCGGTGCGGGGTTGGCTACGGGGTGGGGTTCCGGCGGGTGTCGGGCTGGACGTGAGCCTGAATGTGAGCCAGACC
>CAXSHQ010000019.1:0-1387 GCA_964236875.1 uncultured Acidobacteriaceae bacterium | reverse complement strand
GACCGTGAGCCCGGGTAAGTAGCTCGGCTACTACGGCGAGGGTGAGGAGCAGAAGCGCGATCGCGAGGGCGTAGACCAGCGCGGTGCGAAGGGCGACGCTCGCGAGCTCGCCGTAGGTGGAGTGGGCGGGGTGCCAGTCGAGGAGGTGGTTGCCGAGCCAGGAGCCGGCGATGTAGGCGAGGGCGACGGTGAGCCAGAGCTGCCAGCGGCGGAGGGTGGCGGTGGCTGTGCGCCATGGGCCTGAGGAGCGCAGGTTGGTGTGGGCGGTGGTTTCGACCGCGAAGGGCAGAACGAGCGCGGGGATGACGATCCAGAGGAGAGCCTCGATTGCGAGGTTCTGCCAGGAGACGAGGCGCTCATAGGTGAAGGCGGCGCGGTGGTGGGCGCTGAACTGGGAGTTCCAGTAGCCGGCGCGGGTGGTGACATTCGCGTCGAGCAGGCCGGTGAGGTGCTGGAGCCCGTAACCGAGCGCAAACCAGGCGGCGAGGATGAGGGCGCTCTGCCAGAGTGCGCCGCCTGCCGGTGGGTGGAGGCGGCGGATGATGGTGGCGTGCAGGGCGAAGAAGCCGGCGAGGATGGCGGCGCCCAGCAGCATGGCGAAGAGGAACTGCCAGGTGTGGAAGTCGGGGATGTAGAGCCAGGCCCAGGCGAGGAACAGGAGGACGGCGTTGCCGACGAGGGCGAGAGCCCAGGTGCGGGGGGCGATGCGGCGGAGGGTCATGGGTGGGCCTCCGGCTTTTGGGGCGCTCCGGGGGAACTACGAAGATCCTTCGCTGCGCTCAGGATGACGCCCCTTTTACCGAGGGTGGTCGTGGGTCGCGCTGGGCGTGAGGCCCACGCGTGCCGACGAAGAAGCGGGCGACACGAGTAGGGCACCCGGGATGAGTGGCTCGCCGGACACGAAGCAGATCCTTCTCTGCGCTCAGGATGACAATGGTTGAACGGAAGCGAATGCTTGGAGAGGAGACCTGCTTTCATGGCTGGGGCTCCTTGACGTCGAGGTGGAGCTGGTCGGTGGTGGCCTGGATGGCAGGCTGGTACATGGGCTGGACGCGCGCGGGCGAGATGGCGAAGGCGCCGGCGTTGGTGACGCGGACGAGATAGAAGCTGTCGTGGCGGCCTTCGAAGTAGGTGCTGAAGAGGGCGGCGCGGTCGTCGTGGAACTCCTGCCGGGTATACCAGAAATCCCAGCCGCCGGGCTGGTGGTTGATGTGGTAGCTCCCTGTGTTGGACACGAACTCGACGCCAGCGGGAATGGGGTCCTCGATGAGGAGGTACTTCTGCGGGGAGCCGGTAACGCCGATGTGGACCGCGAGGACGTCGCCTACGGAGATGGGGCCGGAGAGCGGCTGGAGGTTGTAGGTGATATGGCTGCTCGCGTCGGTTA
>CAXSHQ010000018.1:18235-24779 GCA_964236875.1 uncultured Acidobacteriaceae bacterium | reverse complement strand
TCCACGCTGCCCAGCTCACACGCGCTGTCTGCCTTAACTTTCGCACGGACCAGCTCGGCGTCGTGAGTCTCCCAAAACTCATCACGCGCCTGTTTGAAAAAGCGCTTCCCCTTCCACGCCGTTAGAAGTCGGTTGCCAGCTTCCTGAACGAGGTTCCCTAGAGCGAAGCTGCACAGCACGACCAGGGTCAGCTCCGTGCCCTTCAGGTCGTGCAAGAAATGAAGTAAGCTCAGCGCACCGAACAGCGCCACCCAAACCTCAGCCAGGCAGAAGATTCCAGGGATTACGATGGCGGCGATGTCGTACAGTTCGATCTTCAGCTTGGTAAGTTCCACATACACCTCCCCGGAAAACTGACCTTCCCGGGGCTGCTGTGAGCAGCCCCGAGGCAGACATGTATTACTCCTCTCCGTTTTGTGCGAATGGCAGAGGTATGGAGGACGACCAACCGTAGCGAGCTGGCATGTTGTGCCTGTGTCCCTTCACCGTCCCGTTCGTGACGTGAACCGGATATCCACGCCGCGTAAACGCATTGATGACCTTCGCGCGCGGGTGCTCCTCATCATCCTTCGCAGCCGAGCAATACGCGACGCCTCGCTCCACGCCCACAGAGACCGGCTCGCCAAGCCACCGATTCAGCGTCGTTGGCGTAACGTTCCTCCGGCTTCCATGATGAGGAACCTGGAAGAGAGCCGGGGAGAAGATGCCGAACTGTTCCGCATAGTCCGCCGCCTCCGCGAGTCCGGCCGGGCCAACATCGCCGGTCAGCACAATGGCTTTTCCGTCGAATCGAGCCGCCTGCACCACGGAGCTTTCATTCGACGCGGAGGTTGGGGGAGGCGTGTCCGACAGTGTCTCGCCGGTCCAGGTCTCGCGGATGAAGCTCTTTACCTTACGGACAGCCTCTGAAAACCAGTCTGCCGCGGACTTGTTATAGATCGTTGGTGACTGGTCCAGCTCAGGAATGATGCCCAAGTACCGTTCCTTCGACGGTGCCAGGACGAGGAACTCTCCAATCTGTGCGCCCTGTAGAGGCGCAGAAATCGGAATCCCATTCTCGTTGGCCAGCTCTTCCAAGGCGACCAGTTTCGGAAATGCTTCCCGGAGATGTTGCCGGAGACCATCCTCGGTCCAGTTCCCATGAAAATGCCTCAGCAATTCGCCAGCATAGAGCCACGGGCGATTCATCCAGAGGTGACCGATCTTGTGCTCCTCCAGCAGCGTAATCAGCCCTGATGAATGGTCACCATCGGCATGCGTCAGAACAGCATGGTCTACCGCCTTGCCGCTTCCGTAATACGAGTTGATGTGCTTGATAATCTCCTGCCCCGTAACTGCGTAGCCTCCGTCCACAACGTGGACGGAATAGCCATCGTTCACCGAGCCATACCGAATGCAGATGGCGTCACCACTGCACGACTTGTCTCCAACAGGGAGAAAGTCCACTTCAAATGCGTTCGTCATTTTCTTGCCCTTTCATCAGTGAGGGTTGGGGTGGTTGGCCGTCATCGCGCGTGGTCGTGCTCACGCGTCCTGCGATTGCACCCTGCGCTCAAGAGAGCGCTGTTCCCCTTCTGTTAGAGCAATGCCGAGTTTGGCTTTGATGAACGTCTTCGTTGCGGCCCTTGCCTGCCGATTCGAAACCACCGAATTGGCAATGATGCAGATGTTCTCCCACTCAGGATTCTTCTTGGACCAGTCGATATCCGCGAGTTTCGCGAGATGTTCCTTCCAATCCGATGAGCCGTCGCCCAACAGATCCAGCCCCAATCCACCGAGAGCACGGAGCACCGTTGAATGCGAAGCGATCTTCTCTTGCCGCAGTTCGATCGCGAGCTTCTGGCCGGTAAGGACTTTAGTCCAGTCCGGCATCGACTTCGCGACCTCGTTCCAATACTCCGCGAGCCGCTGTGCGTTGCTCACGATATCGGAGGCTTCACTACCCTTCAGCAGCTCGACATTGGCGTCATAGAGAGCGGCCAAGGTGAACAGCTTCGTGGACTTCACCTCCAGGGAAACCTTTTCCTTTTCGGTGAGCTCCTTGAAGACGGGCACTTTCTCCATCATGGCGAGGGTGGCTGCGGCGATCTCATCACGCTTGTCGTACAGAATGTCCAGCGACTTGGCCGTCTTCTGCACAAACCGATTCAGGTCGGAAAACATCTGCTGCACACGGTCCGTGCTTTCCCAAGGGAATAACAGCACCGACAGCGTGTGCTTCTGCAATTCCGGAGAGCCTGCCTTGAGAGCACGGACGATGCCTGCAGCTCGATGCTGCCCATCGTTGATGATAAGCTCATCGCCCAGCTGCAGCTTCAGCGTGCCGATGTTGGCACCAGGAGCATAGGGCTCGAAGGTCGGTTCGCTTTTGTAGGAGCATGTGATCGAAGAGAACAGGTAGTCTTCTTCGTTTTCCGTGATGTACGAGGCTAGGTCTGGAACCCGCTTTTCGTTCAACACACGTTGTTCACGATCCTCAGGACTGATACCTGCCCAATCGGTGAACTTGAAAAACTGCGGTACAGCGTTGAGAGGCATCAAGCACGAGTAGTACGTGCGTGCCCCCATCTTTCCCCGCATCGCGGGTACATGAACTTCCATGACTCACTCCAGAGCTCGTAATTTGGCTTTCGGAACGTAAACCGTTCTCCCGCCTGGACAGCTCTATAAGCAGTAGAGCACAGCTCTCGCATTTTGGTTGCGCAGCTCCAATTTTTTTAGACGAGCTCTAAAAAACTTAGAGCTTGAGAACTAGCCGATTCCCGCAGCTCTCAACAAATGTTGGCACTCTGCTCGCGGTTTCCTGGCTGCGGGCTACTTAGGTTGGCCACACAAGAATAGACGCCTCTCCGGTCTACGGCCTGCCTAGAATGACATCAGCCCGACCGAGTTCGCGTCACGGCACCAGCACCTTTGGACAAGTTTCTGCTGTTTTCTCTTCGCGTGGCCAGGTGTAAAGATCGGCTTTCGCCGCGCTGTAGTTTGCATCGAGCTGCGGATCCAGCAACAACAGTGCGGCGATGCGCCGCACTATCTGCATGAACTCGCGAGCTTCATCTTTGGTGATCGGCCTGCCAAGGACTGACGACTCTCGGTAGCTGAGCCACTTCTTCAGGACGAGGTAGCCACCAACTGTGTAGTCCCACACCGCGAGCGGCACGGCATCCCAAAAGCTCGAACCGTTCAGATAAACGCCTACAGCAGAGGAGCCCCACATATCGAGCAGGTCGTCGAGATCAATGCCAAGCTCGGTCGCGCCTTCGGCCATCACCTGTTTCTCAGCATCCGTGAAGTCGCGCGGCTTCGTAAGGCCTACGCCCGGCATGACTACATCGCCGCCCTGAAGCCGTCCCCAGCCTGCGGTCACTTCAAGGCTCAGGCCGGTGGGGCCGGCAATCCGGCCAAGGAACGCCAATTCCTTACGGACCTTGCCGCCAGTCACACCTAAAACAGGCTTATCCGTATCGAGCAGCTTACCTACCGTTGCGCCAAGTTCGGCTGATTTCAAGAGTGAGGCCAAGGTCTTAGGAAGAGGGATACGTGGCAAATCGGAGCGGACTCCAGCCGAATTTTCTGACAGGTACAGAGGCGAATAGGTCGTAGCCAGAGAGTGCAGCCAGATTGCCCGCCCGAGCGCGTGATCGTCGTCGGGACTCTTGTCGGTAAGGGATCTCAGGTAACCTCTTGCAGTTTCTGAGAGATTAGCAGTCTCAGGCAATTCTTCCCCACCGCCAAACATACTTGATTGCGTGGTCGCTTTCGATTCCGCATCGGGTAGAGTGTTCGCAAGACGCAGAGGAATAGCCACCACATTGGGCCGTAAGAGGTGGTAATCAGGAAGAGCAGTTGTCAGGTACCCCGGCTTCCCTTCCCGTGGGCGCTCTGCGAATCTACGAAATACAAGAAATGCTTCGTCTCTTGCCTGCTGCGCCAGAAGCTCGGGGCGTGGCTCATTCCACAGTGGCCTGGCTGCGCTGTGATATGCCCAGCGAACATCGAGCGGCAGGATGGCATAACGCACCACGTGCTTCTTATCAAAAGTTGTGGCACTCTGTATTTTCTGCCGCGCCTTTGCAGGATCAAAGCGCCCTGCCGGCTTTGAGAGACCGGTTCTTAGCGCTGCGAAGGTGTTCCAATCAGTCTTGGGGTCAAGATAGCTCTTCAGCCGCTCTTCCAGCGTTTCCTTATCGTGTTCTATGAGCGCGCCGCGACGCATCTCCTGCAGACCACTGATGGGTTCGACTGACGCAATCTCGTTGACCATCGGCCAGAGCTGGTAAACGAGACCTGGCTTTGTTGGACGAAACGAGAATCGGTTGTCCCGGTGTGGATTGGCAACCTGGTATTGCTCATCGAAGCTTTCTTCCACTTCCAGTGTCTTGTAGAGTGCTGCACGCTTTTCCTTGCCCCAGAAATCCCGGTACCTGACAGTCGCTGCCTTTTCATCCTCGCCCGTCTTCGCGAACAGCCCGATCGCAGTGCCAAGCCTTATGCCAGCCTTGTTGTATTCGGTGGAGAAGACGCTTGGATCTGGCTCGTCATCCGGTGTGCGCTTCCCAGTCTCACGACTGTCACCGTTGAGGCAGTCAATCCAGACATGCTGGAATTCCTTGAGGAACCTCTGCCTGACGACAACGAAAGACGGGTCGTTGAGGTAAGAGTAGCTGGAAACATAACAAACGATGCCGCGCTTGCTCATCTCCGCTATGCGGCGTTCTGCGAGCCTCATGAAGCGAACATAAAGCTCATCAAGATTGAATTTGCGAATCTTCCACTCGGTGACTAAGCCCTTCTTGTAGGGCTCAACAAGACCTTCTTCCTCTTCAGGGCTGACGCCTGAAAAGGCGTAGTACGGAGGATTGCCGAGTACGACAAGGATTTTCTTATCGCGCTTAACCAACTCAGCCGCATCCTTTTCTTCTTCCAGCTCAGGCCAGATGAAGTCCTGTTTAGCACCCTTCTCAGGGCTCCAGCCGGTGAGGGAGTTGGTGAGGTAAACGCCTACGCGCTCGTTAAATTGGGGCAACAACGGCGCACCAAAGTCCTGCAGCAAAAGTCCCAGCTGCAGATGGGCCACGACGAACGGTGCCGGAAGCAGCTCGAAACCAAAGATGCGCTCCATTGCAGCCGTCTTGACGTCATGGGACGAGAGGGCATCCTCTCCTTCCGCCTTCAGCTGGCCGTCGATATGACTCAGCACTTCCACGAGGAATGCGCCAGTCCCGCACGCGGGATCGAGTACGAACACGTTCGGGTCGGCAAAACCCCGAGCGATGCCCATTTCGACTCGCAACACCTTGTCGATTCGGGCGACCATGTATTTCACGATCTCAGGTGGCGTGAACCACACACCCATGCGCTTGCGAAGCACCGGATCGAAGGCGGCAAGAAAGGGCTCGTAGAAGTATTGAACCGCATGTTCCTGCTCAAAATTCTTGAAGAAGACTTCGCGCTCGACCCGGTTGAGGGCGGTCTCGGTCCAGGTCAGCACTTCCTCAAGTCCGAGAGACTGCAGCTTTGAGGGTGTTGCTAGCTGCTCGAAGAGCGTCTTGATCATTGGCACATGCAATGACCAAGCGGCTTCGTGCCAGTTGAGAGCATCGTTGGGCTTGGTGGTCTTGCGCTTGCTCCACAGCACCCATGCAGAGAACACACCATAAAAAAGCGTTTGCACCAGCGAGGACCGGAAAAAGTGCTCACCATCGTCGCCGGTGAACTTCAACCCAAGGGCCTGCTCAAGCGCCGCGCGTAATGATGCCAATCCTGGAAGGCTGGCCTTGATCTCAATTCGTGCCTGCGCGTCACGCGCATAGGAGGCCAGGAACCACGCGACTTCTTTGGGCAGCGTGAGCGGTGCCTTTTGCAGAAGGACGCGGAGCAAATATTCAGAGAACGACGGTCCGATGGTCTCGGCGAGGCTTGCCGGATTTGCCAAGACCTTCCAGAATGCCTTCTCGGTGTCGGCGATGGCAAACCGCTCAAGGTGCACCGGTTTCCCCTGAATGCGGCCGACAAGCATGAATTCCCGCAGATTTGTAACAAGGACGAGGCCGTAGGTCGCAAGGTATTTAGCGACTTGCTCGCTGTTTGCAACCACTTCAGCGTCGTCGGCCGGAGACTTAATTTCCAGCACACCGCGGGAAGGAATCAGGCCCGAGGCAAGCGGGTCATTCTCCTCAGATTTCTGATCGGGCGTAACCAAAGCTCCGTCGGGAAGCCCGGCACCGATGCTGTGCGGGTGAATAATGCAGCGCACTTTGGGCTTGAGTCCCTTGCCCAAGGTATTGAACAGATTTGCTAGGTAGGGGTAGTAAGAAGTTTCTTTGACGCCAATACCGCTGACGTGCGTATCACGCACATCCGTGAAGAAATCCAGTATTGGGTTCTGATCAGCCAAGGCGCATGTTCACTCAACACTTCTCTGGTCTGCAGCATTTGTGGGAACTAC
This sequence comes from uncultured Acidobacteriaceae bacterium, assembly GCA_964236875.1. Taxonomy (GTDB): domain Bacteria; phylum Acidobacteriota; class Terriglobia; order Terriglobales; family Acidobacteriaceae; genus Granulicella. The sequence goes on along the minus strand of CAXSHQ010000018.1, from coordinate 18,331 downwards.
GACGACTGCCAGATTACCAGAGGCATGCGGACTAATCGGAAGCGGAGGCTTCGTCGATCAGAGTTCCTCAGCTAGCTCTCGCCTTTGGCAACTCAT
>CAXSHQ010000018.1:6071-18225 GCA_964236875.1 uncultured Acidobacteriaceae bacterium | reverse complement strand
CCCACCGCGTGGTCCGGCGCGGTGACCGGTACTCCGACGAAGTTTTCAAGCCGCGTCCTTCGGCACTGCGCTCAGGATGCGGCACGGTTCCCCGCCCCAGTGTGGCGTTGAGCCGGTCCACCGTCTTCCAGGTGCGCTCTCTTCGTTCGCGGTCGAGCTCGCTCCACAAAGTCGGCTGCTGGACCGTCTCGGGCAGCAGCTCGGTAATCATCACCCCGCACTTTGCATAGCGGAAGCCATTGCGAAAGAGCCGTTCGCCCAGGCGCACAGCGAGAGCAACCACTTCGCCTGTGTCGTTTGTCGTGGCCGGGAACCGGGCTGAGGCACCCGTTCGAGTAGAACGGATCGTTGTTAAATGTGTTGGTGTGCACGAATACGAACAGGTTGTCGGCAGCCACCTTGTACCGGCGCCGCGCGTGTGGCGTAGCTGGCCAGCGCTTCGCGCATCTCCAGCCAGGTCGTGACCGGGTTTCCAAAGCTCCGGGTGACGGCGATTCCCTTCCGAGTCGGCTCCACCAGTTCCAAAGGCATGCAGGAGATCCCGCGCAGCTCGTAGACAGCGCGGCCGCCAGTCACCGTCATCAGCGCCCTTACGTCATCTGGCTCCAGCGCGGCTAGGTCCGCAGCCGTCTGGATTCCAAGCTTCGCGAGCTTGGCGGCCGAGGCTCTACCGATACCCAGACCTCATCCACCGGCACCGTCGGCAGCAGCTCACGACGCACGGACTCAGAACGCAGGTCACAGACGCCGACGTACTGCGGGCGTTTCTTGGCGACGAAGTTGGCCACCTTCGCCAGCGTCTTCGTCGGCGCGATTCCAACACACGTTGGGATGCCCACCCATTGCTTGACCCGTTCGCGCAGCGCACGCGCAGGCGGCTCCACTTCCCTGCCGTTGAACTCAGCAAGGTTCAGAAAGCTCTCGTCGATGGAGTAGTTCTCGACCGTTGGCACCAGCGTATGAATGGTGTCGGAGACTTTCTGGCTAAGGCTCCCGTACAACGCGTAATTGGTGGACAACAGGGTAATCTTCTCCCGCTTGACTAGCTCCCGAATCTTGAAGGCGGGGTCACCCATGCGCACCCCAAGATTTTTTACTTCCTGGCTGCGGGCCACGCAGCATCCATCGTTGCTCGAGAGCACGATGACCGGCTTGCCTTCCAAGTCTAGACGGAACGCGCTCACACGAGACGTAGAAGTTGTTGCAATCGATCTGTCCGTAGACTTCGCCCATCGCGGGCTACCGCAGGTTGTGGATGGCGTGCTTCACCACCCCAAATACATGCAGTTCCTCACCGATCCGACACGCAGAGCGGCTGGTACTTCGGGTTCGCAGGGTCCAGCCACACGCAATCCGGACCACGGCGCAGCTTCTTGACCGTGTACCCGCCTTTGCGCCCACCACGACGACGGAGCCATTGAGCGGCTTTGCGGAGCGGTCCGCGACCAGCAGGTCTCCGTCCAGGATGCCTGCGTCTTTCATGCTGTCGCCATCGACACGCATCATGAACGTCGCGGCCTTGTTCGCAACCAAGTATTCCGAAAATCGAGCCTGCTTTCGAGGTAGTCTTCTGCCGGGCTCGGAAAGCCTGCAGGCATCTTGCCATCGAAGTACGGCAACACCAGCGGCCAGCTTGCGGCCCACTCCACAACTTCCAAGCTCATGCGGATTGCCCTCTTTCGGAGGTATAACAGTAAGAGCGAAGTAAAAGCGGATGCTATTGCAACACCGATGGATGAGCTACAACGGGAGTTCGCCATCCTCGGCTGCTACCGCCGCAGCCCGCATCAGTTCCGGGCCGTTATTGCGGACATTTCCCACCTTCGGATTGGCTTCGTACATCTCCATGGCTTCTGACTCGAACGGACGCACCAAGTGGAGCGGCAGCCGTTCCGTCTATTTCCTGTCAAGCCAGCAGTTATTGTCCCTCGCGTGGAGGATGACCAGCCGCCTATAACGCGAATCCAATCCCCTCCGCAGTTGCCTTTTGTTGATTGCCTCGCGTACGCGCGAGCTCCGGTGCGTGGTGATTGCCGCTACCCATGGCCACATCGAGGGCGGCATGCTGGTTTACCGGATTCTTCTGCTGGTCGTAGAACTGGCCGCTCGGCCCATCGATGTGGATATGGCGACGTGTACCCTGATGCCGATAGCTCTGGACCGTTCCGTTCTCTGCAACCCAGCCGAACTGCCGCGCGTCATCCGCGTGCAACTCACGATTGAGCGGAGCATAGTGGCGCTCGTGCTCGGCTGGCGTGTAAATGCGTTCCTTGATTGTCTCTCGGCCTGAGGTCTGCGGTCTCAATCCGTGCTGGGAATCATTATCCAAGTGTTTTCTCTCCTGTGATTTGGGTGTAACGTGTTGCCGGAAGTCTAGGGCCGAGGACTTGGAGGCGTCGTGGCTGAGGCGCTGGCCTAACGCTGCGGCGTCGTTCGTGTAGATCTGCGCATCGTGCGAAGCGCGGGAGACAGAGACGTAGGCAAATCGGGTGTTGATGAGATCAGGGTGAGCGCTAGTGTCCATGTTCACAAGCACGCGTTCGGCGGTGACACCCTGTGAACTGTGCGAGGTCACGGCATAGCCGTGGTCGAAGTGGCGCATCCGTTCCGCGCTGAAAGTGACAAGTTGCTCCATACCATCAACCTTCACGGTGATCTGCCCCTCCGCAATCTTCTGGATGGTCGCGAGGTCGCGGTTGGCGACTCCTAACTCGCGCGAGGGTGCGGTGAACTGGATGCGGTCGCCGCGCGCGAAGTCGCGCCCGATCTCTTGGTAAGCGCTTACGCCGTGGAGCCGCTTCGGGTCGTAGGCGACCTCTCGCCCATCCTCTCGCCGGACGGTGACGCGGTTCCTTTCGGCGTCCACAGCGGTGACATTCGCATAGCTTCCGCGCTTCAGCCCGAGTTCGTTGCTGCCTGTCGTGTAGTGCAGAACGTCGCCAGTCTGGTATCTGGCTGCCCACTGACGGTCAGCTCCGGTCAGTTCGGAACGAGGGATGAGCGTCGCAAGAAAGTGGCTGTCGCGGAGAACAATTCCCGCCTCCTGAAGCTCGTTGCGGACGGCGCTATTGAGGGCTCGGCGACTGGCATTGTCGGGAGAAACGATTATGGTGTTTTGGGGGTTGGCAACGTAGTCCTTTGCGATTGTGGCGAAACGTTCTTCGCGGTCTGGGACTTCCCTTACACGTCCCTGCGCCTGCAGCGTGGAGATGCCGCTCGCTGTCTCATTCCTGGACAGCCTTTCGACAGCCGCGAGCAGCTCTGGGTCACGCTGGCGGACGATCTTATCGAGCTGGGCGGTCCGCATCCCGGCATCCTGCATTTGCTCGAACGGCTTGCCCGCGTCGACACCTTGGTGCTGGCGTGTGTCGCCAATGACAAGTACCCGGTCCTGAGGACCGATCTTCGCAAGCAAGTCCCGCATCTGACGCGTACTGGCGAGGCTCGACTCGTCCAGCAGGTAAAGATGCCGCCCGGAAGGATCCCCGGCAGCGCGATCATCACCGCGCTTGAGGAAGCGCTGTAGCGTAGTTGCGGTGATGCCTGAATCCCTGAGTTGGCTGGAAGCCTTCGAGGTGGGAGCGAAGCCTTCAACGGCATAACCCTGACGCTCTGCACCCTCGCGGATAGCTTCCAATACGGTCGTCTTCCCCGTACCAGCAAGCCCCTGGAGGCCCTGAATCCGGTCACGCGAGGTAAGAATTTCCTCGATGACGCGGCGCTGTCCGTCATTCAACTGTGGACGGGATGCTGCCTGCTGCGCAGCAGCCGCAGCCGTCATGATCGGATCGAAAGTATCCTGGCCCAGCCGGAGGCTTTGGACTGCGCTGCGTTCCATGGCCATAGTTTCGGGCGTAGTGAAACACCGCCCGGTGGCATGTTTTGTGCCCTCCATGGTACGGAACTCGCCAGCCGCAATGCGCTGATCAAAGTTGCGCCGAATCTCCGGGTAAATGATGTCGCCCATGCCTCGGCGGAGAGCGTCCCGCATAAGCAGGCGTTCGTCGGAGACAGCCTCGCGCTCGTAACCGCGCTCTTTGGCATAGGTGACTGCTTCATGGGCTTTGCGGGGTGCGTCGGAAGCGCGTTGCGCTGCCTGGTTCTGCTGATTCTCGCGAGCGTTCGCGACCACGTTTGCGGCTTGATGGCCGTGAGCGGCGGCAACCTTGTAGTGAGCAGCCATGACTTCAGCAGCGGAATGAATCTCCTTGCCGTCGCGAGTGCCATGTGCGGCGATCTGCGCGGCTTCCGGTCCTTGGAATCCAGTCTTCTCCAAATACTCCCGTATCTGCTGAGAGCGTGGGCTGGAGGCATCCAGGTACTCACGGGTGTAGCCCCTAATTTCAGGAGCGCCGCTGCGGCCGGTCTCTAGTTCATAGCCCAGATTTCGCAGACGGAAGGTGAGTTCGGACTGGTAAACAGCGGTAGCGAACTGTTGGCTGTCGAACAAACTCCGCGCCTGGAGCGCGCGCGTACCGCCACCTTCGCGTTCGGTCATGTTGAAGATGACGGCGTGTGTGTGGAGCTGCGGCGCGGCATAGCCGTCCACCGGACGGGCCGTGTCGTGCTCGAACTTGGCTACAACGAACTTGCCCGTTGTTTCGGCAGCATTGTTCCCGCCGATCCTGGCTTGCGTGTAACGCTCCAACTCCGTGAGCGCGACGGTTACCGCATCGCGATGCGCCTCTCTCACCCGTTCGTCGCCGCCAACCAAAGCTGTCAACGAAACTGATTTCGGTGCTGAAAACGTGGCGTCCCATCCGGCACGGTGCTCGACTGGCTTTACGGTCTTGCCGACTTCGTTGGTGTACTCCTCGACCCGTCTATGGCGTACCAACTGTTCTCCGGTAATCGGGTGCTGGCCTTCTGAAAGACGCGCAAAATGTGAAGCATCGACCGTTCCGGATAGGCCGAAGGAGTCGGCGAGCTGACCCTGCCACTCGCCAAGGGAGATGTCTCCCTTCTGCCAGTAGTTCTGGTCTGGAGACGTGAACTCCTTCGAGTGGTACGTCTGAGCTTGGCCGGCGTTGAGTGGTTTGGAAATGGTCAGCATAGGTTCTACAGACCAGCCTCAGCTAGGAATGGAGCGGTTTCTTCGACCGTCGCTTCAGAGTGGAGCTTAATGAGCTCTTCCTCCGTAAACTCGTCATCGGTTTCGAGAGCAAGCTCTCCCTGTACTTGCTCTTCCGTCGAGGCGGACAAGGGTGCTGAATTGTCGTCGGGATCGGCTGCGAGCACTGTGGCAAAAGGGAGCGGCGTTTGTTCTGAGGTTTTCGTCTGTGTTTTTGGCGACAGGGTGAGCGGATCAAAGCCGAGTTCGTCGTCCTCTATAGCTCGGGGCTCAAAATCGGTCGTGACCTGCGGCATGTTGCAGTACGTAAAGCTGAAGCGGGCGACATGGTTTCCAAGCTTCAAAAAGGCGTGTTTGTCGGGCAGTCCGGCAATCTCGGAGTCCATGACCAGCGGCTCTGTCTGGCGGTCGACGGTGAAGCTGTTGCCCTGGCGCGTCCCGTGGTTGTGGGTCTCGCGCATCCTCTCGATTTCGACATATCCAATGGCTTTGGAGACCCACTCAGCAGCTTTCGGCTCGGTGGTCTTGAGGAAAATCTTTGTTGCCGGCTGGGACAACATGACTTCAGCCAGATGTCCGTAGATGGTTTCCAACTGCGCCTTTCCCTGGAAGCCAAGAATCAGCGGGTTCTTGGACTTTCGGTTTTCGGTGATGGCGGTGTGCAGTTGGGGTAGACGCTGCAGACTGGCGAGCTCGTCCAAGACGAACCACACAGGGCGCTGCTCAGGTGTCGGTGCGCTGAGCAAGCGCAGAACCAGCAGGTCGATCCAAAGGGAGTGAAGCGGCCGCAGCGCTTCGCGCTCGGTGGCTTGGGAGGTGATGAAAATCCAACCTTCGCGCTTCTCGGCCCACTGCGTGGCAGTCCACACCTTCCCGTTTGCTTGCGCCTTGGTGGGGAGCATCCGAAGGCTGTCCGCAATCAATCCCAGTGAAGCAAGCACACCAGCTCGTTGCTGCTGAGCGCCCGGCTCGATGATGGAGGCAAGCTCCGTCCCTTTGACGCGGGAATCAATCTCCTTCGGGTTCGACATCCACTCCACAGCTGCTGTGGCGTAGGACCGAAGGTGAGCAGGTGGGCGAAAATCTTCTGCGGCGTCTCAGTGAAAAACTCGCCCTTCTTATCGCTCGTGGGCTGGTAAAGGGACGCTGCGATCGCCTTAGCCTCGGCCTTACGGCGGAGTTCTTCAGCCGGTCCCCAATAGGGGCAACGCCTGTCTAGTGGGTTGAGGATGATGTCACCACGCCTGGGGTCGTAGAATCGCTGGACGAACTCACACGCCGGGTCGTAGACGATGGCCGATTCGCCGCGCTCATGAATCTGCTGCAGCATCCGCATGATGAGCGTTGTCTTGCCGGAGCCGGTGTCGCCGATGATCTCCAGGTGTTGCGCTTCGTTGGCTCGCGGGATACGCAGGACAGTCTTACCGTCAGCGGTTTCGATTCCGATTCCGTCGCCTTTCACCACCTTGTTGAAGGCTTTCGGCTCGCACATGACCGGGCCTTTCAAGCGGCGACCGTATTTCAATTCCTTCAGCCGCGCGATGTCTCTCGGAACCGCATAGAAGAGTGCAAGGATAAGGACAAGCATGCCCTCTCCCAAAGGCCATGAATACACACTAGCGGCACTCTTCCCACCGAAGATGGCGTCACGAAACCAACGGCGAAGGGACTTGTCGCTATAGCTCCGGGCAGGTGCACGGTAGAACAGGTCGTAGCCCTGCGCTTGAGCGGCTGGAGAAAGCGCGAAGGGCAAAGACACGCCCCCTCGCATGAGAGTGGTGCCAGAAACGAAGTCACCGGGCAACGCCAGACGTGGCTTCACAGAAGGGCCTGCAAGTGTCACAAGCCGGTAGTTGCCGTGCTGGTTTGCCTGGTCTCCGAAAGTGGCCCGGATGTACTCCGCGATGTATGCCTTTTGCAGCGGCGCCTGCTGAAAGGCGTAGCTCTCCCAAAGAAAGAGAATGGCGCACAGGAGTGCTCCGGCGATCGCCGTGTAGCTGTAGATCGGCATGTGAGGTTGCCAAACGACTGTCTCTTTTCTTCCCCATTGTGTTGCCATGATTACTCCCCTTCTTTCGCAGGCTGGTACTGTGCGAGCAAGTCCCGCGCAGCTTCATGTTTGGAGCTTCTAACCTCGTTGATGATTTGGGCATAGGCTTTGTCGGTCATCACCTTGCCCTGCGCGAGTTCACGCAAAACGTTGTTCAGCAGGATGCGTAACGCAACCACTTCAGTGAACAGGGCGATCTGGAAGCGGCCGTGCCGAGCTTCGCGGAGAAGCACGTCGCGGTTCCACTCGCCGAGCGCCTTGCCTTCTGATTTCGCGGCTCGTTTCAGTTCCTTCAGCTCTGCTTCAGTAAGCCGTGCATTTGCATTCTCGTTCCGTCCAGTGCGACCCACTGAGCGCGTGATCCGCGCTCCAATTTGGTCGTCAAGTGCTTCGGTGGTTCTGTTCATTTCGCCTCCAGAGGTGCGAAAGCAACTGCTTGCAGTTCTTTGAGAGCAAGTGCTCGGCAAGCTCTAACGTGCTCGTTTTCAGTGGCAAGCAGTTGCTTACACTTCATGGTTCCTGCGGCTCCCTACGAGGGGTGGAGTGTCAACTGTTATCCGGTGCGCAGCACCGTTTCTGTCCTGCCATTGAATCCAGTGCGGGATCATGCTCTCGAACCCGCCACCTCTCCCGCCTTTGGTAACGGCGATATCGCTTCGACTGCGGGCTTCTTTGCAGCCGATTCCACTTGTTCAACAGCAGGTACTTTGCGTATACGAAGCGTCGAGACGACTCTGCGCGCTTCCGGGGTCTTCAAGAACTCCTGGAAGTCACGGTCTTTCGAGAAGACATAGGCGAGCGCCTGCTCGACGACATCGTCGGCGCAAGCGTGAATGAAAGCGGCGTACTGATCGACCTGAGTTGCGGTTGTATCCGTCAGCCGAATCGAGGCGCTGAGTTGTTTGGTGTGGACGACTTCGAGTAGCGGCATTGTGTTCTCCTTCAGGGTGGTTAGGCGAGCGTTGCTGCGATTGACGAGTGGTGGAATCGGAGACCATCGTCGTGGTCGTTGCGGGTTTCTACAGGGCTGGAAGCCCGGCGTCTACCGGGCTCCCGAGTTGATGGAGGGAAAGCGGCTTATGCGGCCGCTTCCTCAGGGTTGTGGTCTACGGCTTCCTGCTCGTCGTCCTGCGCGTCTGGGCTGGCCTTCTCCGCCCGGTCCAGCTTGAGAATCGAGTTCACCCGGATCTCCCAGATGGTCTTCTTCTGGGCTGGCTTCTTGCCGACCTTCTTGGTCTCGTACTCCCGGCTGCGCAGCTCGCCTTCCACCTGCAGATGAGCGCCCTTCTTCAGCGTGCCGGCGAACTCACTGAGCTTGCTGAAGACAACGCAACGGTGCCATTCGGTGTGCGAGATGTACTGGCCGTCCTTCTTGTAGGAGCTCTTGGTTGCCAGGGAGAGGGTTGTGAAGCTGCGGTTGTCGTTGGTGCGAACTTCTGCGTCGTTGCCTAGGAAGCCGATGAGGGTGACTTTGTTCGAGTACATGGCGTGTCTCCGTTTTGTGAATTTCCCGATCTTGCTCGGGTCACTAATAAGCGAAGTGGGCCCGGCTCCCAAGTGCCAAGGAGTGCTTTCTTGGCGGGGCCCGGAAGAAGTTTGTGCGGCGCATTTGCCGCGCGTTTACAAACTTGTTCTGGGAGGAACCGAGACCCCGAAGGGGCGCTGTAAGCGAAGCAGAACGACGCCGTGCCGCTGGGCGCCGGTTTGGCCCCGAAGCAGTGACCGTGCAAAAGGCGGGATACGAAACGGAAGACTGCCACTGGACCGAAGTCGCTCTCTCGCTTCCCGGCTGCGGAAGTTCGCCCAAACCGCTGCGAACCCTGCTGGCTGGAGCGCATGGTAAGGACGGCCTTTCGCCACTGCCGTTGCGTTCTTCGCAGCTTCGGGACGGCACGCTGAAGGCGTTTAGAGACAGGTGGGGCTTTGCCGCCGGGATAGGAGCATGAGGGTGCATCGGTAAGACCTCGGATACGGGTTGGTTGTCTAGCGTTTGGACTGGAGGTTAGGCTGCGGAGGCGCGGTAGACCTCCTCGGTCTGGAAGCTCTGGTCTGCATGGCTGTAGCCGGTGACTGTAATCAACTCGCGCACGCGACGCCGCCCTGTATGGTCACGCTCGCAATACAGAACAAAGTCGATGGCCTCTGCTGTCTCCGAGCGCACGAATCCGTGGTTCAAGTTGGCTCTCGCACTAAGAGCCAAATCGGAAAGTCTGTTCAACGCATCCCAGGCTGATTTGGCATGGATGGTGGACAGCGTTCCACCGTGTCCGGTGTTCATCGCCTGGAGCAAGTCGTAGCCGCATTCATCACGAATCTCGCCCATGATGATGCGGTCGGGCCGGTGCCGAAGAGCAGCGGCCAAAAGCTGGCTGGTAGTGATGGAGACCTGGCCGGGAATCGCCTCCACCGCCTCCCAGCGAACTGCATTGGGATGCGACACCTTCAGCTCTGCCGGTTGTTCGATCACGACCAGGCGTTCTGTCGCGGGAACGTGGTCAAGCAGCGCCTTCATCAACGTCGTCTTGCCGGAACCCGTTCCACCGCTGATGATGCCGTTCTTCTTGTCATTCATGAGACCCACGACAGCATCACGAACGAAAGTCGACAGACTGCCCGACTCGATCAGCTCATCGGACGTATACCAGCGGTTGAACTTGCGGATCGTGAGCGTCGGTCCATTGATGGACGAAGGCGCACCGACTACCGCCACGCGCGAGCCGTCCGGCAAGCGCGTATTGAGTATCGGGTTCTGGTGTGTAAGGTCCTGTCCCAATATCCTCGCCACGCGCTCAATCGCCGCCTGCAAGCGCTCGTTCGTGTACGGCTCGAACAAGTGAATCTGCTGCACAACACCGTTGCGGTCTGCGAACACGCCGGTCGTGCCATTGATCATCAGATCGGAGATCGAAGGATCAAGGATGAGGTCGCGCAGCTCTTGAGGAAAGAACGGCAGTATGAGGTGGTAGCTCATCGGCTCGCTCCCGTCGTGCTGGGAAACGGGACGTGCGGGGCTTCCGTGGCCGTTCCAGGCGCAATTGGGTCAACGGAGAGCCGGTTTTCGTGGAACTCCGTGACGGTCATGCCGAGTGGGTTGATGGTCTCAAACTGTGGGAAGATTCGTGCCTGATCGCTCACCTGCTTGGGGTTCAGGTAGTACGTGACAGTGAGTGCCCAGTGCTCCGTCCGGGGCTCGCGAGAGTTCCGCGCTGAGTACAGCTTATCGAGCGTGACAAGCGCCGTTCCACGGGCAATCGTCGCGCCCTGAACAATCTCCTCGGACATGGTGGTGATGGTCACGTTCTTGACCTCCACCTCGCTTTGCTCGACCTGCCCGGCGGCAACCTGGGAGACGAGGTGGTTGGCGTTGTCCTCGCCCATCAATTGCGAGGCGAGCGTCTGCGAGAGGAAGTAGTAGTTGAGTGGATACTTCTTCGCAATGGTGTCGCGATTGATCGTGTAGCGGTAGTTCGCCCAGTCCGTGAGATACGTCCGCACTTCGCCCTCGCGCGGACTGTAGTTGAGGTCGGTGTAAGCGATCGCCTGGGCGCGGCCCATCTCGTCGATGCGGATGTAGCGATTAGCGATTGGCCGGTGCGCCAGGGACACGTTCATCCCGATGGAGGCCAGGAGGACGGCGGCTCCGCATCCGAGCGCAAATCTGTAAGCCTTCCGTTCGGAATAGTGGGAAGCATAGACCTCGTTGCCGATCTGGTCGGTGAGGAACTTCTGCTTGGGCGTGAGCGCTTTTTCAGCGGCTATGGTGTGTGCGGACATGGGGAGCCTGGTTCCTTTCGTTTGCTGCGTGAAAGACCAGGAGGGTGTAAATCATCCCGGCGATCAAACAGCCAAACAACACTGCTAGAAAGATGAGGAGTATCGGCTTTGCCAAGCCGAGACGACGGATGGACAAATACTGAAGAAACGACCAGAACATAAATCACCCCGCTGCTGCGGCTACCGCCGCCATTGAAACCACTTTGCTAACTGCATTTCCCATGCCTCCAGCCATGCCCGACGCGCCGCCAAAGATCATCTGCGTCATGCTCGGAATGAAAAGCATGTTCACCATGAACGCAACGAACACCATGAGGCACGGGATCAGGTTTGCTAACCACATCTCGATGGAATAGTTGCCATTGAAAGTCTGCTGGAGGAAGGTGTTCATAAAGCCACCCCAGACGAAGATAAATGCCGCCGCAACTGCACGAATCATCGCGAAGCTGATGAGCACGTCCAAGAAGTGGAAGAACTTGGCGCGGAAAGTGTGAGTCATCAGCAGTGGGATAAAGACCGGTCCAAACAGTGCCGTCACGGCGTACAGGATGAACGAGCTGCAGTTGATAAGGAACAAGATTGCCGATGCGAGTCCAAGTATGAGCTGCACAACGATGTAGCAGAGAATCTGGAGCGGAGCCATCAGAGATGGCATGGTCGTTCCGTCCCCTGCGCTCTTGAGCAGTTGCAGGAACTGGTCGAGCGAGCTTTGGTCGAAGACGGCGACCATCGCTTGGGCGACATAGGAAAAGAAGTGGTTCAGTCCGAAGGAAGTACCGGGGAGCGGATTGACCCAGTAGTTCTCCAGCAGGCAGCAGACAATCAGCCGAAGCAGGAAGCTGGTTAGATCGCCCGCCCTGACCGGCTCATGGTGCAGCCGGAAAGTCATAGTGGACGTGTTCCAGTTGATGACCATACTGAGTAGGGTGAACAGTGCAATGCAGCTTAGCTCCGTGAGCCCGAACTGCGTCAGCGCACCGCCATTGGCAGTTGTCAGATTCGTCAAGTTATTCGTGAACTGGTAGAGCCAGTCCACACCGGAGCTTGTTCCGGGAAGTGCCTGCGCCATTGCTGCGATGATCGCCATGTCTGCTCTCGCCTTCAGGAACCCGCTGCCGTTTCCGGCAGCGGGATTGGGTTAGGGGATGTAGTTGTGCCAGGTGCTGCCTTCGCTGGCGGCATTGGCGTTGTTGGTGGACCGCTGCTGCTGAACGAAAGCTGCAGTGTTGATGTCCTGTACCGCTGCATTCCGCTGCTGC
>CAXSHQ010000018.1:0-6061 GCA_964236875.1 uncultured Acidobacteriaceae bacterium | reverse complement strand
TGGCTACGGTCATCTGCGAAGCAAGGCAGGACTGCAAGGTTCCCTGCGCCTGCGCTTCAGCCATCTGTTGCGCGGCGGCGGCGTTCAGAAGATTCAACTGCTGAACCTCGCTGTTCGAGTCGTCGCCAGTGTCCAACTGCCAAGAGGACAGTGAGCTGACGGCGCTGCTGTTCTGGTCGCGGTTGGCGTGATACTGGCCCACTGCCGTCAGGCATTGGGGAGAGATCGCGTCGGAGACTTCGATCATCGCGAGATGACCGCGCATCGAGCTGTTAGGGTCCAGCGCCCGCAGGTAGTCAGTTGTGTTGCTGTTCATGGAAAGCGTGGCGTTCTTCCAACCCGTGACAGAGATGGAAGGCGAATTCGAGTTCAGCGAAATCTTGATGCCATTGGTCTCGCCAAACAGACTTGCCACGTCGTAGTTTTCGAGGATGTTGCGAACAGCCTGCCACTGCTGCTTCGCGTTGAAGTGCATCACGTTGTTCTGAATCGTCCTCAGTTGATTCAGAGCTGTCGTAGCCTGCGAGACCAGGCTCGCGTAGCTGGTCGGGTCGAAGACGATGTCTCCGATACCGAACAGCGCGAAGCTGGGCGTAGCGGTGAGGAGCAGGGCGGCTCCGGTTGCAAGGAGCCATTTGCGGCGTTTGGTAAGGCTGAACTTCATGGTGCCTCCTGATACGGGTGCGGGTTAGAGGGTTGGATCGACGCGATGTTCCGCGTAGGACGGGACGAGGATGTCTCTCCCGACATAAACCCGCGCCCGCGAGCCTTCCTTGAGCGTGATGACCGGTAGCCGGTTGAGAAAGTGGTTGAGGATCTGTTCGCCTTCGGTCGCGGTCTGTTCCGACATGCCGTTGCGAATCTGCGTAGAAGAGCTGAGGACGCTGCCGTTGTTGCCGATCTGGGCCAGTCCGCCCAGTCCGCCGACCGCCGCAGCAGCGGCGAAGGCCTGGAAGTATCCGTTGTTGACGTTGGTAGCCACACCGGTCGTGCCCAAAGGATCAAGGCCGATGTACTTATCGAAGTCGATGGAGAACCCGTCCGGGCATACAGCGCGGTGGAAGGTGACGAACATCTTCCGCTGCTGTGCGTTGCCCACACTCTGGACGGTGCCAATCAGCCTGGTGCCCTGCGGCATGAGCAGCTGCTGGTGGTCATGCGAGTAGTAGTCGGTCGTCAGCATCACGAGGATGGGGCCACTCAGACCTCCGTTGATTCGGTTGGTGACTACTCCCTCCAGTACAGTGCCTTCAAATAGCCGATATAGACGACCGTCATATTTGTCGAAGTCGTAAGCCTTGATAGGGTCGGCGCCGCTATTTGGCGGCTTACCCGATTCCGATGTGAGGTGGATCTCCGCGTGCTCCTGCTCGCGCTCGGAGGAGCTGGTTGTGGGCAACTTGGTAGCCTGCGCCGTCGTAACGAGAGTTCCTTGGCTGGCAATATCTGCACTACCCGAAACTGCTTCGCCTGACGCGACACCGGCATGCGCGAAGTCGATAGCTACCGTGGCGCTGTTGATTGCCTCCTGCTGCTGCTTCTCACGCAGGAGCGCCTTCTGCTTGGCCTCAGCCTGCGCCTGCGACACATTCGAGGTGTGCGCTGGCGCATCCGGGCTGTTCCCATAGATCGCCTGGCGTTGCGCTCCGGTCATGGGAACTGCGTTGTCCGCCTCCGGGCCGGGTACGCCTTGTGCGGTCTGCAACTGCTGCAATGCCGTGGCGAGTTCCTGCTGCTTTTGGCGTTGTTCCGCGTCGTGCCGGACCTGCTGCTGCTGTTGGGTCTCGAAGCTCGAAACCTGCTGAGCGCTTGCCGTAGAAGGACGCACGGTCAAAGCGCTTGCCGGAGCGGACTTCTTGTTTCCGCTGACGAGACTCGAAACATTGGCGATGCCGATGAGCGCAACGATGGCGATGAGTGCAAGAACGATGGGCTTGCCCTTGCGGACGGGCGACTCTGCTTCCGGCTGGTCCGGCACTGTGGCGGGTGTGTTCGGTTCGATCTGCGACATGGCTATCTCCCTTCCGTGGAGCGGTGGAAGTCCACCCGCTGTTTACCGATCGTCAGATAGCCGTTGTCCAGTTCCTTGGGAACTGTGTACAGGCCATCCTTGAAATCGAAGTTGATAAGGGAGCCCTTGCCGTCCTTCAGTTCGTAGAGCGCAGGCGTTTCCTGGAAGTGACCACGCAGGTACGTGAACCGGTCGTCACGCCAAATCTGTTGCAAGCCGAGCGTCTTTCCCTTGGCCTGGTCCCATGCGTAGTCAAAGTGGAGGCTCGCCGGATACAAGCTCCGGTACTGCTCCGCTCTAGCGTCTTCCTGCTTCCGTTCGGCCTCGGCCTGTGCTTTGGCTGCCGCTGCGTCCTGCTTCGCCCGCTCCAGCTCTGCGGCGGCCACAAACACTGGCAGTTGGACAAGGCGTTCCTGACCGGCCTTGTCGGAAGGACCGATGAAAACCTTGGAGTCGAAGTGCGGGTCTTCATCGCTCGAAACTTCCCTGAGCTGTAAGGTGTACTCGTTTCCATGGTCGGAAACGATGTGTACGTCGGTGGTGCTGTTGGCGATCTTCGGCTTGATGCTGATGAACCGGCTCGCCACATGCCCGCCGTCGAAGATCCAATCGACCGTGTCGCCGCCGAACACGGTCGCAACCTTCTCCTCAGCAGGAAGCAGGATGAGAGTGGATTGCAGGATGCCGGCCCGGATCACGGGCGGCGTCCCAGAGTCCGCAATCGAGATTGTTCGCGGAGCGCTGGCTTGTAAACGATGGGGTTCGGGAGCCGCCAGACTAGGTCTGGCGGCGCAAAACAGGGTTGCAGAGACAAAGAGGCCTTGCACGAGTTTTCTCATGGTGTTTCCTTTCGAGATTTGGATTGGTTGTTTTAGTTCAGACCGACTCGCCTTGTGCGAACCGGGTGATGCCTTCCTGCAAACCGTACTTGTCGATCAGCTTCGACCGGCGTACACGGTCTTTGGGTTTGGTTGAGAACGTGGCGTAGCTGCGGCTATCCAGGTTGAGCGTGACAACCTTGTTCAGTCCGTCGCGGCGCATGTAAAGCGCCTCACGGTCGCGCAGGCTCTCGAACAAAGCGATCTGTTGCTCGTTCATCTTGAATAGCTCCGCATACCGCTTCCTGTTGAAGGTCGCGTCCTTCAGGAACAGGAACGACGTACAGGAGTTCACGATGCTGTCGGCGTTCGCACCGAGGTCTTCCGCAGACTGGCCGATCATGGTCACGCCGCCCAGGTTCTTGCGGACCGTCTTGATCGAAGCGAGCGCACCCTCAAGTAATTGCTTGTTCTTCATTGAAGAGAAAATCTCTTCGATCAGGATGTGCTTGGGTACGCCGAGATTGGCGGGGTTGTAGACAACGTCGTTGATCCGCCGTAAAAGCCAGACCATAAGAGGCTCGATCAGGTCGGCATATTGCTCGTTGTTCACGCCTTGGAAGTCGAAGCACTGAAGGCGAGAGAGCGAGAGGCTGTCCTCCACGTTGTCGAAAACGGCGTTGTAGATGCCTTTGCCGACCCACTTCGAGAGATAGCGGTCGAGCTTCTTGGGAAGGAAGAGATTGGAAAGCCGGCGATTCTCCGGGTCGTAGAGATACATCGCCTGCACTGCGCGATGGATCACGTCATCGTCTTCTGGCTCCAGCTCCGCTCCGCCGTTGACCAACAGAAGCTTCACGAACGAGTACAGGAACTTGATGTTTGCTTCAGTCGGCTCCAGGGCGAACGGATTGATGCGCGGCCCGTCTTTGCCTACGCGGTCCACTCGACCGCCGTACAGCTCGACAACGCTTTCGTAGCTGCCGCCGATATCGAAGATGTAAGTGAACCCGCCGTACTTCTGTTCCAACGCAATGATCTGGTTGCCATGCACCGACTTGCCAGTACCAGTGGGTCCAAGGATGAGCATGACCCTGACGCCGTCCACATATACATCCTGAAAGAACGGTGTCCGCGTGCGGGTCTCCAGGACGTTCAGGTACTCGGCGTTCAAGTCTTCGGAATGCGGGTGTCCGACATGCGGAGCGAAGACGGAAGACAGCCTTGCGTGATGGTCCTCCGCAAGCCACTGCGGGAAAACATTGAACTTGTGATTGCCGGGAAACATCGCATAGAACGCAGACAGGCAGCCTAGAGTTTCTTCCACCACCTGCGCTCGTGCGTCCACGAAGATGCGGTGCACAGCGGGGATAACGGAACGCAACCCCTCACGGGTGTCCGCAGCGACCAAGAGGCGGAGGGAATATTCCCCTTGCGCCTTCTTGTCGAGGGCACGGATGACTTCGCTGAGGTCGTCGATGTTGTTGTTCGCCGCCTTCGCTCCGGCTCCCGTTTCGAGCGAAGCCGCGTCGCGGCCACTCATGACCCGGCTGAGCACCCCCACCTTGAAGAAGGAGATGAACTTCTCCTGGGCGTCTATCTCTTTGCGGGCTGCCGCTGCCGACTTCACACGCCATGTGGAGCAAAGAACGCTGTCACAGTCGAGTGTGAGCAAGGCGGAGAACTGGCACGGGCGGGACGCTTCGGGCGTTGTCATCAGGGAGAACATCTGCACATGGCGTTTGCCCACCTGGACATGGTCGCTGTGCCACGCAACGGGGGTCTTGACGATCTGGCGGTCGACGCCCGTGTCGGCGCAAAGCTCATCGTCTCCGGCCCACTGCTCCAGGTTGAAGAGATAGCTGAAGAACTTGAACGTCGTGTTCTTGTCGAGGAGTCTGAGCCCTAGCGAAGACCCGAGGTGACCTTCAAGCAATGTGGCGGTCTTCTCCAGTTCGGAAAGCAGCCTTGCGTTTTCTCCAGCGTTCTCCTTCGGCTTCTTCTCGAAAGCCGCGGCCTTCGCGGGTTCGAGTGTGAGGCACCAGTGCAGGTCGATGGAACGGAAGGCGGCGTGCTGCTCAAGAAAAGCAAGCCGGTCCGAGGCGAACACCTCAGTGATGGTGTTGTTGTACTTGGGCTGGCGCGGAAGGTCGTAGCCGGACATCACCCGCGTGTACTGATACAGGCAGGAGCCTTCCGGCAGACCGCGCAGCGCGCCCTCGATAGACCGCACCCGCGCGTCAAGTTCGAGATCGGTCAGACTTTCTTCGTCCACCCCGGTCAGTTGAAAGAGACATCCGTACCCTCCGCCCTTCAGGGCGAAGATGTTCAGTCCGACGAAGCGGGAGATCGGAACGATGCTGCAAGCCGCTCCCGCTTTCGCGAACCATGGCGTGTGCTTCTGTCGTTCAGTGTTTGCGGGGATCATAGTAGGACTTCTGACTGAGGCTCAGGCCCCATAGTTGAAACATCTTTGGGTGTTTGCGGACGGCCAGCCATGCGCCGCCCGAAAGCATTGGAAAGCTCAAGATCGCGATGATTCGGAACCCAACGAGGAAAACCGTCACGGTCACGAACACAATGACCATCCACGTCGAGAGTTCAAGCCCTAGCTTGGCCCTCGGCCTGTTCAGAGCCTGGTTGATCGGTAACGGTTCTCCCCGCTTGGTCATGTGCATGGCAGCTCCTACATCGACTGCCCGGTAAGAGAACCGATCCAACCTGCGCCCCAGCCCAGCACGCCAGCGCCGAACAGTGCACCGAAAATGCCCGGAATGGCGTCTTGGAAACGTCCGCTCATCATCCGAATGCCGGCGAAGATCAGGCCGCCAAAGCAGATGACTGCACCGGCGTAGATGGCGAACGTTTTGAACGTTCCCATCAACGTCGTCGCGCCGGAGAAGTCCATCGTGCCCTGCGCGTGAGCCGCAGTCGCGAGGGAGAGGGCAACGAGCGTCGGCGCGAGAGTGCGACCGACTCGAAGGATCTGCTGGTTGAATGGAGTGTTGAACCGGCGAGAGGATCGCCGGAGGCTTGCCCGATTCGGAACTGAAAGCGTTCCGCCGAAGCACTTGGATTCGTTCACGTTTGCACCTCCTGCTGACTTCACTTCGTCAGCGATGAAGCAAACGTAAGGCGCGCCGGAATGCCGCGTCCAATAACTTCCAGGGAGAGCACTATAACCAGAAGGAATAGCGTTTCGATTTTGCTGAGCAAACTCGAGCTTTGCGGT
>CAXSHQ010000017.1:9630-25057 GCA_964236875.1 uncultured Acidobacteriaceae bacterium | reverse complement strand
TCCTTATTGGTGCGATTGACGACTCCCTGACCGGTAAGCGGCAAGCTGCAGGCGCGCAGCAACTTCGGCACACCTCCGGGAGCGGTATGCTCCATCACTAGAGAACATGGACGACCCTGGAGAAAGGCCACGGTCTCCTCGCCTGCATTGATGAGATCGGCGTCCACCTCAGCTTTATCCGGATAAGACCCCAAGCCCGGCAGGCCACTTTCCGATTGCAGATGTGGACTCTGCGCTTTCAACTTAGCCATACCCCAGCAGGCCACTATCGGATTCAACTCAGAAGTTAAGATGCACACCGAACTTGATCAGCCGTGCCGGCAGGATCGAGGTGGCATTTCGCCAAGCCCCTGTAACTCCGGGCGCATTTGCGTTGTAGCCGGTCGTCGTGGCCAAGATGGTATTCGCGTTGAACATGTTGAAAATGTCGAAAGTGGGCTCTATCTTCACTTTTATGCGCTTTTCGATGACGAACTCACGCGCAATCCTGAAGTCAAGCTGATTGCTTCTGCCGAAAGGAAAGACCGTCTGAGGCGTGATGACCTCCGTGGCATATGTCGCGACTGGATTCCCGGTAAGTTGGGTCTGTCCATTTGGGTTTAGGGCCGGATTCGTCGAAAATGCGACGGACGCTGTAGACGACGTGTAGCTATAAGTGGCTTGCAACGGAATAGATGGCAGGTTTTGCTCGTTGGCGCTCAACTTGATTTTTCCGTACTTCAAGGTGTAAATGCCGGCCAGCTTGAACTGCAGATTCTGATACCACGGCGGAGCGATGTAACAGGGTGCGCTATCGTTGATAACGAGGGACGGCAGGTTGTTGTTGGAATACTCAACGATCGAGTTGCTCTGTGGCGACACATTGTTGTAATAGAACAGATCCTGCGGAGAGTTCACCTGCACACAGTAATTCGTAACCTCGTGGCCAGCCGTGAATCCGCCCTGCAGATAGGCCCCGTGAATCCTCACATGGGCCAGAATGTCGATTCCTGTATAAACGTCCGAAATGTCACCGCAGCCAGGCGCATTGTTGGAGTTGGAGCATGAGAAATCCGAAGCCTTCTGCACCAGGTAAGACGCCTTCCCGACATAGGCAGGCGCCGGATCATATAAGTTGCAGAGCGGCGTTCCGCCCACACCATAAGCAGTATTGGCAGGGGGTGTTACGCAGTACTCATCATAGCCCGAAGCCGGAATGGCGGTGTTACGAGCCACCGCCAGGTTTCCATAGAACGTCCGATAGAAGCCGAAGGTCATTGCGAAGCCGCGCCGGATCTGCTGTTCCACCGATGCAGCAAGCTGCCAGTTATACGCGCGGTTCATCCAGCCGTGCGTCACGCTGTTTGAAATGGTATAAGTCGGCGTCTGGGTTGCACTGTAAAAGAGCGCGTTGCTAACCGGCCCCAGCACGCATTGCGTCGTATTTGTCGCGGTGCAATTGGCACCGCCGTTAGCAGCAGCAATCCCGATGTTGCCCCCGCCGGTGGTGGGGTTGAACGTGCCGTTGATGTCCCTCCACGTCCGGGTCACTGTATTGGCCAGTTGTGTAGCCGGGTTCGCGATCGTGGTGTAGCCGCCAAGTGGGTCAAACAGGATGGCGCGAGCCATGGAAACCTTGACCGCGGTCTTGCCCGTTCCGAATACGTCATAGGCCAAGCCGAGGCGCGGATTGAGATCTTTCCAGTCTGTGACATCGGATTGTTTCGCGAAACTGCGCGCCGGTGTGCCATACATAGGGCTCGCACCAAAGCTCTGGTCTGGCTCGCTCGAAGTGAACCAATCTAGCCGCATACCCAAATTCAGCGTCACGCGCTTGATTCTCCACTGATCTTGCCCGAACATTGCCCGGCTCTCCAACGCAACGCTGTAGGAGTAGGGATTCAAAAACTGTCTGATTGAGGACGGGAGGAGAGCCTGAGAACTGCTTGCACATGGAAGGGAATTTACATTGGGATCTAAGGCAAGCGGGACGTCGTTTGCCAGTTCTGCAGCCGGAAGGCCTGCAATATTCTGGCAAGCAAAGATATAGCTGATGCCATTGTTAGCGAACTGGGCAAGCCGGCGACCGCGTCCCTGCTGTTCGGTGTAGCCGAACTTAAAGCTGTGTCGACCGGTCACATAGTTAAGCGTGAAGTTTTCATTGATGTTCGCGAACTTCATCGTGCCATAAGACGTAGTGAACGCGACGCCTGTCCCTGAAGCACCGTAGGTAAAGTTTGCAGTCGTATCCGTAACAGGGATGTTAGCTGGCGAATTCCCGGTGTTTTGCCGGTCCACTGCTCCTACCACTGCGGTTACTCCTGCCCAAAGCAACAGCTTGTTTGAAGCGAGATACGTCCACGTGGCCTGCGTCCGCCAGTTGGGGGCGTAGTAATCGTTGCCGGTAGCCTCTGGCGCGAGCGTGCCTGCGGCGATGTTGTAGAAGCAATTGCAGTTAATCTCGCTAATACCGTTGGCAGTGATCGTGTTCTTCTTGTTCGGCTGCCACGTCAGGCGGAGACCCAGGCTGGTGTAGTAGTCGTTACTGTAGCTAGCGTTTGCGCTTGAGTGGTAATACAGGATCGCGGGAGTGGTGGCATTCTCGTTCGAATCGAAGAATCCGGTCCCGCCGACTTGGTTCACAGAGCTCGCCCAGTGCCTTGAATCTACAAAAAACCACAACTTGTCTTTTTGAATGGGACCACCGAACCCGCCGGCAACTTCAAAGAGCTTTCGAATCCGGGGTGCCTGCGTGACGCCGACTGTGCTTGCCGAAATGTTTGTTCCCTGCAGGTCACTGTTGCTGAAGTCGGACTGGAACGATCCATGCAGAGTGTTCCCGCCGCTTTTCGGAATCAGGTTGACGTGGCCACCCGAAGTCAGATCTTCAGCGGAGTAGCCGCTGGTAACGATTTGCGTCTCCTGGATGGCCGTGGTATTCGCACTGGACATGTAATTGCCAGCTCCAACCAGCGTCCCCCAGAACATGCCGTCACGCAACTGCATATAGTCGCCAGCGGCGCTGCCGTGCATGCGGAAACCCTGGTACTGTTCTCCCTTGATGCCCCCCACATCCTGGTTGCCGGCTGCGGCGACAGCGCCCGGTACCAGAGCTGAGTAGGTCGCCGCACTCTTGCCGATCGGTAGAGATTCCATCTCGTCATTGGAGAGCGTCGCTTGAACCACCGTGTCCTGCAGGTCGAGTACCGGTGCTGCAGTCGTCACCGTAACAGTCTCAGACGCTCCAGCCGTCATCTTGACATTGGTGGTTGCGGTAAAGCCTGTGCTGACTGCAACGCCGACCTGCTGTGCAGTGCTGAACCCCTTTGAAGTGAAGGTGACCTTGTATACACCCACCGGCAGGTTCACAAGCGTATACAGACCGTCGCTACCGCTGGTGATATCACGGTGGCCTTCGATCAAGGCAGGGCTCTCAGCACGAATGGCGACGCCGGGTATGGGAGCACCTGATACGTCCGCTACAGTGCCGGAGATAGCACCGGTGCCGTTTGTGCCCGCCTGTCCCCAAGCGGCATGCAGTGTAATTGAGGCAAATAGCGCGGCGACCAGAACGAACTTCACCAATTTCTTTAGCACAAGCACGAACACCTCCAAAGCCCATCAGGAAGAATCACGTCGTCGAGAATTCGACAGTCTCTGAGCGACTACTGGCAACAGTTTTTCTAGCGAAGCCATTAGGTTCCACCGCTATGAGGGATGGCAATACCCAAAACAAGGTAGCGGGAGCGCGTCACGAACTGTGCCCGATTGGAAGTTTTATCCAGACCTGATATCTAGGTCTACGTCCACTTCGGTTCGAAGTAGGACAACGAATGCGCTACGACGGACTTGCTGAAGGAGTCAGTGAATACGGCGATTCCCTGCTGGCGTCACCGCTCCAGGGCGATTCCGCCCAGCCAAACCGGTGCCACATCTTCATTGCGCGTAGTGCGAAGCACTGTGGCAACTGCTGCAGCTCAAGACGGAGTAAGGCTGCCTAACAGGCGTGGATGGGAAAGTCAGGTCGTAGCAATGCGGCTCCAGATTTTTGTTTGATCGCGTTGTATTCAATCGTGGCTTCGCGAATGCCGCCAATATCGATATCGGGTGTCAGGCTGCTATTCCACTCGTCGTAGAGGCGAACTGTATCCATCACAATTCGCTCCGGCCCGATCCAGTTATCGAACCGTCCCAGGCGGATGTCCGCCGCAGCCGCTCCCGCACTCATCTTTGCCAGGTAACGTCTGCGAGCTTCCACGGTGAGTACGCGAAAGTAGTCGGCCATCTCATTTAATTCCCGCTTCCCGCCGATGGGGCCGTGTCCAGGAACGATGATGTCGACGTCCATACCTAGGATCTTGTCGCACTGCTCGATCCACTTGCTCACCCACCCGTTCTGTGCAAACGGCGCGACCCAGAAGAAAGCGATGTCGCCGGCAAAAATAATCTTGTGCTCTGGGATGTAGGCGATCACGTCTCCCCATGTGTGGGAGGGGCCCGCGAACAGGTACTCGACGCGCGTGTTGCCAAGGTACTGCACGTAGTTATCCTCGAATGTCGTAGTTGGGATGACGAGCTTGCGTGGCTCCGTGCCTTCCGCCACGCCCGGGCGCTTGGCGAACACCGTGGGCGAAGCGCCGGCCGCTTGCGCGGCGGCCTGCTTCACGCACTCCGCGCGGCAATAGGGATGCCCGTAAATCTCCGCTCCGGGAAAAAACTGGTTGCCGTCGACGTGATCGGCATGGTGGTGCGTGTTCACGACGCGGGCAAAATCCTTCCCCGTGGTCTGCTTGGACTTGGCGATGAACGTCTTGGCCGGGATCGGACCCTCCGTCGTATCGATCGCCACAAGATACTCCGGCCCTTCGATCATTCCTGCATTGGAGACGGAAACATTGTTCTGCCCGGGCCCCCCACCCTGAACGAAAGCGTATACATGCGGAGCCAGTTGGCGAAGCTCCATCTTCCACACCGGTGGCATCGGGAAGCGGGGATCCGTTGCGGGTGGCATCGCTTGGACCATTGCGGCTACCCCCGCTTGCGCCGGGGGTGGGGCAGCTGCCTGGCCCGCCGCCATTAACGGGGACGCCAACCCAGCGATCGTTGCGCCGCCGGCAAACACGGTGCCAGCCAGCATGCCCACAGCCTCGCGACGGTTCAGTGCGGCAGGATCGCTGATCTTCTCTTCTTTCACATTCGTCTCCAGGTCTCGCTTGCAGCAATCGAGGCATATCATCTGCTTCGTTCTGAAGAACGGGCAATACCATAACTTCGGTATCCCCTCGCAGAACCTCCCGGAGTGGCCGCCTGCAAGATGATGTCAGGGAAGGTTCGGCGCGACATACGGCAGCGTGGCGCTGAAGAGCCAAACAAACGTCAGAACCAGAATGGAGTTCACAATCAGCTGCAGCAGGCCAAATCCAACCAGATCTCTAGCGCGCACTTTCAGGATGCCCAGGAGAGGCAGCATCCAGAAGGGATTGATGAGGTTAGGCAACGCCTCGGACGCGTTGTAGGTCTGGATCATCCAGCCGAGGTGCACGTGCAGATCCTTTGCGGCCTGCAGCACATACGGCGCTTCAATAATCCATTTGCTTCCGCCAGAAGGCACAAAGACACCGAGCAACGCTGAATACAGCGACACCAGGATCGGATAGGTTCCATGGGAAGAGATGCGCACGAAAAGGTGGGCCATCTGCGTTGAAATGGCCGACATTGTCACGATGCCGAAAATTCCTCCATAGAAGGGGAACTGGATCAGCACACCAGCAGTGGAGGGAATAGCGTTGTTCACCGCGCGGACAAAAGACCGCGGCCGCCAGTGCAGGAGCAGTCCCAACATGAGAAAAAGCAAGTTATAGGTGTTCAGGTCGAGCGCGGCGAGCGGCCCGCGCAGCCTGAGCACATGTCCCAGGTAGGCGAGGCCGATCACGGCTACGACGACAGGCAGTATCGGCGAGTATTCGAGCCATTCTCCAGGAGTCTGCCGCTTTTCATGCGTGATTGGCTCGTCCTCCGTCACTCCATACCACGCGGCGGTTCTGGTAGAACTTGCCGGCGCAGAGAGATAGGCGACAAGCACGCCCGAGCAGACGAGGATTGCGGCAAGCGCGGCATTCTGCCAGAGGCAAAGCGTTTGCCCGAGCGGAATGACCCCGCTGATCTTCAGCAGACCTGCAGGGATTGCAGAGGGGGTCGCCATGAGCAGAGTGGCCGAGGAGGAAAGGCCTAGTGCCCAGACGCTGCCCATACCCAGGTAGGCTGCGGCGCCGATAGCGCGATAGTCCGTAGCTGGCAGGCGCTTGACGATCTCACGCACCAGCAGCCCGGAGAAGATCAGGCTGACACCCCAACTGAGCAGCGAAGTGAGCAGCGAAAAAAGCCCCACAAACGCCACCGCAGCTTTCGGCGTGTGTGGAATACGTGCAAGACGGCGGATCAACGCATGGGCGGGTGCGGAGGTCGCGACCACGTACCCTCCCACGATGGTCATCGCCATTTGCATTGTGAACGGGATGAGGCTCCAGAAGCCCTGCCCGAAGTAGCCCACCAAGTCCCGCGGGGAAGATCCGGCGAGGAGGCCGCCGAGAAACACGATCACAAGTGCAAGAAGCGCAAACACGAAGCCATCTGGAAACCAACGCAGTGACCAGTCCGCCAAAGCGCCGCCGAGCCGTGAGAGGAAACCCGAGGCATCGTCTACCGTATTGCTGGAGGAGGTCTCCATCATTGTGTGGCTCCCCAAGAGGCACTCGGGTACTTACTGAAGATCTTTGCACTCCGTTCGGGAAACATTTCCGAGAGACGGGATATCCGAACGCAGTTGGCGACCTATGGAAATGAGGGCATCACCTCGCCTTGGACCGTCTGGTCCAATTGCTTGTCTCGGCTCGGTAGTACTACGTGCTACCTCCTCGATAGAAACAAGGCCCGCGGAATGGTTTGGCTGCCAAGGCGACCTTTCGCGCATTAGTACACGTCGATGAGGAGCATGGCGCTCTATCGGAGGTTTACTTTTGCTGCAATATAGCTGCTTCCTTTGCCTTGTCAGGATGCAGTATCAGCTTCTGCACGCGCCAGTTATTCATGTCAGCAGCGTAGATAACGTCCTCGGCTGGGCAGGCGATTCCGTGAACCCAGTTGAATTGACCGAGTTCATGGCCCGACTCGCCGAACATCCCAACGATTTTGCCCTCCGGCAGAGCAATTTTGTAGATCCTCCCTGGCTCGTTATCCGAAGTGTAGAGGTATTGTTTCTCTCCCTTCGTGATGCAAATGGTCCACGGGGTCGTTTCGTCGGGAGGATTGGGGTTCCTGTTATTGAGCACAGGATGACGTGTCTTGTCGTACGGCGCATTGAGGAAGAGAAACCGCTTGAAGTTCCCCTCGGTATCGAATACCTGAATGCGCCGGTTTCCGCGGTCGGCGATGTACAGATTGTTTTCGCGATCCATCCCAACGTTGTGAAGATTCTGGAATTGACCGGGGTTCTGGTCCCCGTGCGGCCCGCCCGAACCGGAGGATCCCCACGCCTTGATCCAGTTTCCGTGCTTATCGAACTTCGCCAACCGTTTGTTGAAGTACCCGTCACTGACGTAGATGTTGTCGTCACTGTCCCAGGTGACGTCACTCGATCCGTCGAACAGCCCATCTACCGGCACGGTGGGCGGAGTGTCGTGCCGATATTTCGGCTCGTCTGGCCCCTCATCCCGCCGTCCGAGGTTCAACATGACCATCCCTTCGGGATTGAACTTGATCACGGACATAGCCGCCTTATCGACGGCCCACAGGTTGTCATACTTGTCGAAGCGAACCGAATGCGTATAGGCCAAGCCGTAGACACCTTTGCCGAGCAGACGCACATAATTGCCGTTCTGGTCGAACTCCAGCAACTGCGTCGTAGCTTCACCAAAGACGGGCGTGCCAAGATCAGCAGTTCCAGGGTGATTCAAAACGACGACGTGGCCTTTGGAGTTGACCGCCACTCCCAAAACCTCTCCGAAGTTCGTCTGGTACGTCAGCTTGAAAAACGGTACGGATTCAAACTTGATCTGGGGAACCGGCACCGTCGACTGCTGAGCGAACACAGGTGACACCAGGAGAGCCAGCATGGACGTCGTCAACCACTGCTTCATAAATTACCCCTCACCATCCAACTACAGCAGCAAAGTTTCGCTTGGCATGACATCGCGATCGGCAAGAAGAACATCATTGCTTGTCGCGGAAAGCATTCTTATCAATTCGAGCACTTTACAACTCGCGTAGCTTCCCCCCGCAATACCCAAATCAAGGTAGGAGTGCTTTTACGCTTAGAAAGCGGCGGTTTGACCACAGTGGCGCGCCCGGCATAGACTTCGCACGAAAAAGATTAGATTCCGATCCATGTGAAGAGTCTCATGCCTGACACCGCTACATCGAGCCAAGTCGGACTCGCCAAATTGTGGTGCCTTTGGACAACATTGCTTCTTGCGGTAGCGGTTCTGCTGCCCGCGCAACTACATGCGGAAGGCCGGGAGCGCACTCTTTCCGACTACACGATCACCAGCTGGACGGCGAAGGATGGCATACCATCCAGTGTCATCTGGAGTCTCGCTCAGGATCCAGCCGGTTATCTCTGGCTGGGAACAAACGAGGGCCTTGCTCGCTTTGATGGTGTGGAGTTTCGACTCATTCAATCGATCGATGGCCAGTCCCTCCCTGCCGGCGGTGTGCGCAGCGTCTTTACCGGGCGCGACGGAAGTCTTTGGATCGGGTTTACGAACGGCGACATCAGCCGACTGCGCGATGGTCACGTCCAGACGTACAACACACGCGCAGAGCTATCACCCGGCCTGATAACAGGTTTTGTGGAGGATCGCGCGGGAACCATCTGGGCAGGCTCCTATCGGGGTTTGCTTTCGTTTACGGGAGATCGTTGGAAGCAGGTCGGTACCGAGACCAATCTGCCCAAAGGCAGAATCGATGCACCGTACGTAGATCGAAAGGGAAACCTGTTCGTCGGCAGCGAGATCGGCGTCTTTCGCCGTGCGCCGGGCCAACGGTTTGAACTGGTGGATCGCACCAACGTTTCTCCCAAATTCCGAAGCTTTGCGGAAGACGCGAAGGGTCAGCTCTGGGTTTCCGATCCGGTGCAGGGCTTTCGGCGCATCACCGATCCGCCGAAGTACCGGCGTACCGCCTCCGATGTTCGTGGCAACCGCGTCCTATTCGATCGCAGCGGCGTTATGTGGGTGGCCACCATGGATCAGGGCATTTGGCTCCTCAACCCTGACGCCCCACAGCAGATAGAACACGCTCCCGTCCCCGGCGCACGTTCTATTCTGGAAGACCGCGACGGAAACATCTGGGCCGGCACCGGGCAGGGACTCTACCGGCTCGCACACTCGCAGACTAGCAGCATTACGGGTCTGGGACCGGTGACGGCCGCCGAGGCCGCAACGGACGGCAGTGTCTGGGTGAGCACGACCAGCAGTGTCCTGCGTTTTACGTCCGGTCAAATTGCACACGAACAGCCGATGCTCAAGCACGTTCGTGTTTGTGCGATGCATGCGGACCGTTTCGGCAGTGTCTGGATTGCGACCGACTCGATGCTGCTTCGCTTCCAGGGGGAACGTCACCACGCGTGGCCTTTGTCGGCGCTCGGCCTCGCACACGTCACGGCGATCACGTCGAATGCGCAAGGCGGCCTTTGGATCGCCGACCGCGAACGAGGAGTCTTTCGAGGCTCTGCGCGTGAAGACGTGCGTCCACTCGTGCGAGTCACAACCCAGACCGACGTCAACTCGGCTTATGTGGATTCGCAAGGCCGCGTCTGGTTAGGTGTGAGCGAAGGCTACATCACGATGCTGACCGGTAACGGTCGCGCTGTGACATACAAGGAGCAGGAGGGTATAGACAGAGGAACCTACGAAGCCATCTTTGAAGATCATCAAGGAGATGTGTGGGTTGGCAGTGTGGATGGGCTTTTTCTCTGGCGCGGGGAACGATTCATCAACCGCGGCAGACAGGGAGGCTACGCGATCTCCGAAGATGATGCTGGCAATCTATGGCTCGCCACACGCTATGGTGTCGAATGTCTGCGGCGCACCGATATCGAGTCAGCGAGCAGCACTCATGGAAGTGTGCCGCGCGGCACAGTATTGGACGGGAGTGACGGCTTGGCGGGCATGCCGATCTGGTTTCACAGCAGAGGCGTGGCCCGCGCGATGGACGGTCGGCTCTGGTTCGTGACAGGCAGCGGCCTTAGCGTCATCAACCCACATTTGCCGGTGAAGGCCCAGGTTCTGAGTCAGCCGAATATCAATCAACTGCTTGCAAATGAAAAACCGCTTGCACTATCGAATGGGGTCATCATTCCAGCCGGTACGAATCGGCTGCAGATCGATTACAGCGCGCTCCAACTGAACGTGACCCACCCGGTTCACTTCCGTTACCGGCTCGACGGCTTTGACAATGGTTGGATCGAGGCAAACTCACATCGCCAGGCCGTTTATACGCACCTGCCCCCCGGCCACTACGTGTTTGAACTCATGGCCAGCAACACCAACGGTACGTGGAGTCCAATGCCGGCCACGTGGGCGTTCGCGGTAGGCCCTGCTTTCTACCAAACCCCCTGGTTCTATTGCCTCTGCATCATCCTAGCTGTCGTTTGCATCTGGGGTGCCGCACGCGTGCATGCTCACAGAATTCACAGGGAATTTTCAGCCAAGCTTTCCGAGCGCATGCGCTTGAGCCGCGAATTGCACGATACCCTTCTGCAAAGCCTGGTCGCCGTGACGCTGCACTTCAATGCTGCCGCCGAAAGCCTTGATCCGTGCTCGCCTGTGCATCGACAACTCGTGCGTATCCGCAAGGAGGTGGAGCGCGACATTCGCGAGGCACGCCAATGCATACAAGGCTTGCGTTCACCCGTGCTGATGAACCAGGACCTCATTACCGCCTTGCGCTCGACGATGGACAATGCGGTTCGCGACAATCCTGTCCGAGGCAGGATGACGGTGCAGGGCAAGCCCTTCCAGGCGTCCGCCATGGTGGAACAGCAGCTGCTGCGGATCGGGCAGGAAGCGATTTTGAACGCCGTCCGCCACGCCCAGGCATCGGAACTGAAAGTCGCTCTCAGCTATGAAAAGCACGCCATCAAGCTGCGGGTCGCCGACGATGGGTGTGGCTTTACGCCAAGTTCGGTGGCCGGCGATTACGCCGGGCATTACGGTTTGAAGATCATGGAGGAGCGAGCCGTGGAAGTTGCAGGCGCCCTCAAACTGACCACAGCCATCCATGCGGGTACGGTGATCGAAGCCGTCATCCCGGCAACACGTTCTCGCCAGGAGGCTATGCAGTGACTTCCGATCAAATCCGAGTGCTCTGTGTCGATGACCATGCAATCGTGCGCGAGGGCATCGGCCTCCTTATCGATCGCCAGCCTGACATGCGCGTCGTCGCTTTCGCCGCGACCGCCGACGAAGCCTACCACGCGTTCTGCAAGGAGCGGCCGGACGTGACCCTCATGGATCTCCGTCTTCGTTCCGGCGATGGAAGCACGGCCATCCAGAAGATCATCACGGAGTCGCCACAGGCGCGAATCATCGTGCTCACGATGTACGAAGGCGACGAGGATATTCATCGCGCGCTGCATGCGGGCGCCGTGGCCTATCTGCTCAAGGATACGTTGTCGGACGATCTGATCGATGCCGTGCGCGTGGTCCATAGCGGCCACAGGCCCGTCAGCAAGGACATATCCGATCGCCTTGCAGGGCGTTCACAGCAACCGGCACTGACACCTCGTGAGATCGGTGTGCTCGAGTTGCTCGCGACAGGTATGCGCAACAAGACCATCGCCGATGCGCTCTCCATCAGCGAGTTGACGGTTCAGGTTCACATGAAGAACATCTTCGCCAAGCTTCACGTGAACGATCGCACCGGGGCCATTCACATCGCGGCTAAACGCGGTATCGTCCACCTTGTCTAGCGAGTCATGTCGCTGCAGGGCAATGCGAGTAAGAAGAGTGGTGAGGCGCAGGGGGGAAAGTGAGTTCCAGAGGCTCCAGCATGCCCGCCATCATCCTGGCTGGCCCGTCGTCTGCGAGTCAGGCTCTTGACAATGACCTGGCTACTCCCGCACTCTCCTAGTCGCATGATCGCTTCGTGAACACGTTCACCGTTCGCGACGACAACCGGTACCGGCAGTTTTACGTTGAGGATCAGGAAATCCATGCCCGACCAGCTGCAAACGGACGTGACCATCATCGGTGCGGGTCCTGTGGGCCTGTCGCTCGCCATCGAACTGGGCAGCCGGGGCATTCGATGCCTCGTCCTAGAACAGAACGATCGTGTCGGGCTGAACCCGCGCGCCAAAACGACGAATGTGCGCTCCCGCGAGCATCTGCGCCGCTGGGGCATTGCGGGCAAGCTGCGGGATGCCTCGACGCTGCCGGCGGACTACCCTTCCAACATCGTGTTTGTTACCCGGCTCAATGGCCCGCAGCTCACGCGTATCGAAAATGCTCTCAACTGCGCGCCCACGCGCAACGATCTGTATTCGGAAAGCGCTCAGTGGATTCCGCAGTATGTGCTGGAAGAGGTTTTGCGCGCGCACGCGGTCACCCTTCCTAGTGTGGACATCCGCTTCGGCACGACATTCATACACGCCACGCAACACGCGGACGGGGTGAGCACCACCATTCGCGACAAAGAAATCGAAGGAGAGCAGGTCATCCGTAGCGCCTACCTGGTGGGGGCGGATGGGTCGAGAAGCGCTGTGCGGCAGGTCATCGGCGCGAGCATGGAAGGCACGCGGGGTCTGGCGGCAAATTACAATGTGCAGTTCCGCGCGCCCGAGCTCGCGACGATGCATACCCATGGGCCGGCAATTCAGTATTGGATCATCAACGGAGATTCGCCATCGCTCATCGGTCCCATGGAGGCCCCTGACCTCTGGTACTTTATCGCGACCCGGCTTGAAGGCGCTGTCGAAGACATCGATCCCAAGGAGTTGATCCGAAGGGCGACCGGCCTCGACTTCGAGATGGAAATCATCGGCACCTCGCCATGGGTGGCGCACAGCCTCATCGCGGACAAGTACTCGGAAGGCCGCATCTTTCTTGCCGGCGACGCCTGCCACCTGCATCCGCCCTTCGGGGGCTACGGCATGAACATGGGCATCGCCGATGGGGTGGACCTTGGCTGGAAGCTGGCCGCCGTTCTCAAGGGCTGGGGCGGTCCACGGCTTCTTGCCAGCTACGAGCAGGAAAGGCGGCCCATCCACAAGTGGATGGTGGAAGAAGCGGTCGCCAACTACAACGCTCTGGGCAACCACCTCACGCTTCCCGGCCTGGAGGTTCCCGGCCCAGTGGGCGATGCCACCCGGCAGGAGGCCGGCGAGGTGATCTACACCGCCAAGCTTCGCGAGTTCAAAACGCTGGGTGCGGTACTTGGTTACTGCTATGCCGGATCTGGCATCGTCGTGCAGGACGGGACGCAGCCACCGATTCCAAACTCGATGGTGTACCGGCCGTCCGCGCACCCGGGCTGCCTTGCGCCCCACCTTTGGCTGCAGGACGGAAGCTCGCTCTACGA
The DNA here is from genome assembly GCA_964236875.1 of uncultured Acidobacteriaceae bacterium. Taxonomy (GTDB): domain Bacteria; phylum Acidobacteriota; class Terriglobia; order Terriglobales; family Acidobacteriaceae; genus Granulicella. The sequence goes on along the minus strand of CAXSHQ010000017.1, from coordinate 11,503 downwards.
CCACTTCGGGCCGGAGTTCACGTTACTGGCCACCGGTGAACATTCGGACGTAGATTTGGAGCGTGTTCATCAGGCAGCACGAAGCTGCGATGTCGAACTTGCCATCGTGACCCTTGGAGACGACCGCCTTCCGCACAGGTACATGGCCCGGTATGCGCTTATACGACCGGACCAGCACGTTGCTTGGCGCGGCGATGTTCTTCCAGAGGACTTTGCTTCCGTGCTCAAGGTGGTCACGGGCAACTAGCCAACGACTGCGCCGAGCGCTGAAGGTGCTGCCGGAAATATCCTTGACAAGTGCCTATTCGCTCGCGCAGTCTCTTTGGTGAACGTGTTCACTCGGTCGCATCCAGCACAGGCGAATGATCGAGCGTTTCTGCTCAACATACGAAGAAGGTACGACGCAACTCATGTAACTCTGGGAGTAAAAGACGTGCGATTTGTTTCTTATCGACGGCGCGGAAAGGCAGCTTTGGGCGCACTCAAGGGTGATCGTCTGTTCGGCGGCGGAGAAGGCGAGTTCTCGTCCGGCGACCTCCTTTCTCTTGTGACAGCAGGCCAGGACGCGATGAAGAAAGCCTCCGATCGCCTGCTTGGCGGTGAAGAAATCGATCCTTCCGAGATCGAGTATCTTCCGCCCTTCGGCGTCCCTGAGAAGATCATCTGCGTCGGTTTGAACTATAAGGATCACGCAGCAGAAAGCGGCTTCCAGGCTCCGTCCTATCCGGCACTCTTCAGCCGCTTTGCATCGAGCCTCATCGGCCATAACGCATCGATCGTTCGTCCCCATGTGTCCAACGAGTTGGACTACGAGGGAGAGGTGGTCGCAATTGTTGGTAAGGCGGGCAGGAACATCCCACTCGAGCGTGCGCTGGAGCATGTGGCGGGTTACTCGATTTTCAACGATGCCTCCATTCGCGACTACCAGTTCAAGTCCGCGCAGTGGACGATCGGGAAGAACTTCGATTCCACGGGAGCGTTCGGCCCGGCCTTCGTCACCGCAGACGAGCTTCCGGCCGGCGCCAAAGGCCTTCGCCTCCAGACGCGGTTGAACGGAACGGTTCTTCAGGATGCCAACACCGACGACATGATCTTCGACGTCGCCACGCTAGTTTCCCTGCTCAGTGAACCGTTGACACTGCGTCCAGGAGACGTGATCGTTGCCGGTACCCCGAGCGGCGTTGGCTTGGCCCGTAACCCCAAGATCTTCATGAAACCGGGTGACGTGTGCGAGGTGGAGATTGAAGGCATCGGTCTGCTCTCCAACCCGATTGTCCAGCAGTCGCAGGTCATTTGATTCCGCAGCATTTCGAAAGGCCTTACCATGACGATGATTCGCAGCTTTACTCCCCGCCCCAAGCGTGCTGGCGAGTTCGGCGTCCATTCTCTCGATCACTTCAGCATTACCGTGCCGAAGATGAGTGTCGCGGAAGACTTCTATGCCGCCTTTGGGCTCGATCTCAAAGCAGACGGCAATCAGCTTGGATTGACCGTCTTTGGCAACTCACACCGCTGGGGCAGGCTGACAGAGGGTCCATCGAAGAAACTGAAATACATTTCCTTCGGCGCGTATGAAGAAGATGTCGAGCCGCTCCGGGACAAAGTCGAATCGCAGGGCATCCGGCTGCTGGATCCTCCCAAGGGACTCGAAACCAACGGCTTCTGGTTCAGCGACCCTGACGGTATTCTGATCGAAGTCAAGGCAGCCGAGAAGTCATCGCCTAACCAGAAGATGGACTGTACCTTCGAGTCGGTTCCTGCTGGCGTACGCGGCGCTCCCTACCGCCGTCTGACCGAGCAGGTCCGCCCGCGGCGCATGGCGCATAACCGTCTGTTCTCCACGGATGTTCTCCGCGCGATCGAGTGCGCTGGC
>CAXSHQ010000017.1:825-9620 GCA_964236875.1 uncultured Acidobacteriaceae bacterium | reverse complement strand
CCGACCGCTCCGGGGAGGGCATCGCCTTCCTGCACGGCATTCACGGCAGCGATCACCACATGATCGCGCTAGCCAAGTCATCTGCGCCGGGCTTCCATCACGTGAGTTGGGATCTACCCGATATCGGTCAGATCGGCCTGGGCGCCATGCAGATGGCGGACAAGGGCTTCACGGCCGGCTGGGGTATGGGCCGCCACGTGCTCGGCTCCAACTACTTCCACTATGTGCGCGATCCATGGGGCAGCTACTGCGAGTACTCCTCCGACATCGACTACATTCCAAGCACATGCGATTGGGACCCGGGCGATCATCCTGCCGAGGACTCGCTTTACCTGTGGGGCCCCGAAGTACCCAAAGATTTTGTAGTGAACTATGAAGCGGACGTTCCTACCTCAGAAGCCTCGGCAGAACTGGTGGCGGCCTCGTAGCAGACGCGCTTTGCGTACACCTTGGAAAGGCAGGTGGACGCGATGTTTCTTAGCGGGATCCCGGCAGCGGTCTCAAGCCGCGCGTTTGTGCGGTCTGCTGTTGTCGGGCAGAAGCCCTGACCCAAGGTGTGGCTTCAGAGCGGCAAGAACATCTCCTCCGTCGCAAAGGCTCTGAGCATCTCTCCAAAACGTCAGGCGCGTCCTGCGCAGTGCGAACAAGGTGTGAGCGGCCAGCGCCTCAGGGTGTACGGACCTATTGGGAGCGCTTGCTTCCTTACGCGCGCGTTGCGGAAGCTCCCGTTCGATTCGCACGCGCTCCTGCTACACTTCGCCGGGCAGCAATCAAGCCCTTCATCTGCAAATTCAGAAGACGCTCATACTCGCGGTGCCCATCGCGCCATTCCGGCCGCTCGGAAGAAGCCAGCCACCAGCGCAGCGCAGCGGCATAAGTGAAGAAGATGTGACGAGCAATCAACGCGGAACTCTCGTTCGGCTCCAGTTCACCTGCCTTCTGCGCCTGGATAACCAGTTCTTCAATGCCATCGACTAGACGCGCCCTGAGTATGGTGTAGCGGTCGAAATGAAGTCCCGGTGCTAATGCGACCACCTCGGTGAGAAGGATGCGTGATAGTACAGGCTCACTCGCAAAAAACCGATAATTGTGTTCCGTGATGCTGAGGATCTTTGCGGTGAACGTCTGGTACGGTCGCGGAGACGCAAGGGCTTTTTCGATGACGGTGTCTACCTCCTCGTTGAAGATGAGGTAGATCAGATCCCTTTTGTCTGTAACGTGATTGAACAAGGCGCCCACAGTGAAGCCGGCCTTGCCCGCTATCTGGCGCAGTGTGGCTCGCTCGTATCCAAGCTCTGCAAAAAGCTGCCGCGCCGCCACCATAATCTTGTGTTGGCTTTCCTGTTTTGAAAGCTCACGCGCGCCCACACGTTTGCTCCGGGGTAGAGCCTTCATCCTCTTGGTGCGCTCCGCTTCTTCCGAACTCGCCATTCCCTCGATCCTCTTCCAGGCCATGAAGTGTTGCATTCAATGCACAGAAAGGCGTCCCTTTCTCAGAATTGAATGCTTACCGAAGAGGAGACGTCTCGCGTCTTCAATCGGGACTTGCCAGGGTCGTTTTCAATATAACGAGTTTACCCTGCTCCCTTTCGCTTCATCGTACGTTCGCATCGCCTTCTTCCGCCGGTGTGCGACTAAGGAGCCTTTCCGCGCGGTTCCCGCTGAACATTCAAAGCGGTGTGTGGACGCCTCTTGACAACAGGGAGAATGCACGAGCAGTCTTCCATGTGTAAACACGTTCATCGAAACTGCAACTCGCGGATAGCGGTGTGGTTCGTGTCCGTCCGAGTGAGGAGCTAGTTCCGCTCTTCTGCGCTGGCGTTACCGCAGGCCTGATACGGCATCATGAGTCGCTATCTTGAGCGAACGGTCACTTCGGACGAAGAGACAACGTTGATGCACGTTGAGGAGCAGTCATGCAGAACATCGAAACACGGCCGGAGGCCATTCGAGAGGCGGTTGCGCTGGACCGGGATTGGTCCATTGTGGCCGCTTGTGCCATTTGCCTCATGCTTTCGGTAGGCACGCTGCTTCTGTACTCCTTTGGTGTCTTCGTACGTCCCTTGGCGAAGGAGTTCCACTGGACGCGCACACAGATTTCCGGCGCCCTGACGATCGGACAGATGACGATGGCATTTACCTGTCCCCTATGGGGTCTGCTTCTGGACCGCCTGGGCCCGCGAAGAGTCATTCTGCCGTCAGTGGCGGGTATGTCGCTCGCGTTTGCCTCTCTCTCGCTGCTCACACCGCACGTGTGGCACTTATATCTGGTATTCGCGCTGTTCACATTGTTGGGGGGCGGGGCCGCGCCCGTGGGCTACACAGCGGTTCTGGTCCGCAGCTTTGAGCGGCATCTCGGGCTCGCCCTGGGCATGGCATTGATGGGGGTCGGGCTCGGCGCCTCGGTGCTTCCGTGGGCAGCGCAGCATCTGACTCAGGCGTTCGGTTGGCGCACCGCGTACACCTGTCTTGGCATCGCTACACTCGTAGTCACGGTGCCCACAGCGCTGTTTGCGACGCGGCACGCACGGCTTCCGGCCGCTGCGGGTACACGGCATGCGGTCGCGGTCATGCCTCTCGTGCGGACTCGCGCGTTCCTGATCATGTGCAGCATTTTTCTCATGCTCGGCATCGCCAGCGGCGGTACCCTCGCGCACATGGTGGACATGATGGTCGATCGCGGCTTCACGCCCTTGGCGGCAGCGAAGGTGGCCAGCCTGGTAGGGATCGCGGTGCTGGTGGGCCGCGCAGGCATCGGCTGGCTGCTGGACAGGATGAACGCCGCGCGCTTGTTGGCCGCCATCGCTCTGATCGTGGTTATCGCTCTTCTGCTGCTCGCCTTTACGAACGGCAGGCAGGCCGGGTATCTGGCCGCGCTGCTGGTGGGGTCGGTCCTCGGCGCGGAGGTGGACTTCACCGCTTTTCTGGTGCGCCGTTACTTCGGCAATGCGGCGTTCGGCCGCTTGTACGGCCTCACATTCGGAATCTTCACGCTCGGCGTGGGTGCCGGTCCTCTGCTGCTCGGCATGAGCTTCGACCGGCTGGGCAGCTATCGTCCAGGGCTCTTGCTGTTCACGGGACTGAGTCTTGTCGCGGCTGTTGCGACATTCGCCATGCCGCGATATGAGAGATCATCGCGACTTCCCTCTCCCGCGTCCATCGTGTAGATGCCCGCGAATTGGTTGATGCGCTGTTACACGACTTCTCCCAGTTCTACACGTTCCGCTCTGCCATCGAACAAAGCTCGTACATATAATTTCCTGCCCCACGAAATGGAAGAGCGCTTCTCATAATAATTTGCCAATTATCGATCGCAAGTAGAAAATACCGAGCGATGATGGAGCATATGGAACATTCTGTCTCGGCAAAGAACATCGTTAATGAGTGCCAAAATCGTGGTTATCTCGCCCTCCAACTCTACATAATTTCCACACGGCCTACTAACGGCATAGGTCCTGTCATGGAATTACTCGCCACACACCTCAAATTTCAAGAAAAGCTGGAACTCGACGGCATCATGTTCGCCGCAGGGCCTAACTGGACCGACGACGAAAAAGACTGGGAGGGTGATGGCACTGTCGTCATTCGTGCCACCTCGCTAGCCGAAGCGCGCGAGATTGCCGCCCAAGACCCGATGCACATCCAAGGTGCGCGGTCGTTCACGGTTAGGCCTTGGCTTGTGAACGAAGGGAGTTTCACCGTACGCCTAGGGTTCGCGACGGGAAGGTTCAAGCTCACCTAGGATTAGCTGTCACGGTGTGACACGGAACCGCAGAAGCCGCAGCGTAATGAAGCCATCTAAGCGCAGACGATACGTGTTTCCTACAACAATGTCGGCTCTGTCTAGCGGGTAGGCGCTCATGCTGCCTGCGTTGGAGGCCAGATACAAAACCGTCTGGGTTGCGACCGTAGCAGAAGCCGCTGATGTCGAGAAGGCGCTAACCGGACGTGACGTGTATGGCACTTTCAAGCAGCGAATCGTTGCTATTGACACCCCTCCCGGAGAACTGCGCCGCCTTTAGTTGCGGAGAGGATCCCCGCGTCAGATCTGGTCCGGCTGATGGCTGTAGCATCTCTCCGCCTTTGTCCAGAGAACGGTGAAACGCCCGATTCGGCGGGAATCTAGGCGTTTATCCTCGATGTGGCAAAGGTAGAGAGTGTCGGAGGGACCAGCAGATGAATCGCGTCAGCGAGCTCTGCAGGCTGCCTGATTTCTTGGGACCTCCATCGATTGCAAAGCTTTTACTCAGTCGGCTCGCCTGAGCAGCGCCGTAATCCCCCGATATCCTACCGACCATACTGGCTGGGCAAGTGAACGATCGCCTGTGTGAGCGTATCCTCGTCTTCGCGCCACCGGTGCAAATGCCATGTGCAAACATGACATTGCGTACGCGGCCAGAGAGCAGATCGGGAGCAGCTCTGGTGCACGCGCAAGCTCTTCGACAGAGAACCTTAAAGCCCTGTTTCACGCGCTACACTGACCTAGCCCTAAGCCAAGTCATAGAAGAAACGACGGGGTGACACGCATGACTACATATGACTTCACACATCGGCGGAGCTCAATGAAGCGCCTCGTCTATCTCCTTCTCTTCGCATTCCCAATCGTGCTACGCGCTCAAAGCGGGACGGATGGACCAGCTCTACCTTCGGTCATTATTCCCAACTCCGGCATCTACGATTTCACCTCACAAATAAACGGCGAGCACTACAAGCTCTTCATCATTCGACCCAAATCCTACGATTCTCCCGCGAACGCCTCGAAACGTTACCCCGTCTTCTACCTGCTTGATGGCAACGACACGGCACTCATCGCGTACCTTACTCGCTCCCGTCAGCACTCCGATGTACCCGAGCCGATCTTTGTCGGCGTTGGCTATCCTGAGCCCTTCGCTGGTCCTCCCGTGCCACTACCCGGCAAGCCGGCGGTCGCTCCAGCACAACGTTCGGCCGACTACATAACCGCCACCACCATCGAGCCCTGGGGTCCTCCAGCGAACCGCGGCGCGCCCGTTTTCCTCAAGGTTCTGAAAGAGGAGGTCATTCCCTTCGTCGACCAACACTTCCGGACAGACCCCACCGACCGCGCGCTCGGGGGGCATTCCGCAGGTGGGTCCTTCACCACATACGCGCTATTTCAAGCTTCCCAGACATTCTCAAAATTCTGGATCGGCAGTCCCAATCTCACGTGGGACAACTTTGCCCGCTTCCGGGATGAATCGGCTTTTGCCGCAAGCCACAAGGATCTCAACGCGCGTGTGATCGGGGAAGTGGGCGGGCAGGAAAGCGCATTCAGCAACCGTGAACCCATGTTCCGGCTCCAGCACCAAGTGGAAGCTCGCCACTATCCACATCTTTCCTGGAAGACCATTGTGCTTCCCAACGAAGACCATGGCACGCTGCCTCTGGCCGGCATGGCGCAGGCTCTTGATTTCCTCTACGGCCCGCCATACATCCCGCCTACCCCGGCGAGCCGCCGCGCCATAGCTGGAAACTGGCGTCTTCCTGACGGCACAAACATCCACCTAAGCTATGAGGGCGATCTGCTGTTCGCGACCGGTTTACCCTTCCTTTCCAACACGGACCCACGCAAGCAGCAGCTCATCACTCCACTGGCTCCGAACAGGTATTCACTCCGCACCATGCTCTACCTGGATCTCGAGCAGGATCACCTTGTCATCCGAAAGATGCGCTCCTCTGACACGATCACCGCTATGCGTGTGAAGCCAAACCCACCGAAGTCTTAGCTCCGCTTGGCTACTAGGAAGTACGGTTGTCCGGTGAGCTCCTGTGTGAGTTCTGGATATGTCGAAGGGCCCTCTCCTCGCGGACTCAGTTCAAAGAAGTACTGAAGTGGAAACGGAGACTCAGTGTAGCCGGCCGGGATGGCCCCCACGTAGTCTCCCTGGTCTAGCTTCATCTCAAAGGATTGCCACCGCTCTGCCTGGTTCAGGTGCCGATACCACAGCTTCACCGCAGCCGGCACACCACCGCCGGTAAACATCACACGCAAATCCAGTTCCCTGCCCGGCACGAACCTTACCTTCGGCTGGTGAAACGCCCCCGCCATTGCACGTCGTCGTGGCAGCCGCAGGGTCTCCAGTACTGCAGCGGAAGCAACGTCGGCGTCGGGGACGGCGCTCCTCGTCCCTTTTAACTTGGCTTCCAGCGCTGCTAGATCTGCGTCGATCGCCGGTAGTCGATCGACCCAGTGACCACGCCGGTCATCACGATCTCCATACGCGATGTTCAAGCTGTAGACCGTGCGTGCTCTTTCCGCCATCGCGGCCCAGGTATCCCGCGCTTTCTGCAGATGCTCTACCGCAAGCCCTCCCGCGGTGACATCCCCACTCTGCGCGAAAAGTTCGTAGAACAATCCGGCTCGCATCTTCTCCGCAAAGAAAGCTCCCAGCCCGTTCTGGATCAGCAAATCATCTTCGACGCGCCGAAAGGCGCTGCTCGTGACAGAGGGCACCTGGCTCCGCGCGGTCTTCAAAGCCTGCAGGGACCGATGCACGGAGCGGTCCAGCCACTCTGCTACTTCAAATCCTGCATACTTCCCACTTAGGGTGCCCGCCAGCAGCTCCCTAGCTGTCTCGTTGGCCGAGGCGAACATCCGCGGATCCAGCGGGCTCGCCGTTCCAAAACTCAGCGGCTCCGGCGAATCGTAGTAAGGCGCCGGCCCGCCAGGAACGATCTGCATGTGCGTATACAGCTCTGGCCAGTACCACTGGTTCGCGGTCGAGGGCATGTACGCTTGTGTCACCAGCGGCAGCAGCCTTCCAGCCTCGCTCAGAGCCTCCCTGACAGACTCTGCGCCTTGTCCGAAGTCGCGCCGCAAATATAGATTCCAAACTTCGTTTTCCGTATCGTGTCGGTACAGCGTTCTTCCCACCACCCTGTACCAGTATTCGAACTTGCGCCAGTCTCCTCCCGTCGGCTCCAGCGTCTTGTCCGCATATGCGTTCCTTCCACCAGCAACGCCGGAGCCTTCCCTGCCTTTGAAGGCCAGGGGTTCGAACCACTCCATCCCTACCCCGCCGTTGAAACTACCCGCTTGACTCCACGCTGCGGCTGTTACCGGATCTCCCCACAGCAGATGCCGCTGCGTCCCAGGCCATACCCGGTACAAGACGTCGTAAGGGCGGCCCTCCTGAAAGAGGTCTCCAAACCCATACCGCAGATACCCTTTCACGCCGTCACCCAGTTCGAACTTTCCGGACCGATGTGCCGAGTAGCTTTTCGGCATCTCCATTTCGCGAATGGCTGCCTGGTGGTATCCAAGTCCCACATGCTCGCCCGCAAATTTTGGAGACACCAGCAACGGTTGCCGTGTGCGCACCGCCGTATCCATCATCGGCTGTTTCAGACTCTTGGCATGCAGATCGATCTCTACCCGGCGCCCGCATTTCGCGATCGCCTCGAAGTACGTTTCCCAAAATCCATACGATCCCTGCGGGATACCGCTTTCTTCGTGAATACGAAAGGTCAGCCCTGTGATTTCGGGGCACTCTTTCAGGATGACCGCCAGCGCGTCCCGGCAGTACGGCGCGTGCATCTCCGGCGTCAGGCCCGTAATCCGATGCTGTGCCTTTGGGCTTTCCACCCACTCGTACCCTTGGCTCCAAAGCCCTAACTGAAATTCCAGCCCTCGCCGCGCCGTTTCCTGAGCAATGTACTGGATAGTCTCGAAATTGCGCGCCTGCTCTCCCGGTGCCAAACCCGGTTCCACTTGAACGCTGTACCCGGGCACATCGAACAGGTACGGATAGAGGAAGTGCATGTAGTCCTCTGTCACCCCCTTGGGGTAGTCGTAGTTCAACCCAAACGTCAAGGCGAAACGGTTGAAGCGATTGGCCACCAGCATGTCCAGGTACTCCGGCCAGAAACCCTTGTCGTAAAACCACGCGCGGTCTTCGATATCGCTCACGTAAGAACGCGCTACGCTTCGCACTCGGTTCGCCGGCGCTTCGAGCACGGGTTCTGCAAACTGCAGTGCCAGCCGAGCGTCCTTGCTGTACGTCACCCTGTCTGCGAGTTCTCCGAGCCCATAGACGAAGCCACGCACGTCCACGGCGATCACGTGCAACACAGTACCTTCAGGCACAAGGTGGAAGCCTTCCGGCGAAACCTGTGTCTCCGTTACCCGAACACCACTCTCCGTCAAGGCTCCCGGTCCACTCAGCGCAATCAGAGGGTGCGATCCTTTCGCAGCGCCTCCCCCGGTTACTTCGTGCAGCGCGACGCCCTTAGCCTTCAGAGCATTCTCAAAGGTTTCGATCGCGTGCCGCAGAGGCTCACTGCGCAGCGCCGGCATGTCGGCCTGCGACACAATCTTGATGGGCTCGGAAGAAGCACGGAGTTCTCGCTTCGCCGTCATGCTGCTGGCCGCTGCCGCCCCGGCCAGCTTCAGAAACTCTCGCCGCTGCATGTCTATCCCGTGCATTCTTGTTCCTCTTCCCAGGTGGCTCCCACTATCGCCTGCGTTCCAATCGCAGGTCAATGGCATTGTCACGCGAGCTTCGCCTTGTAACTTGCAAAGCGAAGCTTGCACTTGTTCACCGTCGTGCGTTTCGTGCATCCTGCTCGTGCCGCACTTCCGCAGCCGCGGCCTGGATGCCCGTCTCCCGCCGCCGCTTTCTTGCTCTTTCTGCCGGTACCATGGCCACCCGCCTTCACGCGGCAAAGGCCGAGCCGAAGCTTGCAGACCGTACCGACTGGCCTTCTTTCCTGGGCCGACACGACATGCTCTGGGACCGCAGGCCGAAGTCCTGGAGCGAAGCTCCATTTTTCGGCAA
>CAXSHQ010000017.1:0-815 GCA_964236875.1 uncultured Acidobacteriaceae bacterium | reverse complement strand
CGGCAACGGTCATTTCGCTCTTTACTTTCACGCTGAACCCGGCAGCAATGCGATCAAGTTCGGGGTTGATCACACTTCGGTCTATGACCGTCGCGATGCTTCCTGGGGAACCATCTCTTACAGCCGCAGCCGCTATCACGTGGGTGACTTTCTGCTTCAACCGGTGGGCGAAATCACCGCGACCTCTCTTCGCCTGGTGCTTCACGAGGCTCGCCTGGAAGGCACTCTGCACACTACTGCTGGCACGATTCACCTCGACGTTCTGCTGCATGCCCTCCACGATGTTGCTTCTATCGAATTGGGCACGGAGGGCGGCGAGTCGGCTGCCTGGCAATGGCGCGCCGGAGATCCCTCGTCCAGCCGCCCGCCGATCCGCACCCCTGGCGATGAGCAGGCCTACACAGCTCTGTACGGAGGCAACGCCAAGCTATGGGAACCCAATCCGCCCGGCGAGACGGCCACAGAAGCCGATGGAGTCCATGTCTACACGCAACACCTTCTCGCCGGCGGAGGCTACGCCACGGCATGGCGTGAGCAGCGCACCGGCAACCGTCATCGGCTCACCTTCAGTACAGTAATGCGCTACCCGGAATCCGATGCCGCGCAACATGCAGCAGCCGTCGTCCGCAAGGGGGCGGATCCTCTAACCCACAAGCAGTGGTGGAATGCTTTTTACCGCAAGAGCTTTCTTTCCATCCCGGACACTCGCGTCGAAGGTTTTTACTGGGCCCAGATTTACAAATACGGCTGTGCCGCGCCGAAGGACACCGGCATCATCGACACGCACGGGCCGTGGCTCCAGCCCACGTCGTGGC
>CAXSHQ010000016.1:0-25968 GCA_964236875.1 uncultured Acidobacteriaceae bacterium | reverse complement strand
AACCCGTACACAAACCCAACCTACGCAAATGAGCCTGCCATCGCCATCGTCGAAGTTCTGAACGAGAACTCGGTGCTTGAGTTCTGGCAGCGTGACTGGTTCCGCGGCAACCTCACTCCTGGGGGGCCAAGGCTTCAACTCGACCTCACGCCGTATCACAAGAAGCTGCTGACCACGCTGTACAACACCTGGCTTGCCAAGACATACCCCGCCGCGACCCTCGGCCAGATTCGCTCCGCTGCGCACGTCTCCGCAGGAGAGGACGTGCCGGTGCTCCAACGCCAAGAATTCGACACAGCGCCCCCAGTCCGCTTCCACGCGGAAGGGGAGTTCTACATGCACCTCGAAACCAGCTTCCTTGAGGAGATGCGTGACTACATCCGCAAGGACCTCCGCGTGAAGTCGCTCATCGTCGGCACCAATGACCACACTTACTTCATAGCCGGCATGCCGCTGGCGCGCACCACCTCGCGCTTTGACATCGTCGATGCGCACGTCTACTGGTGGCCGCCCAGCCAGACTTCGCACCGCGGCCAGCCGCCCATGGTCAACGATCCGCTGCACTCTCTGCCGGTCAAGCTCACCCGCTCCACCGTGGTCGGCAAGCCCTTCACCGTGAGCGAGGTGAACGAGCCCTTCCCCAGCGACTACCAGGCGGAGGGCATACCCCTGCTCGCTGCCTACGGTGCCTTTCAGGATTGGGACGGCATCTTCATCTATGCGTTCGAACCCAAACTCAGCGGTGAGTGGAAGCCCGTGATGGGCGACCACTTCGACATCAGTCAGGACCCCGTCAAGATCGCGCAGATGCCCGTCGGCGCCATGCTCTTTCTCCGCCATGACGTTGCTGCCGCGCGCCAGACTATCGAGCGCACGTACTCAACCGCGCAGGTCGACGAAAGCCTGCGCCTGCCCCCTACGTCGGAGCCTTACTGGACGCCCGGCTTTCCTCTCTCCCTTCCGCTTGAACACGGCTCGCGCGTCCGCTGTTTCGATTGCACGCCCACCGCGAAGTTCACCGACACGCCCGCCAACCCCATCGTCTCCGACACCAACCAGCTCTCCTGGCTACTCTCCGGCAAGACCGGCAACGGCGTTGTCACCGTCGATACAGACCGCTCCACGGCGCTGGTTGGCTTCGTGAAGGAGAACAACGTACAGACCTCCCACCTGTCCGCGGATATTACGAATGCCTTCTCCGCCATCACCCTCTCCGCTCTGGACGATCAGCCACTCTCGCGCTCAGGCTCCATGCTGCTCACCGCAACTGGCCGCACAGAGAACACCGGCATGGTATGGGACGAGCGCCGCGCCAACGTAACCGCCTGGGGCACGGCGCCCACGCGCATCGAGATGATCAAAGGGTGGCTGCTGCTCAGGAACATCGAGGGAGCAGTGGGAGTGGTCGTAACACCGCTCGATGGCGCAGGCCAGCCGCTGCCAACCTCGCAAGGCCGCCTGCTGGAGGCCGGATGGGAGATTGAGATCGGAAAAGCCCCCGCGACAAGTTATCTAATCAAGGTCATCCGCTAAGCGCTCGCCCAGGTGCCGCGCGCTGTTGAGCACGCACCTGCTTCCGCTTAAGCTCTTCGAGTGTGCGCCGCGCTGTGCCTCATAGATGCTGGAACCTCCCTAGCCGACATGCGGACGCCACTACAGCGATCGCACGGCCTCAGCATTCCGTTCCGGTAGTTGGAATTGCGCTCCCATCCGGCATCTGCCGGCACAGGAACTCGAATGCTGTACAATATGACCGTGTAGCCGGCTGCAGCAAGCCCGCAATCTATCGGCAGGCCTGATGCAAAACGGAAGCGCTACGAAGTTCCGCTTCCAACTGAGTAGCCTTTAGGCTCCAGTCGATTCCGCCGAGTATTCATATCGGCGTGAGTTCGGACAAATCGCTTGCGGCGAAGTGGTGCCGAATAGCGAGCGAGAGCAACAAGCTGCACCCTCGCTCAGCCTCGACACTGTTCCGACATCCGGAATGTCTTCCTGGAATCTGCGCCTCGCTACAACCCCCATCCTGCGAGCGGCTCATTCCCCTGTTCAGTTCCGGCGAGACATTCGTTTTCCAGTTGACACCCGATTGAAGTTTGCCTACTCTCTGCAACCGTACAGCCAAAGTGAGTTCGTTCCGTGCCAGCCTTTACAAGACCGACCCAGTTCGGACGTGCCCGCGCCTGCGACATAGAGGGCGCAGACCAACGCACGAGGCCGGGCGGAGCCCTGATCTCTTCTGTCGTGCTCGACGGCTCTCGATGTGCAGGCGAGATAGAGATTGACGGAGCCGAAACGTTACAAATAGTGGTGCCAGCGACTACCAAGTTCAACAACGGGAATTGGGACAAAAACAAAATGAGAAAGCTCATATTCATCGCGATCGTCTTCCTAGGCTTCGCCGCCTCTGCAACATGCCAGGAGTTCCGCGCAACGTTGACAGGCTTGGTTAAGGATCCAAGTGGCGCCGTTGTGCCGGCTGCAGCCGTGAAGGTCGTCAACACCGACACGGGAGCCACGGTGATCGTGAAATCGAACGGCAAAGGCTCCTATACCGCCCCGTTTCTCCTGCCCGGCCCCTACTCAGTCAGCGTGGAAATGGATGGTTTCAAGACGTATCTGCACACGGGGTTGACGTTGCAGGTAGAGGCGGTCGTCAGGGAGAACATTGTGCTGCAAGTCGGCAACGCCGGCGAGTCTATCGTGGTGACGACGGCCACGCCGATGATCGACACGGCCAACGCCGACACCGGCCAGTCGCTTACGCCGGAAGAGTTGCGAGACCTGCCGAACCCCGGCAACTCGCCCTTCGGGCTTGAACACGACATGTTCGGCGTCATCCCTACCGGCAAAGCCGCCACGAACGCACTCAACCCAACCTCGAACACCGGCGCGAACGCGGTTTCCATTGGTGGTGGCCCATCCGCGTCGGCCGAAGTTCTTCTAAACGGCCTTCCGGATATGGAATCCTCAAGCCGCCAGGTGTCCTTCATCCCACAACTGGACTCGGTGGAAACGCTCCATGTGGATCAGTTTTCCGCCAATGCTGCGCTGGGCGACACCATCGGCGGCACCGTCAATCTAGTGACCAAGCACGGCACCAATAGACTGCACGGGACCCTCTCCGAGTACTACAACGGGTCACGGCCGTTTCAAGCGCGTCCTTATTTCTTGCCGGCAACTTCTACCAAAACCTCATCGCATTACAATCAGTTCGGCGCAACCATTGGCGGTCCGGTGGTCATCCCTCACTTCTTCAACGGACACGACAAGGTGTTCTTCTTCTATGCGTTTGAAGGCTACAACAGCGACACCTCTTCACCTTCTATCACCAGCGTTCCGACGCAGGATGAACGGAACGGTGATTTTCATGCGCTGCTCGCCGCCGACGGACCCACGGCCCAACTGTACGACCCGTACTACGCCCCGGGAGTCACCTCAACCGGCTACCAGACCATTGGAGGGAAACAATACTGGATCCGTGCTGCAATTCCCAACAATTGTCTTACCGGCACAACCGCCTATTGCAAGCAGAACGGCTACTCGCCTGACACGCAACTAGGACTGAGCCCCATAGCACAGGCATACCTGAAACTCATGCCGTTGCCGAACTACAACGGTGCCTCCACCAAACCGGATGGCCAGAATAACTACATCAACTCTCCCGCGAACAGTACCAAGTATAAGTCGCATGCGGCGCGCCTTGATTGGAATATCAGTGATAAGGATAAGATCTTTGGCGAGTTTCATACTAGCAACTACGTGAACAGTTCCGGCAACTACTTCGATAACCTTGCTGTTACAGGCTCAAAGGCGATCTACACACAACCGGGCGGCCAGATCGACTACGTTAGAACGTTCACTTCCTCGTTGAATATGGAGGCACGCCTCGGATATCAACGCTACAACCAGATAAACGGGCCCAGCACGGAAGGCACATCCCCCACGGCATTTGGCTTCCCCGGCTATATCGCCTCTAACTCCGTGGATCTGGCTGTGCCGTACGTTACTTTCTCCGATGGCGCAAGCATCCAGTCTCTCAGCGGGCAGACGAACGGGTATGGGATCATTGGCTACCTGTCAGGGTACGCCGCTATAAACAAGACTTGGGGGCGCCATTCGATAAAGGCTGGAACGGAGGTGCGCGTATGGAAGAAGTCAGGGTTCTCTCCCATGCAGGCCAATGGCCAGTACGCTTTCTCTGCGTCCAAGACCGGCTTTCTGGCGCAATCGCCGAACTACGCTGCCGATGAGATCCAGCAGCCCTTTGGAAGTTCCTTCGCGCTGCTGGAACTGGGCCTGCCCAGCTCCGGCACATACCAAATCACGCAACGGTTCCAGTACGACAACTGGTACACCGCGTACTTTCTTCAGGACGACTGGAAGGCGACCTCAAACCTGACCTTTAGCTTGGGCCTACGGCTCGATCATGAGACAGCCGTTGTGGAAAGCAACAACCGCATGATCCAGAACTGGTATGCTGACCAGCCCAACAGCACAACCAGCGCGGCCACGAGCAGCTACGCGAGCCAGTACGCCGCGAACGTTGCAGCTTTAGGAAGTAACTCCAG
This sequence comes from uncultured Acidobacteriaceae bacterium, assembly GCA_964236875.1. Lineage (GTDB taxonomy): Bacteria > Acidobacteriota > Terriglobia > Terriglobales > Acidobacteriaceae > Granulicella. The sequence goes on along the minus strand of CAXSHQ010000016.1, from coordinate 21,400 downwards.
TTACCTGCCTTCCCCATCTGCTTTCAAAGCCACGGGCGCCACAGCCTATGAAACCCCTGACAACCGTTATCCCTATCATCCTGCGCCTCTATACGTCAGCCCGCGCTTCGGATTTGCGTATGCACCCAGCCGGGAGCACAACACTTTCGTTGTGCGTGGAGGGATCGCGCTTGTGAACCAGCCGTTCGGCACGTATACGGCCAGCGCTACGACAGGGTACTCGCAATCGACCAGCATGGTCACAACGAACAGCAGCGTAAACGGCGGTTACACCCCGACCACAACCTGGGAGAATCCATATCCCACCGACTCAACGCAGTTGAGTTACAACCCCATCGCCCTACCTCTGGGCAGTTCGCAGGGCACTGATGCGGCTCTGGGCAACAGCCTGTTCTTCTTCCAGAGCAACGTGAAGGTGCCTTACAGCGAAAAGTTCAGCCTCGACATTCAGAAGGAGTTTCCGGGTGGCTGGATGGCGGAAATAAGCGGAATACACGTGCTATCGCTGCATAACAGCACGTACAACAACATCAACAACGTCCCCTACACGAAATACTTGGATCCCACGTCGGACGCGAGCAGCCCCGGCGCACAAGCGGTTTCCAACGCGATGGCCACCAAGGTAACGAATCCCTTCTACAAACAGTTCCCCACCTTTACTACGGCATCGGGTGCTAAAGTGCCGAACACAACTGCCCTCAACACGAGCTCGACGGTTGCGCTAAGCAGCCTAGTGCTGGCCTATCCGGAATTCACTACCGTGAGTGCGTTTTATGTTCCCAACTCGACGTTTCATTTCAACAGCCTGTCGGCGCGCCTGGAAAAGCGCATGTCAAAGGGCTTTGAATTCAACGCCGTTCTTGAGTGGTCTCGCCAGATAGGCGCAACCACGCAGTTGAATCCAGGTGTTTTGTGGGTCGGAGAGACCTCCTCGGATTACCCCATCCATGTGGCGATCTACTCGATCTACGAGTTACCTTTCGGACGTGGGCGTCAGTTCATGAACAAGTCAAATAGAGTAGTGGATGGTGTGCTCGGCGGCTGGAAGGTCACCGGTACGTACCAGTATCTGTCCGGCACGCCGCTCTCATGGGGCAACGCTAATTACACGGGCAGCTTCCAAGACCTTCAAAATAATCCGCACAACACGGCGGGCCCGGCGTTCAATACAGCAGGCTTCAATAAGGACTCGGCCCACCAGCCTGGCTCGTGGAATCTACGTACTTTCCCGATATACCTATTGCGCTCCGATCCCACAAACAACTTCGACTTCTCGGCTTTGAAGGACCTCGTCATAGCGGAACGCTTCATCTTCACGGTGCGCGTCGATGCATTCAACGCCCTCAATCATGCGCAAATGTCTGGGGCGAATGTTTCGCCAACTTCTTCTTCCTTTGGCTTGATCACCTCGCAAGCCAACACCAGTCGCTCCCTGGCCGGCGGGCTGCATCTCCGGTTCTAACGCCGTGCTCTCGCAAAGCACCTAGGCTCCTGCCCTGATCTTTGACCCAGAGCGGGGGCTCCGTGCTGGTGCCGCAGAGTGAAGCACACTGCTTGCGCTCGCGGCACAGCTACGGCAGGTAGTAACGAAAGCTGGTGTAGACGAAATTGTTTGTTGCCTTCGGCGCGCCGCCCACACCCGTCCAGCCACGCTTGTTCAGATAGCTGTACGCAACCCCGTATTGCAGACGCCCCGCCGGTCCACTGTAGAGGCGGTACACCCACCCGCCCGAGCCTTGCGTGATGTCACGCGTCGCGCCCAGGCAGTTCGCGGCACTTGGCCCGCCTGGACCGTATCCGGTCCCGACGCTCGGTGTCGCTTCGGCGAAGCAGCCGGTGTTGATGGCCGTTACCGGGCATACCCGACTAGCGTACCTGCTGCATTGCGATACACAGTACGCTGCGCATACTCCGTTCCGGCGTACGCAAAGAGGTCCAGCTTCGGCGTTGCGTGCACTTCCAGCGAGAAGAGGCCCTGTGCGTTGCGAATGGGAGCCAGGGTCCCTTCCGGCCTGACCGTGATGTCGGGAAGCAGCCCCGGACCGTAGCGTCCGGTGCCGTTCCCCGCGACAAGGTGCAGCCCCATGTCTACTCGCTTGGGCACGATCGGCAGCCGCGCATTGGCTACAAACCCGGCGCCGACGCGCGTATCGTTTGCGGCGCTCGCAGCGGTCCCGTTCGGATAGTAGCGATCGCGGAAAAACCTTGCGATACCGCCGACTTCATAGTGCCCGAAGCCAGGATCGAAAGCCGCCTTGACGATCACATCCGGTGACACCTGGTTGGTGTAGTTGGCGGTCTGGTTATTCAAGCCACCCTGCGCACCGGGGTTGCCAAAGAAGAAGTTGGTCGGCGCGTTGGAAGCCGAGAACTGATACTGCGAGCTCTCCAGCGACATTGCCAGCGTGAACCGCGGCGAGAACGCCTCCTGGAACCGAAAGGCCGTTTGACCGGACGTATGTAGAACCTACATGCAGATCCGCGTCAAATAACAGCGGCACAACTTCCGTACCTGGGTCCGTAGACTTCTTGTTCTCAGTCAGCAGCGTCCACATCTGGCCAGCGGTGAACTTCGCTTTCTTGCCGGCTATCTGACCCCAGGCCTGGCGTATACGAAGTGTGTAACTGTTGGTCTGCAGGCTGTTCGAGGTCGTTCCCGCGGAGAGGAAGTCGACTTCCACAAAGCCGTTCAGCGTGGCGAAAGGGCACCTTGCCGCTGACAAGCATCGAGAGTCGCGATTGCCGGGCGGAGGGCACCCACTCGCTTGTATGTGCTTCGCCAAATCCGGGATAGGGCGTCGCGTTGAAGTTTGTGTAGATGTCGGCGTTCATCGCGCGTTGACGCCAGATGCTTTCCCCCGCGACGAAGCCGCCTGGAACCAGAGTCACGCCCTTATAGTGGATCGCGGCGGGCGTATCGACATCCTTGCGCATCTGCTGCATCTCCGCCGTATTTGTCGACACGTACGCCCGGAGCACAGGCTCACTCCCCTGCTGATTCAATGTCGCACTTTGCTGCACCATAGCGGCAAGTTGGTCGACCTTCGCGTCGGAGGCCTGCAGCTACGCACTGATCGTCTGCATATCCTGCTGCAGCGTTCGAATCTGAAGGTCTTTATCGGTGGGCTGCACGGACAACAGCTTGACTTCACGCTGCATCGGCGCATGCGGAGAGTGCAATTGAATGCGCACAGGAGGCCTGTTCGCATTCAATTTCCGAGTCATCGTAACCGGCCTTCGAGACCTTGCGGTCCTCTTGCGCGACTTCGCCTTCGGTGGATGAGATGTTGGGGTCATCCTGCGCGAATCCGCGCTCTGGGTGCGTGCGTGAACAGGCGGCGGCGTTTGCGCGAAGGCACTTACCGCGCCCATGCCCAAAGAGACCATGACGGCGGCTACTCTGTATTTGAAGTGCATAACGATTATCCGAGTTGCAGTCTACCGCGAACGGCTTTGGGAAACGGCCCCGCATTGTCTGCAGTTCTGGCGTCCTATTCGGTCTACGGATGACTTGGATCGGAGCGAAAGCAAGATCGTCAGCGGCGGAGCAGAACCGCCGTCGCGACCGCAACTGCGATCAGCAGTGCGCACGCAACGATCACCAGAACGATGATGGGCATGCGATGGCGGTCAGCAGTCTGTTCGCCATGCGGCATCGAAGCCTCGCCCTGGTTCCCTGCCCTCTCTACACCCACCGCCCCGGGCAAGAGAGCATCGGCAAAGCTGGGTGACGCGGCGTTTTCGTGAGTGGCGTGCAGGAGCCTGGTCACTTCTCCATCCGGTGCCGGCGGGGGAGCGCCGGATAGTGATAGCGGCCCGTTCGGGAGCGAGACGAGGGGCGTACCCGGGAAGTCTGCCGAACGTACCTCGACCGAACCTGCGCCTAAGATCGCTGCGAACGTTTCGCGTGCGCGCTGCACCGTGGCATCGGTCGCGACCCCGTCCTCGTTCATTCTCGACACTTTCTCAATGAACCTGCGCTCGATGTCGCGGTCCACCTCCGGCAACCCGCCATTCTCTGACGATCCATTGAAAATGCGGTTTGTCCACGGCTGTACGGAAGGCAGAGACGAGGACGATGCCGGATCGCGCTCGGAAAGAGTCTGGACCGTGCTGCTCGCGCCGGAGGGAACGACAGATGCTGACGCAGGAGCAAACTGCGTGAAGGCACCAGCTATCGGCTGCGTCGTTGGAATGGGAGTCGACGGCTGTACAGCAGCGTCCATCGACGGGAAAGTCTCCACTCGCGCGAAAGCATTCTGCATTGCAGATGACGGAACTGCCTCGAGCGTCTGTGCACGCTCCCCTGGACCAGCTTCGACTTCGGTTGAGACTCTGTCCGAAGCCGGTGCCACCGGTGCGGTCACGGACCTTTTCTTTTCCGGCGCATTCGCCGCATGCGAACCGGAGTTGGTTTGGACGCGACTTGCGACGTGTACTCCGCAGCCTTTGTTCTTGCGTCTTCGTGCACCGCCGGCTCTGAAGTCTCCGGAAGAGGAAACATAGGAGCGAACTGGAACCGAAGCCACAGGGAAACGCTTCGGTCGTATATGGATCTCTGACGAGGGCGCAGGCGGACGACTGCCTTTACCCGGCGCCGCGGATCCCTTTCCACGCTTCCCATCGAACACGAACGTTCCTCCCTAACTGCGCGTCCCGCATTCCGTGATGCTCCAACGAGCTATCTGCAAGACGAGGCCACGGTACCAGTCTCTGCCAGAATAAGCGGGCAGCTGTTGCGAAGACCAGTTTCTCCCGTTCTCCCGTTCCCGCTCTACTTGAATGTAAAGGCGGCAGACGGCAAACTGAAAGGGCTGCCCGTCGGGCATGGAGCGTCGATGTTTGAGCCGGGCCAGATTGTCGGTGAGTACCAGGTCGTGCGGCAACTCGGCCGTGGTGGCTTGGGTGCCGTGTACGAAGCAGTCCACCGTATCTCGCGCCGCGCCGAAGCCATGAAGGTGCTACTCACCGAAGGTGACGGACCGGAAGGGGAGGCCCGCTTCATTCAGGAGATTCAGCTCCTCGCCAGCCTTCATCACCCACACATCGCCCAGTTGCACAATGCGTTCCACTTCGGCAGTCAGATCATCATGATGATGGAGTTGGTACAGGGGGAAGACCTGCACTCCCCTAGCCGGCGTTCACGTCTGGCGCTGCCGGACCTTATCAACTTGTCCCTCCAGGTACTCAGCGCGCTGGAATACGCGCACGGCCACGGCGTGGTGCACCGCGATATCAAACCGGCCAACATCATGGTCACGATAGAAAGTGGCGCCAAGCTACTCGACTTCGGAATCGCGACCACGCAACGTGGCGCGCACCTAACGGCGACAGGGTTTCTAGTCGGCTCACCCACCTACATGTCTCCCGAGCAGATCCGTTCGGAACCGGCCACGCCTCAGTCCGACATCTACTCGATGGCAGTCTCGCTGTATGAGCTCATCGCGGGGTAGCTACCCATCCAGGGCTCCACGAACTTCGAGCTGATGACGGGACACGTGCAGACCATCCCCAGACCGCTGCGCGAGCTTCGCCCCGACATCTCCCCTGCGCTTTCCGATGCGATTGCACGCGCTCTAGAGAAAGATCCGCGTCGCCGCTTCGGGTCTGCTGCGGAATTCGCTCATGCGTTGGCGGCGAGCCTCGCTCATTCACCTCTGCACACCACTGTCGAAACGACAGCTCCGTCTCACTCCCCGCGTTTGGGAACCGACTAGGTGAGTCGGCCGGTTACTGGTTCTTCGCCCCTTCCGCTCGAGGCGCTGATCCGTCATCTCGCGTCCTTCATCGGACCGATCGCGAAGGTCGTCGTCCATCGCGCAGCCGCGAAGGCTGGCTCGCTTGATGAGCTCTACCTTCTGGTTGCGCCGCAGATTGAAAGCGAGAAAGATCGCCACCGATTCCTGCGGGAGCGGCCGCAGTAGAGCCGCTTCCTGCAGGTACGGTGCTCGCCGAAGCAGAGGTGTCATCCTGAGCGCAGCTCAGGATCCCCGCATTTCGCCTGTGGTGCCAATACATCTCAAGGGTACGGCTATAGCCAACCGGCGCCGCAACGTGAGCGTTACCTGTTGAGCAACTCGATCGCTTTCCCCAGACTGGTATGCATGCGATTGAAAGATCGGGTCACCATCGCCACTTCATCGTTCCCGCGCACCGTCATCTGGGCCAGATCCATGTCGCCCTGGCTGATTCGATCGGCAGCTTGCGAAATGGTCCGCAGCGGGCGGATCACAATGTAGTAAAGGCCGATATCGATCAGAGCCATTGCGAACACGAAGATGATGGACAGATCGATCATCAGTTCCACCAGCCCATTGTGGGCGTGCTCCACCGGCAAAGACGTGGGCACGGATAGGATCTGCGCCCCCACGATGTCTCCCGTTTGCCAACCGAAGCCGTTCTGCGAACCATAACGGGCCAGCATGGCCTTGGGCGCTACACCTGGGCGGCTGTGGCACTGCAAGCATCCGCTTTCCACGCGGATGGGTGTGCCAGATACAAGCTGCGGCCGACAGCGGTGTCACGCACCAGGGTGAGTTCCTTCTCCCCCGGCGAGCCCTGAAAGTGATGAATGATGTCCGCTTCCCAATCGCTTGCGCGATCGCGCAGGTTCGTTGGATTGAGCGCAGCTTCTTTGTAGGTGTAGTCCGGATACTCTCCGTGGACCTTTTCAAAAGTGGCGGTAGCTGCAAAGAAAGGAATTGTTTGTGGAAGAAAGGTCTGTTCGTGTGCCGCTGTTTTCTGCAGCAAAGGCGAAACATCATCCTCGGTGTAGGCGCGTGTGGCGCGAGCGCTCGCTGTAAGCAGCGCCGCCTGCCTCAGAACGTCGGCTTGCGCTTCCCTCTGCAGAAAGTGGTTGGCTTCCAATGCAACAAAACCGAGTCCCAAACCGAAGACCGCGATGAGAAGGAGGTTGAACTTTACCAGGAGCTTCACGGGGCGACCTTTCGTCGTCTACTCGATCTTGAACGTTGAGCCATGCAGGACGAAGTGCCCGGGAGGCTCAGAACGAGTTTACCGGAGTTCAAATCCAGTTCTGGGGAGAGAAGGTGAGGATGACGGTTCGCCTGCTGTCGCGTAACCAGAAGGACCTTCTTTGCTCATGTTCAGGCACATCTGTTTAGAATTGCCTCGCAGTGCCTGCCGTCTGTATTTCACTGACGAGTGCAAACAGCTGCGCCGTCGCTCAGATGTGGACGGCAATGCTCCATAAGGAAGGACTCCGCACACGTGCATATCGATCTAATGCGCAGGACGTCTGTGATCGGCCTCTTCCTTCTTCTCTGCACGGCAGCCGAAGCATCCCATCTCCCTTCGCAAGGAAAGCGGGAACCGGACGCAGCTGTGGTCACTCTCGATGGTTCGGACTGGCGCATGGGCTCCTATCCGTTCGGGGGCGGGGCGCAAGCGGAGGTCTTCGCATCATCGTTTGATGACTCAGCCTTTCGCACTGTAGCTGTTCCCGGCGATACACAGCTGCAGGCAGGATTCACCGGTCCCAAACGCTTTGAGCAGACGGCCGAGTTGCTCGCTGTGAACCAAAAGGAGTGGTGGTACAGGAAGCACTTCCGCATAGGGGAAGCCGCGCGCGGAACAAGAGTAAGGCTTGCGTTTGAAGGCGTCGACTACTTCACAACAGTATGGCTGAACGGACATCTGCTCGGCACTCACGAAGGCACCTACACCACCTTCAGCTTCGATGTCACGGATGTGCTTCGCCCGAAGGGCGAAAACATCCTGGCCGTACGCATAACCCACCCCTGGATCCCGCCTGATCGGAGCCTCTCTGAGATGCTGAATGGCGACTTCAGCATGTCGGCGCCCTGGGTGAACCTGCCCCTGAAAGACCTGCCCTATTTCACAGAGATGCACTGGGACGCTCTCCCAGCGGGCGGCAATGCCGCCTATGTGATGGGCATCTGGCGTTCGGTGCGGCTTGTAAGCGAGCCCGAAGTCAGCCTGCGCGATCTTCACGCAGAGACGCTCTCGATCTCGGCAGACGGCACCGCAACCCTTCAGTTGGAAGCAACTGTCGCGAACATGTCGGGTAAGCCCGCCGAGGTCACCGTGCCCCTCACCTTGGCGCCGGCGAACTTCAAAGGCACTCCCATCGCAGCACCGCCTCTGCATGGCATAGCTCTGCCGGGTGAGTCCGTTCTCCGCGAGACGTTCAGCCTTCTGCATGCCCACCTTTGGTGGAGCTGGGATCAGGGTGCAGCCGAGATGTACACGTTGGCGGCCAGCTTGCGGATGGCAAACGCTCCTGCAACTCCCGCCCAACGCTCGACCCGCTTCGGCATTCGCACCGTCGTGAGAGACGATCGCGATATGACCTTTCGCCTGAACGGGCGCCGCATCTTCCTGAAGGGTTCTTTCTTCCCTATCGAGGAGTACTACCGTTCCACGCCGACAGCCGAGGATTACGAACGCGACCTGCGGCTCTTCCGCGACGCGAACTTCAATCTGGTTACAAGCCTTACTGTGGTGGAAAAACCTGAGTTTTACGATCTGTGCGATGAGCTCGGGCTCTTGCTTGTGGAGCAGTTGCCGTTTCCGCAGTTCGGTCCCATGCAGGTACTGGATAAAGGCAATCCGCGCAAAGAGCCTTTCCTCGCGCAGGCGAGAGAAACCACGCGCAATGTCACCATGCAGCTTCGCTCTCACCCGTCCATTGTGGAATGGGCTCCGCTGGCGGAAGCGCACGATAAAAGCGAAAACGGCAAGTGGGGTGCGAACGGCACCACCTGGGACCAGGACGGGTACAACGAGTTCATTGCGGAAGTTCGCAAGATCGTTCATGAAGTGGCGCCGGGTGAGATCTTCCATCCCAGTTTGTGTGATCTTGGCGAACAGCACTTCTGGATGGCGGCAGCCGGCCTGCCCGGAGCTGACGCAACTTATCAGGAACACTTCGACGCATCCGCAGGGTTCGTTTCCGAATACGGCAGCATCTCCATGTCGAATGCGGAGCATCTTGACCGCTACCTTACGCCGCAGCAGCAGTGGGATGCCGGACGCCCCGCACCGCCGTCGTGGCTTCAGTTGCCGATCGACTTGCCCCGCTATGCCTACTGGACCAGCCTGGAGTACGACGGCCTATGGAGCATGTTGTGGCGCTCGCATCACATGATGGGCGCTCACCCGCATTCCGCAGCCGATCTCGTCCGTGACACGCAGGCGTATCAAGCTTTCCTGATGCGCTATGCGGTGGAGGCATATCGGCGCAAGAAGTACGCCCCGATCATGGGTATTCGCTCGTGGTGCTTTCTGGAGCTTGCGCCGGGGTTTCGATTCGCGCTGGTCGACTACGATCGTGTTCCAAAGGCCGCGTACTACGCCGTTCGGAAAGCCCAGGCGCCCATCGCGGTGAGCTTTGCCTTCCGCGATGCCTTGGCCGGACAACTCGCCGGTCGACCCTGGTCCACTCACGTGCACGTGATCAACGACACACAGGGAGTGGTGAACGGGAAACTGCAGGTGGCTCTCCTGAATCTCGCAGGGAAGGTCGTCACGACGCAGTCGTTCGCGGTCTCTGTACCGGTCGACAGCAAAGTCGATGCCGGAGCCTTTGCTACAACCCTGCCCTCGGAGCCCGGAGCGTACTTGTTGCAGGCATCGCTCCGCAGTGAAAGTGGTGTGTTGCTGAGCGAGGAGAGAACACCCCTGAAGATCGTGCCGGCTCTTACGCAGCAGCCGGTACGCGTGCTGCTTGTGGGCCAGAGTACCTATGCCACACCCGTTGCCGCGATGCTCCGGAACCTGGGGGCGGAGGTCACAAGTCTCGACGAGAACTCCATTCTTCACTCCGCTGCAAACCTCTCCGACGCGGCAGATGTTCATGCGTGCTTCGACGTCGTCTGGCTGTCTCGCATGGACGGCCTGGCGAAGCTTCTGCCCGCCTCAGTGGACCGCGCGCTTCTCCAGGCGGTAAAGCTTGGCACGGGTCTCGTCCATACCGGCGGCAAGGGGAGCTTTCATGGCGGGTGGATCCATGCGGCAGTGCTGGAAGGCACGTCCATTTCGCAGGCATTGCCCGTTGAGCTCCGCACCGGGAATGACATCGTGCCTGCTCCTCATGAGGAGCAGGATGACTTGTCCGCTAGGAGCGCTTTCACCACGTTCCACACGGATGAGCCGTCGCTTCGTTTCACGGCCGATCTCCTGCAGAAGGCCGGCCTTCCGGCATACAACGCCGTGACAGCCAGGCCTGGTGCGCGCACACTACTGACGGTCAACGGCGAGCCGCTGCTTGTGCAAGGCACTTTTGGAGCCGGACATACCGTAATCTTCACAGGCTTCACACCCCTTGCGGACGCCAGAGCGGGATGGAGCACCGACGAACGTTTGAGTGCAGAGGCCGCGAGCCGCGCGTACTTCGCTGCGTTTGGGGAGTTGCTCAAGAGAGCCGTACCCACGCAACCCGCAGAAGACGTAGCCGTTCTACTGCAGACACGACTCGAGCCGCTCTATGAAAGTCTTTCGGGCGGTCCGAAGACCAGTGTCAATGTGGCTGTTTCTAATGAGACCGCTGGCACGGAGCCTCACGTCCAAAACCGCGGGTTCGTCCTGAAAAACACTGGCGCCTACGCATACGCAGTTCACCTGCGAACACAGTGGAAGGGCGACGCTCCCTTCTACACCAGTCTCAGCGATAACGACTTCGACCTCCTGCCCGGCGAAACGCGGACGGTTTCTCTCACGTGGAAGAGTCGCTTTCAGCGAAGTGCAGGAAGCCTTCAAGTCACCGGTCGCAACCTGCAGCCCGCAACGGCCATCTTCTAAAACCGCGTCGTACGACAGAAGCGCTTCAGAGCGATGTCCTTCCTGGCGCCGGTTGCTCGTTCCACCCGAAGCTTCACCTCAAACATGCAGGACATATGCGTAAACCATTGCCAGACACCCAATGACGCACGCCAGAAACGCGCTGTGTTTCAGCGTGAAGCGAAGCAGCTTCGCTTGATCGACGGTGCTCATGCTCGTCGCCGCGGCAGCAATCGAGATGGTCTGCAGGCTGATCATCTTGCCCATCACGCCGCCGACGGAATTCGTCGCCGCCATCAGCACCGGATTCAATCCCAGCCTCGTGGCCGTAACCACCTGCAGGTTTCCAAACAGCGCATTGGCAGACGTATCCGAGCCCGTGAGAAACACTCCAAGCCAGCCCAGGATCGCGCTAAAGAACGGGAACAGAAATCCAGTCGCCGCAAATGCCATACCGAAGGTCGATGTAGCTCCGCAATAGTTCAGCAGAAATGCCATTGCCAGCACCGACGTCACCGTGATCGTCGGAAAGATCAGCTGGTGTACCGTCGCCCTCAGCACGTCGATGAACTGCCGAAGGGTTACACGCAACACCAGCGCCGAAACGATCGTCGCCACCATGCAGGACGTTCCTGAGGCCGACATCCAGTTGAAGTTGTACAAGGCGTGGTACGGCGACGGCGCGCGTGTGATCGGCGGCATGCGGATCACCAGGTCATGAAGCCACGGCCAGGCGAAGTTGTAGCTCAGGAGGTCCAGCCGTGCCTGGATCGGCTTGAAGCCCCACAGCAGCACGCACAGCACCAGCAGCGCATATGGAGTCCACGCATACGCCACCTCGGCAGTCGTATAGGACACCCTGCCGTCGGCAGCTTCCGTCGTCTCATTCACGTACCCAGCGCCATCCTTCGCGTTCCAGTAGCGGCTCACCACCACCAGCGCCAGCATGGCTGCCAACGAGGCGCCGATGTCGGTGAGCTGCGGCCCCACGTAGTTGGACACCGCAAACTGCGTCGCGGCGAACGACACTCCGGCTACCACCGCCGCCAGCCAACTCCCGCGCAGAGCCGGCATCCCACCGATCGCCAACACAAGGTACGTTGGGATGAGGAGCGATACCGGAGCACACAACCGGCCCACTTCGCCACTGAGCTTGTTCAGCGGAAGCCCGGTGATGCCCGCGAGCGTAATTACTGGGATGCCGATCGATCCGAACGCCACTGGTGCGGTGTTCGCAAGCAGGCAAATAGCGGCCGCGCGGAATGGCGGAAAACCCAGTCCCGCCAGCATCGCCGCGGCGACGGCAACCGGCGTGCCGAATCCAGCCGCGCCTTCGATGAACGCGCCGAACGCGAAAGCGATCAACAGCGCCTGCAGCCGCCGGTCCGAAGTCAGCCTGCCGACAGACTCGCGGATGATCGTGAACTTGCCCGTTTGGACAGTGAGCCGGAACAGGGCGATAGCCCAGAAGACGATCCAGGAAATCGGAAACAACCCGAACACCGCTCCATTCGCGGCCGCCGACACAGCCAGTCGAGCCGGCATGTGGTATCCGCCCAGCGCCAGCAGAAACGCAATCGCCAAGCCGGTCAGCCCGGCTATCCATGCCGGCTTTCGCAGCAAGCCAAGCAGCAGCAGCAGCGCGAACACCGGCACTCCCGCAATCAGGGCCGACAGTGCAAGATTCAGTCCAAAGAGGAAGTACGTTTGGTTCCACATCTCGATCTGGCGCTCCTGCGCTGACCTGCTCCCCGCGCGAAGAAAGATGATATGGGCTTCATCTACCGCGTGTAAACGGAACAGTTTCTCTACCGGCATTCCTGCGTTCAGCGTTGACTGGATGCGTTTGCCTTACTGTTTCGACAAGTCCTAAGCACCCACCAGGTTCGACGGGGTACCGATCTGATGCTCGAATGGCTCGCCCGTTCGTTGCCCCCGGTCGTGTGGCACATTCAGGACTCCACCACGACCTCGCCTCTGACTTCCGGCGCCTGCACAGCGAAGGTTGAATTGATCTAAGCTCATGTCTGTGGCTATTCCTCTACCGGTGCTCGAACCAGTCGATTCTCCGGCCACGCTCACGCCGGCGGTGTTATCGCAACTCCGGGACGTCGTGGGACGTGACGGCCTCATCGTCGAACAAAGTCAGTTGAGAACCTACGAGTGCGATGGCCTCACCGCCATCCGCACTATGCCCTCTGCTGTCGTGTTGCCCCGCAGTGCCGCGGAAACACAGGCTGTCGTTCGCATCTGCGCGCAGCATTCAATTCCGTTCGTCGCACGCGGAGCCGGCACTGGGCTTTCCGGTGGAGCTCTGCCCGCGTTCGGCGGTATCGTCGTGAGCTTCAGCCGCATGACTCGCATCCTCGACGTGGACATCGAGAACCAGCGCATCACGGTAGAGCCCGGTGTCATCAACAATCACCTCACCAACCGCGTCGCCCCCTTCGGCTACTTCTACGCTCCCGACCCGTCTTCCCAAAGCGTGTGCACCATCGGCGGCAATGTCGCCGAAAACGCAGGAGGCGCACACTGCCTGAAGTACGGTTTCACCACCAATCACGTGCTCGGTCTCGAAATCGTTCTGCCCACGGGGGAGTTAGTGCACTTCGGCGCTGCTGCGCTTGATGCTCCAGGCTATGATCTCGCGGGCATCTTCGTCGGCTCGGAAGGCACTCTCGGCGTGATGACGGCCGTCACTCTCCGCATCGTGAAGCGGCCCGAAGCTGTGCAGGTGCTGCTTGCCGCCTTCAACTCCATCGCCGACGCCGGCCAAACCGTTTCCGACATCATCGCCGATGCCATTCTCCCCGCCGCCATGGAGATCATGGATCGTCTATCCATCCTCGCCGCCGAAGCGGCCGTCCACCCCAATTACCCGGAGTGCGAAGCGCTGTTGCTGGTCGAGCTCGACGGCTCCCCGGATACCGTCCACCACCAGATGGAACGTGTCAGGCAGCTATGCAGGACGAACGGCGCATGGGAAGACCGTCTCGCGCAAACAGCGTTCGAGCGCGCGCAGGTTTGGAAGGGACGCAAGGCCGCCTTTGCCGCGGCCGGCCGGCTCGCACCCAACTACATCGTGCAGGATGGCGTCATTCCCCGCACCAGGCTCCCGGCCATCCTCGAGGCCATTGAACGCATGGCACAAGCAGCCAGCCTGCGGGTCTCCAACGTCTTCCACGCCGGCGATGGGAACCTCCATCCGATCGTTCTTTATAACGCCGCCATTCCCGGAGAAGAAGTTCGCGCAGTGGATCTCTCCGTCCGCATCTTGGAGCTCTGCGTCGACATGGGCGGCTCCATCACCGGAGAACATGGTGTAGGTCGCGAGAAGCAGGAATCCATGGGATACATGTATGCCGAGCCCGATCTCGACACCATGCAGCGGGTTCGTCGCGCTTTCGATCCCGACAACATCTCCAACCCCGACAAGCTCTTTCCACGCCCCAGATTATGTGGGGAAAGAACAGGACCCTACGAACCTCATCCTCTTGAAGCCGCGGGGGTCGCGCAGTTCTTCTAGGCGCCTGCAATGACCTACACCTCCGTCGATGCACACACAACCTCCTCGCGAGTAGCCGACATTTGCGGCGATGAGCACGCGTGCGCTAATCCCGCTTCCGCCGCTCCGGCCAACTCGCAACAGCTTGCGGAGTTGCTCCGCTTCACCAACGAGAATCGCCTGCCCATAACGGTGCAGGGTTCAGGCAGCAAGACCGGCTGGCTCAACCCCGGCGCACCCGCCCTGCATCTGCTCACGCATCGCATGGACCAGGTTCTCGAGCACGTCTGGGAAGACATGACGTGCACGGTCGAAGCGGGCTGCTCATGGGCTGCCTTGCAGCAAAGGCTCGCGCAGCATGGACAGTTTGTGGCTCTCGATCCGCTGTGGCCCGGACGTGCCACCGTTGGCGGAGTCATTGCCGCCAACGACTCCGGCGCCTTCCGTTTCCGATACGGCGGCTTGCGCGACCTTCTTATCGGCATGAAGGTGGTCCTTGCCGATGGAACCGTTGCGCGCAGCGGCGGCAAGGTCGTCAAGAATGTGGCTGGCTACGATCTGCCGAAGCTTTTCTGCGGCTCCTTTGGAACGCTCGCCGTCATTGTGGAGGCCACCTTCCGTTTGCATTCCATCGAGAAGAACACCGCCACACTCACCGCCGCCTGCGCTGACGTATCGTCCGCCGGAAAGCTCTTGACGTCGCTCACCGCGTCGCCGCTCAACATCCAGGCGCTGCAGCTGCGCGCGTCGCAAGGCGGTTCCTTCGTTGACGTCCAACTCGCCGGCGAACCTGGCGTGTTAGCCAAGCAAACCGCCGACCTGAAAGCCTTGGGTAACTTCTCGAGCTGGGACACTATCTGTCATCTCGACCGGAGCGCAACGGAGTGGAGAGACCCCTGTATTTCGGACCAGCGAGAATGCTTCACCGAAGAGGAAAGCCCCACCGCCGCTCAGATCACTGAGGACCAGGGCACCCCACCCTGGCTCGCTCGCGAAGCACTCTTCTTGCAGCCGGAGTCCGCCATCGTCTTCAAGCTCTCCACCCTGCCTACGCAGATCGCCCGCATCGCCGAGTCCATCGCCTCAATCGGCGGTGCGCGCAGGCGACGGGTCTCATCACCGCAAGAGTCTCAGTGTCCTCCGCTCCGCAGCTTGGCGCTCTTCGCCTGCAGGCCGAAGAGCTTGGAGGCTCACTGACGCTCCTCCACTGCCCTGCCGATGTCGCTCTGGACCGCTGGGGCGCCCTTCCCGACGCCCTGCCTCTGATGCGCTCCATCAAGTCCAACTTCGACCCAAACAACATCCTCAATCCGGCCCGCTATCTGGGAGGGCTGTGATGCAAACCTCCTCTCCCCCGGAGAAGAAACCCTCGTCGTTTGATAACCAGCACCCGCCCGAGCGCGAGGTCATCCAGGACTGCGTTCACTGCGGCTTCTGCCTTCCCGCCTGCCCCACCTATGTGCTCTGGGGCCAGGAGATGGACTCTCCCCGCGGCCGCATTTACCTCATCAAGTCGGCGTCCGAAGGCACGATCCCACTCGACACCACCTTCCAGACGCACATGGACAACTGCCTTGGCTGCATGTCCTGCATGACAGCCTGCCCGTCCGGGGTCCAGTACAACAAACTCATTGAAGACACGCGCGCCCAGGTGGAGCGCAACATACCCCGCTCCCCGCAGGACAGCCTCTATCGCAAGCTTCTCTTCGCCACGTTCCCTTACCGGAACCGCCTTCGCCTGCTCGCGATTCCTCTCTCCGTCTACCAGCGCTCCGGTCTGCAAAAGCTTGTCCGCGCCTCAGGTCTTCTGCGGCTTCTGCCGCAACGCCTCCAAGCTATGGAGGCGCTGCTTCCCGCTGTTCCACGCCATGTCGCATCGCTGCCCCCGTTGATCACTCCGCCGAGCCCGCGCCGTCGTGTTGGCATGCTCACCGGCTGCGTGCAACAAGTCTTCTTCCAGCATGTCAACGAGGCGACGGCCCGCGTGCTGTCCGCAGAAGGCTGCGAAGTCGTCATTCCCCAGCACCAGAGCTGCTGCGGTGCGCTCATGCTCCACAGCGGCTTGGATCACGACGCAGCCGCCATGGCCTGTAAGACCATCGCGGCCTTTGAGCAGGCGGGTGTCGATGCCATCGTCATCAACTCCGCCGGCTGCGGTTCCACCATGAAGGACTACGGCCATCTCCTGCGCGAAGATCCCGTCTGGGCAGAGCGCGCGGCGAGCTTCAGCGCCAAATGCAGGGACATCGCCGAGATCCTCGCTGAGCTCGCACCGCTCGCCCCCAGGCACCCGTTCAAGCTCCGGGTTGCGTATCACGATGCCTGTCACCTGCGTCACGCACAGGGCATCTACCAGCAGCCGCGAACGCTCCTGGCCGCCGTTCCCGGTCTCGATGTCGTCGATGTGCAGGAAGGCGATCTCTGCTGTGGCTCTGCGGGTGTTTACAACCTTCTCCAGCCCGAACCCGCCAACCAGCTCGGCGATCGCAAGGTCGAAAATCTGCTTGCCACCAACGCCGAGGCCGTCGTCTCCGCCAACCCCGGCTGCCTGCTCCAGATCATGAGCGGCCTGCATCGCCGCGGCCTCAGCACCATTCCCAGCTTCCACATGGTCGAGCTGCTCGATGCCTCGATCCGCAACCTCTCACCCGAAGACCTGCTACGCGAACGAGCCCGCCGCACAGGCGATGGCCGCATTGCCGGCTAACCCTCGTCCGGCTCAATGCGCGCGGTACGATGATCTCCATGCCGCGCGCCGTATCGAGCTCCCGCACCGTCTCCAGCTACGGCTCTCCTCACCAAAGGGTCACCTGAGTGTCTTAAAAGGGCGTCAACCTGAGTGTCTTAAGAGGGCGTCATCCTGAGTGTCTTAAGAGGGCGTCATCCCGAGCGTAGCGAAGGATCTCTGTAGTTCGCTCAACGCAGAACTACGCTCCAAGGAGAACCGTCCTCATCAGGCGTGCCGAGACACAGTTTGAACGTCCGCACGAGGAGCGATTTCTTCCATCGACATGATCACCGGAACAGATCGCTCCACCAGCACGACCGCCGCTGACTCGCTAACCCGCTTGAAAACTGGAGCTGATGATGGGGCTTGAACCCATGACCTCTCCCTTACCAAGGGAGTGCTCTACCACTGAGCTACATCAGCCTTCACACATCGGTGCCGACATCGCCTGTGCGCGCCGCCCCGCTGCTTATTCTACGCGAGCGCATCCACCCCAGCAGCACCCGCAACGCGAAAAACCCAAGCAGCAACAACGTCAGCTGCTGGTACTTGCCCGGCTCCATGGTCCGCCACACCAGCACGGCCATTCCGGCCAGCACCGTCAACGCCACCAGCATGCGTCCCGTGCTTGCCGGACTCATGCCGCACGCCCCAAAGCGCACCGTGCGCTGAAGCGAAAAAGGGATGGTGCACAGGGGAGGATTCGAACCTCCGTAGCGCAGAACGCGGCAGATTTACAGTCTGCTGCCATTAACCACTCGGCCACCTGTGCCCTTTTGCCTGCCTATTCCCTTTCAGCTTGGCTCCCGGTCCTATGACACACGCGCAAAATCCTCGTCAGCGCATATCGACAGGTTGAACAGGAGTTGACGCTGCAGGAAGGAACAAGCAGGTACAACCAACAGCTCGCGCGCGTTCCGGAACTGGAGCTGGCGAAGGGATTCGAACCCCCGACCGCCTGATTACAAATCAGGTGCTCTACCAGCTGAGCTACGCCAGCCCAATCAGCGCGTTGTGCCCGCCACAAAAGCTCAGGCACTTCATCGAATTTATCACATCGGAAACTGCTTCCAGCCGCCTCTGTACACGGATCGGCGCCGTCCTCGTCCAATAGGACGGTGATAGCATGAGCCGCATGATTTCTTCCCTGCGCCTGGCCGTGGCATTCCTCCGCAGGAAGCCACACGCCCCGCAGTCTCTCCTCGTACTCGCGCCCGTTCTCGCCGGGTTTCTGGCCTCCCCGGTCGCTCTCCGCGCCCAGGCCGCGCCCTCCTCACAAGATGGCCCCAACGTCTCTGCCCCGGATGTCGTCCGCGTCAAGCTCATCGACAACGACGCCATCGTCCGCATGCACACCGCCGGCCTTTTCGACGACGTCCTCGTCCAGACCATCGAGCTCCAGCCCGGCCGCTACACCACCGGCCCTGACGAGCTCATCAACCTCAAGGGGGCCGGCCTTTCCGACCGCGTCATCTCCGCCATGCAGGCCCACGGCGCCGGCCTCTCCACCCGCTCCGGCAAGGCCCTGCGCAACGAGGCCGGTGCCGTCAACCCCACGCCCCTCGCCGCCGGTCTCGACGAGATCGGCGTCTACTATAAGGACAAGAACGGCGAGTGGCAGATGCTCCGCACCGAGCGCGTTGAGTTCCGCGGCTCCAACCGCCTCAAGTCCGCCGTCACCTACGGCGTCCTCCGTGAAGACACCAACGGCTGGCTCGACGAAGGCAAGTCCTCGCTCGTCCTGCAGACCGGCACCCAAATCCTCATCTACACCCCCACCGGAACCCAGGCCGAAGAGTACGACTTCCTCCGCTTAAACGAGCACAAAGACAGCCGCGACTTCCGCGTCAAAACCGGCGGCGTCTTCCACTCCCAGACCGGCGCCGGCAAGAACGAGATCGAGTTCAACCCCCACAAGATCGCCCCGCAGATGTACACCTTCACCGTCCCCAAGGACATCGTGAAGGGCGAGTACGGCGTCCTCCCACCCGGCTCCTCCAACACCGCCGGCATGACTCACGCCGGCAAGATCTTCACCTTCTCCATCCGCGAATGACACCACGGTCCCTAATCGCGGCTGAGGACCTCTCCGTGAACGCACGGACGGTAGGTCACGGCTTCAGCCGTGACAAAAGAGACTCTCACGGAAGCGCGACTTTAGCCGCTGAGGGAATGTCTATGTGGCGCACTGACGCTTGCCGTCGCGACCGCAGCGGGCACACTAACGCATGTCATCTCGACCGAAGCAACGCGCAGCGATGCGCAGCGGAGAGACCCCTGTATTACCCAAAGCGAGTGCCGAAGGCACGAGCAAGTTCACCGGCCGCCCGCCATGCGTAACCTCCTCCGCCGCCGCCGCTCCATCCCTCTCCTCATCGCCGCCGGCGTCCTCGCGGCCATCGCCATCGCCCTCTGGTTCCGCGCCAAGTCCCCACCGGAAGCCGCGCGCCTCCTCCCCGAAGCCGACGCCATGGTCTTCGTCCATCTCAAGACCCTGCGCACCTTCACCCACTTCGACACCGCGCCCGTCCACCGCACGCCGGACTACCAGCGCTTCATCGACGGCACCGGCATCAACCCCGAGCGCGACATCGACTCTTTCGCCGTCGCCCTCCACCGCCTCCCCAACGCCACCGGCCCCAACGGCCCCGTCGGCTACTCCGAAGTCTTCGTCGGCCGTTTCGACGGCCAGCGCCTCGACCGCTACTTCGCCGGCCTCGCCAACTCCAAAGAGACCTACA
The DNA here is from genome assembly GCA_964236875.1 of uncultured Acidobacteriaceae bacterium. GTDB lineage: Bacteria > Acidobacteriota > Terriglobia > Terriglobales > Acidobacteriaceae > Granulicella. Next base: position 1,665 of record CAXSHQ010000016.1, on the reverse strand, counting down.
CCGGCCGCATCATCTACAGCATCCCCGTCGAAGGCCGCACCCTGCGCATCGCCCAGCTCGGGTATGACACCGTCGCCGCCTCCAATATGCCCACCGCCGAGCAGATCCACTCCATGCTCGACCGCCAGCGCGCCTCCGCGCTCGCCTCGCCTGGCTCCTCGCTGCTCGCCACGCGCTTCCACGAAGTGCCTCTGCTCTCCGTCATGTGGGGCATCGGCCACATCGGTCTGCCCTTCGCGCAGAACGGCCATGTCACCGTGCTCGGCCTCGAGCTCCCTCTGCCCGAAGACGCCGACCTCGTCGCCAGCGTGCGTTACCACGGCTCCGTACAGCTCCGCGTCGAGGAGTTCGCCCCCGACGCTCTCGCAGCGCAGCACACCGTCGACACCCTGAACCCGCTGCTCGGCATCCTGCGCGGCATCGCCGCCGCCCAGCCTCCCCGCAAGCCCGCCGACGCCGCCATGCGCGAGGTCCTCGGCACCGCCACGCTCGAGGCCAAAGGCAGCCACGCCCTCCTCACCGCCACCGTTGCCCTCGACCCGCTCACGGAGCTCCTCACCGCTCCGGCCAAGCCCACCGCGGAGCCTACAACGCTCGATGCGACTCCAGCCGCGTCCCCGGCGTCCAACCACTAGGCTCTCAGCCAAAGTCACGAAACTTGGAAGTGTCATTCTGAGCCGAAGGCGAAGAATCCCCGCATTTCGCCCAGCGAGCCATCAGTGCCCAAGGCACACCACCGAACCCGGAGTCCGCATGAAGATCCGCCCAATCCTCCCCGCCGTCTTAGTAGCCGCCGCCTTCGGCGCCCACGCCCAGCAAGGCACACTCCTCACCGGCCCGGCCGCCTTCACCGACTACGCCAAAGAAGCCCCCGGCACCCGCCACAAGCTCACTGTCGCCGATCTCCCCGGCCCCATGCCGGAAACCTCCGCCAACAACCGCCCGCAGGTCGTCCCCCGCCCCACCGACGCCTGGCCGCAGGCCCCCGCCGGCTTCAAGGTGACACTCTACGCCGGTGACGTCCCCTCACCGCGCCTCATCCGCACCGCGCCCAACGGAGACATCTTCGTCGCCGCCTCCTACTCCGGCGAGATCGACGTCTACCGCGGCCTCGGCGCCGACGGCAAAGTGGCGACGCACGAAGTCTTCGCCACCGGCCTCGACCACCCCTTCGGCATCGCCTTCTACCCCGCCAAGGATCCGCAGTGGATCTACATCGCGAACACCACCAGCGTAGTCCGCTTCCCCTACCACGCTGGCGACACCAAAGCCTCTGCCGCACCGGCCACCATCATCCCCGTGCTCCCCGGCTTCGCGCAGCTCACCGGCGGCGGCCACTGGACCCGCGACATCGTCTTCTCGCAGGACGGCTCCAAGCTCTTCGTCTCCGTGGGCTCCGGCTCCAATGTGGACGATGTCGACACACACCCCCGCGAAGAGCACCGCGCCGACGTCCTCGAGTACACCCCCGACGGCAAGTTCCTCAAGGTCTACGCCTCCGGCATCCGCAACTGTGTCGGCGAAGCCATCAACCCCGTCACCGGCTCCCTCTGGTGCTCCACCAACGAGCGCGACGGCCTCGGCGACAACCTCGTTCCCGACTACATCACCAGCGTTCCCGAGGACAGCTTCTTCGGCTGGCCCTGGTGGTACATGGGCCAGCAT
>CAXSHQ010000015.1:23741-26093 GCA_964236875.1 uncultured Acidobacteriaceae bacterium | reverse complement strand
CAACCAGTACGGCGACTGCAAGGACAAGGAAACCCTCCTCGCCTCCATGCTCGCCGTCCTCGGCCTCCACACCGACGCCGTCCTGATCGGCTCCGGCATCCGCTTCAACGCCGCCGTCCCCTCTCCCGCCGCCTTCAACCACCTCATCGCCAAGGTCGAGCTCCCCGGCAGCCCCATCTTCCTCGACCCCACCGCCGAGGTCGCCCCCTTCCGCGCTCTGCTCGCCCCGATCCGCGACCACGCCGCCCTCGTCATCCCTGAAACCGGCAACGCCAACGTCGAGCGCACCCCTGCCATCCTCCCCTTCGCTTCCGGCCAGGAGTGGCAGGCCACCGGCACGCTTTCGCCCGCCGGCGTCTCGCAGTCCCACATCGTTGTCACCTTCCGCGGCGACACCGAAATCTTCATCCGCGCTGTCGTCCGCCAGGTCCCGCCTTCCAGCTACGACGAGCTAGGCCAAAGGCTCGTCGGTGGCCTTGGCTACATCGGCACCGTCTCTCACGCCGAGTTCTCCCGCCCCGACGACACCGCCAAGCCCCTCCGCTTCGCCTTCGACTACAAGCGCGATCTTTCCAAGGATTGGAACCACCGCATTCTCGCCCAGCTTCCCCCGATCAACATCCCTGTAGTCGACGACAAGGACCCGCCCACCGCCTCCCTCGACCTCCTCGACCCGCGCACCGAGCACAGCACCTCCCTCATGAACCTCCCGGAAGGCTGGCGCGCCGAGCTCCCCGAAGCCATCCACGCCAAGTCCCCTTGGGCCACCGTCGATGTCACCTACCGCTTCGACAAGGGCATCATCCACTCCGAGCGCACCCTCAAGGTTCTCCAGCGCAAGGTGCCCGCCGCCGATTGGCCCGCCTACAAGAAGTTCCAGGACGCCGCCAACCTCGGCTTGGAGAACTTCATCCAGCTCACCCACTTCACCACTCCCGGCAAAAGCAGCGAGCTTGAGCTCCCGCCCGCCGAGCGCGTCGTCCCTGCCCAGCCAAAATCCTCCGGCACTCTCATCGTCACCCTCCCACCGGGCAAGCTCCCCAAGATGACTAAATCACACCACGCGCCCGAAACCCCGGCAGCCGCCAGCTCCGCTCCCCCCGAGCCTCCCGCAACCTCCGCCGCCGAAGCCGACCGCTTCGTCCAGCAGGGCGCCGACGCCGCCATGCACTTCGACCTCGCCACCGCCACCTCGCTGCTTGACCGCGCCCGCGCCTTCAACCCTGACCGCCCGCATCTCTGGGCCGCCTACGGCATGGTCGCCCTGGCCATGGGCAAGCCCATCGAAGCCGAAACCGACTTCCGCAAGGAGCTCGCCGCCCATCCCGATTCCACCCCTATCTACGGCGCCCTCGCCCAGGCCGCGCTCATGCAGGGTCACCGCCCCGAGGCCGAAGCCGCTCTCCGCGCCTGGCTCGCCGCCGACGCCTCCGCCGACAAGGCCGCCGCGCAGCTCACGAGCATGCTTCTCGAAGATAAAAAGCCCGCCGAGGCCCTCAGCGTCGCCTCCGCCGCGGCGACCACCTTCGCCAACCCTGCCCGCGATAGCCCGCAGCTCGCCCTGCTTCTGGGCCGCACGCAGCTCAAGGCCGGCCAGCCCGAAGCCGGCGCCAAGACCCTCGCCGCCCTCCTCCACACCACCGACGACCCCGGCATGCTCAACGACGCCGCTTACGAGCTCGCCGACGCAAAGCTCGACCTCCCCCTCGCCGAACAAAGCGCCCACGCCGCCCTCGCCAAGCTCACCGAAGAAACCAAGTCCTGGACCCTTGACGAGTCCCCCGAAAAGCACAAAGCCCGCGCCACGCTCCTCTTCGCCACCTGGGACACCGTCGGCTGGATTCTTTTTCGCGAAGGCAAGCCCCGCGAAGCGGAGCCCTGGATCGCCGCCGCCTGGATCAACGGCCAGCACACCGCCGTCCGCGACCACCTCACCGAAATCCAGACCACCCTCGGCCCCGCCTTCGCCCACTCCCCCGACGCCATCGACACCAGCAAAAGCGCGCAAGCCATCCGCACCGTCCCCCTCGGCAAAGCCGAAGGTCGCAACGGCGTCGGCCAGTACCGCCTCCTGCTCACCGCGGACGGGCAAGGAGCAAAGGTAGCGGAGGTAGAGCCCAACCCCGACGGCAGCACCCTCCCCAACGGCGAAACCCTGATCAAGTCCGCCCACCTCCCCCACGTCTTTCCGCCCAACTCCGAAGCCCACCTCACCCGCAGCGCCCTCCTCAACTGCCACAGCGGAACCTGCGAGCTCGTCTTCGTCCCGTAGCGGTGGAGCGACGACCGGGTCAGCTGAAGCCCGGATCGGGACGGCGCCGAAGGTGGCGGCTGAAGCCGCCACCTGATGAA
>CAXSHQ010000015.1:19055-23731 GCA_964236875.1 uncultured Acidobacteriaceae bacterium | reverse complement strand
AGCGACTGGTCGCCGGGCGAGCGGGGGCTTTCTTCTTTGCCGCTGACTTCTTTGCGGCGAACTTCTTCACGGTGGACTTCTTTGCTGCAGATTTCTTTGCCGCGGACTTCTTCGCTGGTTTGGGAGCCGCGGAGCTCTTGGCCGAAGACTTCTTAGGGCCCTTCTCCGGCGACGGAGCCGCGGCTGCGCTGGAAAGGCGGGCGAGCTTGGCTGCGTGGGTTTCGAGAAGCTTTTCAAGCTGGCGCAGCAAGGCGCTGGTCTGCATGGGCTTGACGAGCATCTTGTCGGGCGCGCCGTCTTCCCAGTCGCCGTCCGTGATGGGATGCGCGGTGAGCAGTGCGACGGCAGGATGGTAGGGCGCGGTGCGCGCGGCCTGGATGACCTCACGGCCGGCGGCGTCGGACTCCATGCGCATGTCGGTGATGACCATCTGGTACTCGCATTTGCGGAGCTTGGCCTTGCCGTCGCGCGCACTGGTGGCGGTATCCACGTCAAAGCCGCTGATTTCCAGAATGGCTTTCATGGTGAGCAGAACAGTGACTTCGTCATCAACCAGCAGAACACGGCGCTTGGGCACGCAAGGTCTCCTTTGCGGTCGTCGTCGTACGCGCGACCGTCGTTTGTTGGCTCAGAGGATGCTGAGCGTCCCGGCCATGTTCGCCGATTCGCACTCAGGATTGCAAGCTACGGCGACGGCGTCGTGAGACGACTCTTGTTTATGTGTCCGGAAGGGAGTGAAGAGCGCGTGAGTGGCGGAGAAAGAGATCCATGGAACCGCCCTGGAGAACGACGGAGAAGAGCACGACGAGGTAGGTGATGCCGAGGAGCTCCGGACGGCTGGCGGCAGCGGGAACGCTGAGCGCAAGAGCCAGGGAGAGGCCGCCGCGGAGTCCTCCCCAGGTGAGTGGGACGATGCCACGCTGAATGCCCGGACGCCACGGGCAAAGGGCGGCGAGCAGAAGCGCGACCGCGCCGAGGCGGACAGCAATCACCAGCACGATGGCGATGATGCCGGCGACGATCACTGGGAGGCTGAAATCCACGGCGAGCACTTCCAGGCCCAGCAGGACGAAGAGCACCGCGTTCAGAACTTCGTCGGTGACTTCCCAGTAGCGGTCCAGCGTGCGGTGTGCGATGGCATCTGTAGGCAGCGAGCGGTTGATGTGCCGGAGTGCGATGCCGGCGGCGACAGCCTCCAGAGGCGCAGACAGGTGCAGGACTTCTGCGCAGGCGTAGCCACCAAAGGCGAGCGCCAGGGAGAGCAGAAGGTCGATATGCTCGGCCTGGACGCGCCGCATGAGGTGCGAGGTTGCCCAGGCGAGCAGCGCACCGAGCAGCAGCGCGCCACCGATCTGCAGCAGGAGCGTGCCTCCGATGTGCGTGAGCGACAGGGAGCCGCCCCGATAGGCGCTCAGGACGGAGAGGAAGAGCACGGCGCCGACGCCGTCGTTGAAGAGCGACTCGCCGGCGAGCTGGGCTTGCAGGGCGGCTGGCGCGCCGACGCGGCGCAGCATCTCGAGAACGGCAATGGGATCGGTGGGCGAGATGAGCGCGCCGAAGAACAGGCAGGGAAACCAAGGCAGCGGCAGGCCGGCGAGACGCAGGGAGACATGGAGCAGAACCGCTACGCCCGCCGCCGAAAGAACGGTGCCGGGAAGCGCGAGGACCGTAACGGCGAGCTTTTGCTTCCAAAGCTGTTCGAGATCAAGCAGGAAGGCGGCGGCGAAGAGCAGCACCGGAAGCATGCCGTGGAGGATGAGTCCGTCGAAGTCGATGCGCTGGACCAGGAGGGTGGCCCAGGTTTGGACGGCGGGGTGCATCATGCTGGCGCCCTTGAGCAGCAGGGCCGCGAAGAAGGTGAGCAGCATGGTGCCGATGGTCGGGGGAAGGCGCAGCGCGCGGGTGCTCAGCCAGCTGAAGAAGGCCGCGATGGCGATGAGCACGCTGAGTAGCTGCAGGGTAGACAATGCGCGTTACGCCTCGATGCCGGGGAGGATGAAGGGCTCTAGGCGCGAGTGTAGTGTGTGAGACTCACCTTTGCGAGTGACTGGACGGAGGAGGTCCTGATCAGGGCTGCAGGCATGCCCTCAGCGGCTAAAGCCGCGTTCGACGGTGGGCGGTTTTTGTCAGGCTGAAGCCCTGCCCTACCGTTCGTGCTGCTCCTCGTTGGTGCCGCTCTTCGTTCATGCACTCTTCTGACGTTTCATGCGGCCGTATCCGTCTCACCTGAGCCGGGCTGATAGACTGGAAGGACTGCGCCAAATGCAATTTCGCGCGCCCGTGAGCCGCGAATGCTGCCGCTTCCGCCGGGAAGACGGACAGAGAAGCAAGTTCAGCCGCACGCAGGAAATCTCGGAGTCAGGACAAACGCACGAAGTGAGTACTCAAGCTATCCGCAACATCGCCATCATTGCGCACGTCGACCACGGCAAGACTACGCTGGTGGACGCCATGCTTCGCCAGAGCGGCACGTTTCGTGCCAACGAGACCGTTGCCGACAGGGTGATGGATTCCAACGACCTGGAACGTGAGCGCGGCATCACCATCCTCGCGAAGAACACGGCGATCCACTACAAGGAATCGAAGATCAACATCGTGGATACGCCAGGCCACGCCGACTTCGGTGGCGAGGTGGAGCGCGCGCTGAAGATGGTGGACGGCGTGGTGCTGCTGGTGGATGCGAGCGAAGGCCCGCTGCCGCAGACGCGCTATGTGCTCTCGAAAGCGCTAGAAGCGAAGTTGACGCCGATTCTGGTGATCAACAAGATCGACCGCCCGGATGCGCGTGCGCAGGAGGTGCTGAACGAGGTCTATGACCTGTTCATCGACCTCGATGCGGATGAGTCGGTGCTGGAGTTCCCGGTCATTTACACGAACGGCAAGGCGGGCACGGCGACGATGGACCTGGCGCAGCCGGGTACCGATCTGCAGCCGCTGTTCGAGCTGATCCTGAATACGATTCCGGTCGCGCCGGGCTCTCCGGACGGCGATCTGCAGGTGCTGGTCACCAACCTCGACTATTCGGACTACCTTGGACGTCTGGCGATCGGCCGTGTGTTCAACGGCACGCTGCGCAATGGGCAGGAAGTGAATGTTTCGCGCGCGAACGGCGCCATGACGCCGGTGAAGATCACCAAGCTTTTCACCTATGACGGGCTGAAGCGCATCGATACCGATGTCACGGAGACAGGCGATATTGTGGCCATCGCGGGCATCGAGAACATCACCATTGGCGACAGCTTCTGCGCGCTCGAAGACCCCAAGCCGCTGCCTCCGATCAAGATCGATGAACCAACGATTGCGATCGTGTTCAGCGTGAACAACGGACCGTTCGCGGGCAGGGAAGGCAGGCTGGTCACCAGCCGCAACATCAAGGAACGGCTCGACCGCGAGCTGCTGGTGAACGTCAGCATCCGTGTGGAAGACACCGGATCGGCCGACACCTTCAAGGTGATGGGGCGTGGTGAGCTGCAGCTTTCCGTGCTCATCGAGACCATGCGCCGCGAAGGCTTCGAAGTGATGGTGTCGCGTCCGACGATCGTTACCAAGCGCGTGGACGGTGAGCTGATGGAGCCCAGCGAAATCCTTTCCGTGGACGTGCCGGAAGAGTTTTCGGGCACCGTGATCCAGAAGCTTGGGCCGCGCAAGGGCGAGATGTCGAAGATGTCGAACCACGGGTCTGGGCGCGTGCGCATGGAGTTCAAGGTGCCGTCACGCGGCCTGATCGGCTTGCGCAACGAGATGCTGACCGAGACGCGCGGCACCATCATCATGAACTCGATTGCGGGCGAGTACATTCCGTACAGCGGCGATATCCCGCAGCGGCCGACGGGTGCGCTGATCGCGGATCGCCAAGGCACAACGACGACGTATGCGCTTTCAGGTCTGGAAGACCGCGGCATTCTTTTCGTTCCGGATGGCATCGAGGTCTACGAAGGCATGATTGTCGGCGAGCACTCGCGCGACAATGACCTGGACGTGAACTGCGTGCGCGAAAAGAAGCTGACCAACATGCGCGCCTCGGGTTCCGATGACGCGCTGCGCCTGACGCCGTACCGGCAGATGACGCTGGAGCAGACGATCGAGTTCGTTGCGGAAGACGAGTTGGTGGAAGTGACGCCGAAGTCGCTGCGCATGCGGAAGAAGGTGCTGCAGGCGAATCGGCGGCCCAAGAAGAACCAGCCTGTGGACTAAGGCTGCTGTGGCTCGAGCTTGCGGTAGAAGACGAGCGCTGAGTCGGGTGTGCTCGTCAGTTCCAATCGCAGATGCACGAGCTCCGCGCCGGACATCTGCTGCGTGGGGCCGTGCTCGTAGGTGCGACGCACTTCTACCGCATACTGAGCCGCGGGATCGATGTGCCGCAGATTGAGTTCCATGCTGGCAGTCTGGCTCTTTGGCCTGCGCAAGAGGATGGCGAGGCCGTCGCTGTGTTCGGGCCGGTCCCATTGCCAGGCTGTCCAGGCGCTCTCGTCGAGCGTGTAGGGCGCCAGGGCGTAGAAGTCTCCGTAGATGTAGGGCTGAACCGCGCGATACTCGGCGATCTCCTGCTGGGCGTGTGCGTTCCACTCCGGATTGACCGTGCCTGTGCCGGTTCCAAGGGTGAGGCCGGCACTGTAGGCAAGGCGCAGAAGATAGCGGCTGGTTGGCGTGCTGTGCGGCCCGGGATGTAGCCATGG
>CAXSHQ010000015.1:8455-19045 GCA_964236875.1 uncultured Acidobacteriaceae bacterium | reverse complement strand
CTTCGGTGCCGGAGGTCTGGGGCACCCAGGGCGCCAAGGCTTGCGTCTGGGCCTGCACGGCGAGGGTGTCGGTGTAGCCGAGATCGGTGCGCCAAACGACGAAGCTGCGGGACATCATCTCGATGTCGAGGCGGCGGCCACCGCTGGCGCAGTTGTCGAGGCGCAGTCCAGGGTGGCGGGCGAGCAGCTCGTCGAGCATGGCGTAGAGCCCTTCGATGTGACCGATCTCTGACATGCCGACGCGGTCGGGCTTGTCGGTCTCCTGCCAGAACTCGGCCTGCGGAGTGTTGGAGTCAAGACGAAGCCAGGTCATGCCGAAGTCTGTGATGAAGCCGGAAAGCAGGTCGATCATGCCGCGGCGCGCGGCGGGGTTGCCGAGGTCGAGCAGCACGGCGGCGGCCTTGTTGTCGGTGGTGCGCAGGAACCAGTCGGGATGCTGCACGACGAGCTGTGTGCCGGGCATGGCGGTTTCGGGCTCGGTCCAGAGCGAGAAGCCGATGCCTGCGGCTTTGGCGGCGTCGCCGAGCGGCCTAAGCCCTGCGGGGTAGAACGTTGGATCGGGGTACCAGTTGCCGCGGTTTCCCCACCAGGAGTGCGCAAGGGAGTTGTCGTTCGCGAGCGAGTCGCCATACCAGCCGGCGTCCACGGCGTAGAGGTCGACCGGGAGGTCGTGTGCGGCGGCCCAGCGCACCGCGGCCAGATGATTGGCGAGAGGCACGGAGCCGCCGTCGCCGATGGTTACCGGTCCGCGCATGGGGGCGCCGTTCTCCTGCGGAGTGTAGTGCGTCAGCAGAAGCCTTCGCCACAGGTTCTGTGCTTCCTGCCAGTCTGTGTTGCCCGCGGACGACCAGCGCAGGAGGACGATGCGCGGCGTGCGGATCTCTTCGCCCGGATGGAGGCGCAGGTGCGTGCGCTGCATGCCGGCGCTCAAATGGAGTGTGCTGCCGTCAGGGCTTGCGGCGAGGTCAGCCTTCCAGTTGCCGCTCCAGCCGATGGCGGCGAGGATGCCGCCGGGACCGTTCTCCAGGTTCAAGAAGGGCAGTGTGGCGCCGCTGGAGGAGCGGCCGTCCGTGGAGGTGAGATGCGCGCTGCCGCCGGGGAGCACCTGCTCTTCCAGAGGCTCGAAGTCGTTCGGGGCTGCGTTGCTGCCGCGGGCATGGTGGACCGTGATGGCGCCGGGTGCGGCTGCGAGGGACCAATCGAGGGGCAGGATGTCTTCGAGGACGCCGGTGTCCTTCCGGCCGATGTTGCGGATGCGAAGCAGCCAGTCGATAGCATCGGGGGAGTCGGGGAAGGTGCGGATTTCGGCGGTGATTTGCAGCGTGTGGCGAGGGTCGGTGTAAACCACGCGCCGGCCCCGTGGGTCGCCGGTTTGTTCGATCTTCGTTTGCCATGTGGGCAAGAGCTTGGAAGATGGCTTGCCCTTGTAGCGAAAGGAGAAGGGGGCAGTTTGCGTCTGCCACAGATCGGCGGAAGTGAGTGGAGGCGGTGAAGTCTGCGCCGGGAGCCTTGCCAGGAACAGAAACAACACCGGTCCTGTGAGAGTGCAGGTGATTGTTTTCGTGACCTCCCGAAGGGGCTGCGCCGACACGAACGAAATGCGGGGAACCTTCGCTGCGCTCAGGGTGACACCTCTGGAAGAAACAGCAGAAGGTTTATTTCGGCAGCTGGCCCTGGATGGCGTCGTTGAGCTCGATGTTGTTCTTTTCGAGCAGGTCGCCGAGCGCGCGGTCGAGGGCGATCTCCGCCTTCTTGTAGTCGGAGCGGGCGGCGATCTCGGTGGATCGGGCTTGCGCTAGATAGGCTTCGTTTTGCAGGACGGCGAGGTCAGTGGACTGGCCGACGGAGAGCTTGTCGCGTTCGGCGTCGAGCAACTGCTGCTGAAAGCCAAGGCTCTGGACCGCGGCGCGGTAGGCTGCGTCGGCGGTCTGGAGAGCGACAGCGGCGACTTCGACTTCTTCACGGATCTGGGCGGAGAGCTTCTCGGTGCGGGCTTCGATCTGGCGGAGCTGCACGGTGTCGCGCGCTGCGTCGGACGCGGCTACGCGGTTGCGGAGCGGGAGCGTAAGCTGCACGCCGCCCTGGTAGATGGTGGAGGTGCGCAGGCCGCCGAGCGCGAGGTTCTGCGGCAGCGTGGGCGCGCCGGTGCCGGGCGAGCCTAAGGTGTCGTAAGCCTGCTCGCTGGCGCCGCGGACTTCGACGTTTGCGTAGACGTTGAGCTGGGAGAGCGCGGCGTTGCGGCTCGCTTGCGCGCTGATCTTGCCGGCTTCGGCCTGGAGCGCGGACTGAGCGAGATCGGGACGGCGGGCCAGCCCCTGCTGGACGAGCGTGGGAACGTCGAGCGGCTCGGGTTGGGCGGGGACGACGATGCGGTCGGTGGGGACGATCTGGTCGAAGGGCACCTGAAAAAGCGGATCGCCGGTGCGAAGGATTTGGTGACGGAGAATGATTTCCTGCTGGCGGTACAGGCCCTGGGCCTGGGTTAAGTCGAAGCGGCTGGAGCTTTCCAGCGCCTGCGCGCAGGTGTACTCGATGGGAGCGAGCGTGCCGATCTTTACCTGCTCTTCATCGTCCTGCCGCTGCTTGGTGGCGGCGCGCAGGGCTTCCTGCTTGACGAGGACGTTTTCGCCGAGCGAGACGAGGTCGAAGTAGAGGCGCGAAACGCCGTAGATGCTTTCGAGAACCTGCTGCTCGAAGACCAGCCGCGAGGCCCTGGTGTCGAGGCGGGCGATGCGGAGGAAGCGCAGGCTGACGTCGCGCCCGCGGCCGCGCAGGAGAGGCTGCGTAAAGGTGACCGAGGTGGAGGGCGCGTGGAAGGGGTCGAGCTGCGAGTTGGCGGCGTAGATGACCTGCGAATCGTTGTTGACGGTGGCCTCAAGCTGGGCGCCGGTGGAGAAGCCCTGGAGGTAGGCGACGTTGAGCTCGGTGAAATCGAGGGGAGCGGCGACGGTGGTGGCTGCGCCGTTGCCGCCTGTTGTTCCCGTGGTGGTGGTCAGCGTTTGCGTGTTGGAGCGACGCAGGTAGCCGATTTCGCCGATAAGCTGCGGGTCAAAGAGCGGGACGGCGGGGCCAGGCGCGTAGGTGAAACCGGCGGCTAGCTGCGAGAGCGATTGTTGCTGCTGGTTGGTGGCGTTGAGCGAGGTGAGATCGGTGACGGTGGGCGTGGTGGGGTTGGAGTTGACGGTGCTGGCGTTGAGCAGCGGTGAGCCGGGGCCGCCGACACCGTTGGGTGCGAGCAGCACGTTGTAGTCGATGCCGCGAAGATTGCCGCCGCCGGCTGCGCGGACTTCGTCAAGATGGCCGAGAGTGATGTTGTAGCGCTGGGCTTCGACGTCGAGGTTGTTTTCGAGCGCGAGCGCGATGGCGTCCTGCAGCGTGATGTAGAGCTTGCCGCCGCGGATGAGGGCTTGCAGGCGCGTGGCATCGCCGCTGTAAATGGGCGCAAGGGTGGGGCGGCGGAAGGGGCCCAGGAAGCCAAGGAAGCTGGGCGTGAGGCCACGTGCGCCTTCGCGCGTGGGCAAGACTTTGCTGTTTTCGATGCGGCCCAGTTGCGGCGAGGGAGCCGTGGTTGTGGGGACTGGTGCGGCGAGTGGGGAGACATCTGCTGGGCGGCGGTTGGCGGTGGGTGTCTGGTCGGCGACGGGGCCGGGTGGCACAGACCGCTGCGTGGGCGCGGGGCTGAGCGCCGGCAGCGGAATGTTCGGCGGCAGCGCGGGCGAGGGTGAGGGGTTTTGCTGCGGGGTGGGAGGCGTCTGTGGCGTGGAGGTTTGCGGCGCGGTCTGCTCTATCGGCGGCTGCTGAGCGGGCGCCGTGGGTGTTTGCGCGGCTGCGCTGACGGCGAGCAGGAGCGCGGGGGCGAGCACGAGAGTCATGGTGGCTTTCGCGACGACGCTGGGCTGCTCCGGGCCGACAGCAGATCCTTCGCTGCGCTCAGGATGACAGTTTTTCGCGGGGTAACGGCAATCTCTGCGAAGGGCCCAGATGAAGCGGGAGGTGCGGGGCCGGTTCATGGCTTGCTCCCGCTCTGGCTTGCGCTTTTGCTGTTGCCCTTCCCCTGGCTGCCGCTGCCCTTGCCGTTCTGCTGTTGCTGCTGGCCCTGCAGGTTGCGATCGGTGATGCCCTCGTTGCCGTACTGCGTGCTGCCACCTACGGGCACGTTCTGTTTGGGTGGGGTCTGGGGTTTGTCTTCGGGTGATTCGGTCTGATGGAGCTTGACCTGGGCGCCGTCGACTACATCATCCGTGACTTCAGTGACGACCATGTCGCCTTCGCGCAGACCACTGACGATCTCGATGGCGCTGCCGTAGTCGCGACCAACGACAACGGGCACCATGCGGATCTTTTCGTTCGCGACGGTGGCGACCATGGTGGTGTCATGGCGGATGACGACGGCATCGCCGGTGATGAGGAGCGGCGCGGTAGCGTTCTGCGCGGGCGGAAAGGTGGCGACGACGTACATGCCGGGCACGAGCTTGCCCTGGCTGTTGTCCACCTGAACCTCGGTGAGCATGGTGCGGGTGTTGGGGTCGACGGAGTTCGCGGTGCGCGTGACGTCGCCGCTGAAGGGCAGGCCGGCGTACTCCTGCACGGCGAGTTCGACGCGGCCGCCGGGATGGATGGCGGTGGCGTAGCCCTCCGGAACGGAGACGAGAATGCGCAGGCGGCGCACGTCGGCGATGCCGAAGAGCGGTCCACCCTGGCCGGGCGACTGAGAGGATGTCGCGGAGGTATTGGTGTTGCCGGAACTGCCGGCGTTGTTGGCCTGACCGGCTTGCTGGCTACCGCCGGTGCTGGAGCTCTGTCCCTGCGGCGCGGGGCCGCTCTGCATGCCGGAGCTGGTCCCGCTTGCGGAGATCAGCGCGCCGACATCGACGTTGCGCTGCGTGACGACACCATCGAACGGCGCACGCACGTACTCAAACTGTTGCAGTGCGATGACGCGGCGGAGGTTGGCCTTGTAGGCTTCCACATTGCGCTGCGCGGCGGCTACATTGGCCTGCTCAGACTGGTAATTGGCTTCGCGCTGATCGCCTTCCTGGCGCGAGAAGACACCTTTGGCCACGAGGACGCGATAGCGCTCCACAGTGACGGTGGCGAGCGCAAGCTGCGATTTCTGCTGCTCGAGCTGTTGCTCGGCCTGGCGTAGCTGCTGGCGTGCCTGCTCCACCTGCTGATCGAGGTCGGGCGCGTCAATGATGGCGAGCAACTGGTTCTTGCGAACGTGGTCGCCGATATCAACGAGCCGCGTTTTGAGATAGCCGTTGGCGCGTGCATACACATACGCTTCCGTGAGTGGAATCGCGGTGCCGGGAACAACGAGGCCGGCGCCTTCCTTCGAGCGCTGGACCTTGGCAACCTCCACGACCGGCTTGGCGGTGCGCTCCCGCTGGGCGTCCTTGTCCGTGGCTTTCTTGTTGGGGCGGCGCATGAGCCAGCCGGCGAGCACAACCAGGGTGAAGATGCAGGCCAGCACCAGCAGCGTGATGTAGAGCGGGCGGCGGTTGGCCGGCTTGTGGACGCGCTGCGCGAAGGGCGGCTTGTGCTTCTTGCCGCTGAAGTTTTCTTCTTCGAAGCTCTTGCCGAGGCGGCCGTCGTCGACGGAGTTCGGGTCTGCGAAGGAGTTGGCGAGCTTGCGATTGTCGGCGAAGCTGGGGTCGGCGAACTCACGGCCGAGCTCGATCTCCGTGGCCTCATTGGAACGCTCGAAGCCGGCGCCCAGCTCGCGCTGCTCAGGGGAACCGCCGTGCTGGAAGCGCTCGCCCAGCTTCGCAGGATCGCTGCTTTGCGGCCAGGGCAGGTTGTGGCCCGGCTTGCTTTCTTCAGGCGCGGGCAGCCGAGGCTCCTTGTTGTTGTTCGGGTCTCTAGGTTTTTGCGGGTCGGCCATTATGCGGGCTGCTCCTGTGTTCTTCCCTGCGGGCGTGCATGCTGGGCGCCACCGGGTGTTTCCCCGGCCTCGTCTTCGATTTCTTTGGTGTAGTCGATGGGCGGGCGCTTCTTGAGCAACGAATAGATGGTCGGCACCAGGAACAGCGTGCTGAACGTGGCGAAGATGAGGCCGCCGATGACAGCACGGCCGAGCGGCGCGTTCTGCTCGCCGCCTTCACCGAAGGCCAGCGCCATGGGCAGCATGCCGATGATCATGGCCAGCGCGGTCATGAGCACGGGACGGAGGCGCGTGTGGCCGGCGTTGAGCGCGGCCTCGCGCTGGTTCTTGCCGGCGAGGCGCTCATCGTTCGCGAACACGACCATCAAGATCGAGTTCGCGGTCGCTACGCCGATGGTCATGATGGCGCCCATGAGCGAAGGTACGTTGAAGGTGGTCTGGGTGAGGAAGAGCATCCAGAGGATGCCGCAGAACGCGCCGGGCAGCGCCATGAGGATGATCAGCGGATCAAGCCAGGACTGGAAGTTCACAGCCATGAGCAGGTAGACCAGCATGATCGCGAAGACGATGCCGATGCCGAGGCGGAGGAATGACTCGTTCATGGTGGCGACTTCGCCGCGCAGGGCGAGGGTCGTCGTTTTGGGCAAGCCTTTCTCCGTGTCGTGCATGATCTTTTCGATCTCGCTGGAGACGCCGCCGAGATCGCGGCGATCGACGTCGGCGTAGATATCGAAGACCGGCTGGATGTCGTAGTGGTTGACGATGATGGGGCTCTCATCGCGACGGAAAGTGGCAAGATTGCCGAGCAGTTGCGAGGCGTTGCCTTGCGGCGTGGTCACGGGTGTGCGCGCCATCTCCTGGAGAGAACCGATGCGGTACTGCGGTGTTTGCGTGACGATCTGGTAGTTGACGCCGGTAGCGGGATTGAGCCACTCGTTGGGCGCGGTCTGGCCCGTGCCGGTAAGCGAGATGAGGGTGGACTGCGCGACATCCTGCTGGGTAAGGCCGATCTGCCGGGCTTTGCTGCGATCCACGTTGACCTGCATGGTGGGGTACTGCACCTGCTGATGGATGTGCACGTCGACCGCGCCGGGGATGCCGGCGATCTGCTTGGCTAGCTTTTTGGCCAGTTGATAGTTGGTGGGAGCGTGGCCGGAGACCTGCAGATCGATGGGGGCCGGCAGGCCGAAGTCGAGGATCTGGTTGGTGATGTTCGCCGGTGTGAAGAAGAAGGTGGCATCGGGGAACTTTTCACGCAGGTCTTCGCGCAAGGCACGCATGTACTTCTGAGTGTCCTTCTTGCCGGGCTTGAGCGCGATCTGGATGTCGCCGTCGGAGTTGGAGACGGTGGAAGAGTTGCCGAAGGCGAGATTGATGCCGCTGTTGGGCAGGCCGATGTTGTCAATGATGAGCTCGACACGCTCGGCGGGCACTACGTTGCGAATCTCCTTCTCGACGGCAGCGAAGTACTGCTCGGAGTCTTCGAGGCGCAGACCCTCGGGCGGGTTGACATGCAGGTTCATCTGGCCGGAGTCGACGTACGGGAAGAAGTCGCGGCCGATAAAGAAGAGCATGGGCAGTGAAACGACGATGACCAGCGCGAAGACGCCGATGGTAATCGCGGCGTTGTCGAGGCACCAGTCGAGCAGGTTCTTGTAGCGGTGGGCCATCTTGTCGAACTGGCGCTCGAACTTCGAGTGCCAGCGCCAGATGAAGCTGCGCCGCTCTTCGCGCTCGGACTCGCCTTCGTCTTGGTAGAGCTGAATCTCCTTACCGAGCAGGAAGTGCATCATGGTGGGCACGAGCGTGCGCGAGAGGAAGTAGCTGGCCATCATGGCGAACGCGACGGCCATGGCGAGTGGGGTGAAGAGGTATTTGGCCGCGCCGGTGAGCAGCACGACGGGCAGGAACACGATGCAGATGGAAAGCGTGGAGACAAAAGCCGGCGCAGCGACCTGCTGGGCCGAGTCAAGGATGGCGCGCGTGAGCGGCTTCTTTTCGGCCATGTTGCGGTGGGTGTTTTCGATCTCTACGGTGGCATCGTCCACAAGGATGCCGACGGCGAGTGCCAAGCCGCCGAGCGTCATCACGTTGATGGTTTCACCGAGCGCGGCGAGGATGCAGAGCGACGTGGCGATGGAGAGCGGGATGGAGATGCAGACGATCAACGTGGAGCGCCATGAGCCGAGGAAGAGCAGGATCATGAGGCCGGTGAGCAGCGCGGCGCTAGTGGCTTCACGCACGACTTCATTGATGGAGGTGCGCACGAAGATGGATTGGTCGAAGAGGGGCGTGACCTCGAGCGCACCGAGGCCTGCGGTGAGCTGCGGGATGATCTTCTTGGTTTTATCGACGATGTCGAGCGTGGAGGTGTCACCGTTCTTGAGGACGGTGAGCAGCGCGGAACGCTTGCCGTTTTCGCGCACGACGTTGGTCTGTGTGGCGAAGCCCATGTGGACCTGGGCGACATCTTTGATGTAGACGATAGCGCCATTGGAGGCGCGGATGGGCAGGTCGTTGAGCGCGGAGAGAGTGGAGGGCGAGGAGTTTGTCTTGACGACGAACTCGCGGTCGCCCATGCGCGCGGTGCCGGCAGGCAGGATGAGGTTCTGCTGGTTGATGGCCGTGGAAACGTCCGCAGCGGAGAGGTGATGGGCGAAGAGCAGGTTAGGGTCGGTATCGACCATGACCTGCTTGACCTTGCCGCCAAAGGGAAGCGGGACGCTGGCGCCTTTGACAACAGCCAGACGGGGACGTATGAACTGCAGACCGTCGTCGTAGAGGTCGGCTTCGCTCAGGCCCTTGCCGCTGAGGCCGAGCTCGACGATGGGTACGGAAGAGGCGTCGTACTTGAGGACGAAGGGTGGGAAGGAGCCTGGGGGTAGCACGCGCAGAATGGTCTGGACGACGGCGGTGATCTGCGCGAGGGCGAGCTCTACCTTCACGGTGGGCTGGAAGAAGACCTTTACCACCGCGATGCCCTGGTAGCTCTGGCTTTCGGTGTGCTCCATATCGTTGACCGTGGTGGTGAGCGCACGCTCACACACGGTGACGACGCGGCCTTCCATCTCAGAGGGCGTAAGGCCGGAGTAGGTCCACACGATCGTGACGACGGGGATGTTGATGTAGGGGAAGATGTCCTTGGGCGATTCGACGGCGGAGCCAATGCCGAGCAGCGCGATGAGCATCGACACAACGACGAAGGTGTAGGGGCGGCGCAGGGCCAGCCGGACAATCCACATGCAAGAAGCCTCAGGGCACCTGGAACAGGTGTCCTATAGGACGCGGCTGCACACGTTCGAGACTCTTGCCGGATTTGGCTGGATTTGGCATAGGCAAAAGCAACAGGGCTGCCGTGTGGGCAGCCCTGCTTGGTGTGCGATGTTCGATGAGGCTAGGCGTTCTTGGCAGTGATGAAGCGCTTGTTGATCTCGTCCCAGTTGACGACGCTCCACCAGGCGGCGAGGTAGTCGGGGCGCTTGTTCTGGTACTTGAGGTAGTAGGCGTGCTCCCAGACGTCGTTGCCGAGGATGGGGTAGAGGCCCTGGCTCAAGGGATTGTCCTGGTTAGGCGTGGTGACGATGGCGAGCTTGCCTTCCTTGAACACCACCCAGCCCCAGCCGGCGCCGAACTGCTTGGCCGTGGTCTCGTTGAAGGTCTTCTTGAAGGTCTCGAAGTCGCCGAAGTCGGCCTTGATCTGGTCGGCTACGGGGCCGGTGGGCTCGCCACCGCCGCCTGGCTTCATGATGGTCCAGAACATGGTGTGGTTGACGTGGCCGCCGCCGTTGTTGCGGACGACGGTGCGGACTTCCTCAGGGACGGAACTGAGGTCCCTAACGAGCTCCTCGGGGGTCTTGCTGCCGAGGTCTGGATGCTTCTCGACGGCGCCGTTGAGGTTGGTGACGTAGGTCTGGTGGTGCTTGTCGTGGTGGAGCTTCATGGTCGCTTCGTCGATGGTGGGCTCGAGAGCGGCGTAGTCGTAGGGCAGGGGAGGAAGTTCAAAAGCCATGGTGTCTCCTTGGGAGTTGGAAAGCGGTGCTGTGGACGGCCGTACACGGCCCGACGATGCGTTGGATGCATGCCGCTGCCGCAAAGACCCACTACGGACCCCGCCTGCCCACCCCCTCCCCCTTTGGGGTTTATTTTGGAGCTAAGTTTCCTGATTTCAGCGGCTCACGCGCGGGGGACCGCGCAAAGTATTGAGCCGCTTGGACTTAGGCGCAAAGTATAGCAATGACACGGCTTAGAATCATGTGGCGGCTGGTGAGTTCGCTGCTGCGCCTGTGGGGATACATGTGGGCCTATCTTCCATTGTAGTGAGTGGGAGGCAATTGCTATGCAAATTTCTTGCGTGCCGTTTCCCTTTTGTTTGCTGGGCTTGCGAGTGCTGTAAGGCATAAGGAGTCTTGACAGGTTCGGAACGCTTCAACCTGCGAACAGTGCAAGGATTCTGAGGAGTTCTGCTGGACTGCGGCGCAACTTTGTCGATCTGCTGTTGAAATACCCTCAGGTAAGACTCCCTCTGGCAGAACTGCAGTATGGGAGACGTATTGTAGGAAGTGTTTATAAGCGCACAGGCCTGGGCGCAGATGGTGGCAAGTTACAACGCGCGGAGATTCGAGAGCCCGCTCGCCACATCCAACTTCGCATGAGCGTTCGCGCACACCGTGCCCCGAAGCGTACACTGCCCGGCATGAGCAGGCTTC
>CAXSHQ010000015.1:2131-8445 GCA_964236875.1 uncultured Acidobacteriaceae bacterium | reverse complement strand
GCATTCGCGCTCGGTATGGCTGCCTCAGCCCAGCACGGTGGCGGCGCGCACGGCGGCTTCTCCCCTCCGCCCTCAGCACCGCGCGGAGGCGGCGCACCTCCCGCTCGAAATATTCCCGCGCCTGGCCCCGGCCGCGGTACGCCTCGCATCACCTTCGGCGCTCCCCCCAACCGCGGCAGCTTCGGCGCACAAACCCTGTTTCCGCCGCCCGGCATTAACTACGACGTCGGTCGAAGCCTCTTCCCGCCACCCGGCGTCACCAGCACGCAGCCGCTCTTTGGCTCCAACTCCAACGGCGCCCGCCGCCGTGGCGGGGAGCATGAGCGTTCCGGCTACGGCGATGTAGGCTTCGTAACACTCGGCTATCCCTCTTACTTCGGCGTCGGCAACGACCCCGAGTTCCTGGAAGCGACAGAAAAACCGAACGACCAGCGTAACGGCTACGTCCCTGCCGGCAACGCCTACGCGGACTCGTATGCGCCTGCCTACACCGGCCTGTTCGCCGCGCCACCGGGCTCACGCAGCGGCTACGAACGCTCCAGCGAACCCGCGCAGGAGCCTGCACAACCCGCGCCTCCACCCTACGAAGCGGCGCCGGTCCAAGCCACTCACCCTGCTCCGGCCAAACCGCCTGCCCCCCTGCCTGAAGAGGAAGCCGTCACCATCGTCTTCAAGGATGGCCGCCCACCCGAGCAGATCCGCAACTACGCCCTCACGCGCACCGCGCTCTACATCACCGGCGCCCGAGTCCGCACCATTCCCGTAGATCAGATCGACCTCGCCGCCACCGAGATGATCAACGAGAAGGCCGGTGTAGAGTTCCATCTACCGTCCTTCAAGTAGCCAAGCGATAGCAGCCTCAGAAAGACTGCAGCCTTCCTCCCTCAGCTACAAAGCGTGTCATTTCGACCGGAGCGCGAAGCGCGTAGTGGAAAGACCTTTATTCCGTGAGGCAAGCCGCACAAGCGGCGAGCCGAGCACCCTCACACCCGCAGGAAAAGGCCTTCACGCCGCCGCATACCGCCCCAGCTCCTTCACCATCCGGCACTCTTCCCCCAGGGCGGCCAGGGCACTCTCCGCCATCGCCGCTCCCGCAAACCGGAAGTCCACATAGAACACGTACTCCCACGGGCTCCCCGGCACTGGACGCGACTCGATCTTGCTCAGGTCCACTCCCGCTTCGGCCAGCCGCTGCAGCGCTCGCACCAGCGTCCCCGGCCGGTGCTCCACCGCAAACGCCGCGCTCATCTTGTTCGCCTCACCCACCGCCGCCGAAGGATCGGCCGCCCGCCGCACCAAGTGGAACCGCGTCCAGTTCTCCGCATGGTCTTCCAGGCCTTCGCGCAAAACAGTAGCCCCATAGATCTCCGCCGCCAGCAGCGGCGCAATCCCCGCCGTGGACCCCAGGCCTTCTTCCATCAGGTGCTTCACGCTGCCTGCCGTGTCGTAAAACGGCAGCACCTCCAGCCCGGGCAGCTCCCCCCGCAGCTTCTTTAGTGAGAGCCGGCACTGGGTCAGCGCCACCGGGTGCGAGATCACCCGCCGTATGTCTTTCAGCCTCACCCCCGGCCCCACCACCAGGTTGTGCCGGATCTGCAGCACGCTTTCGCGGTCCAGCCGCAGCGGATGCTCCAGCAGCAGGTCATAGTGCTCCGCCACCGACCCATGCAGGCTGTTCTCGATCGGCAGCACCGCCCCGTCTACGTGGCCGCTCTCCACCTCCGCGATCACCTCCGGGCTCAACACGCACGCCTTCACCTGGATCTCAGGGCCCAGCATCGCGAGCGCCGCCATGTGGCTGTTCGACCCACGCTCCCCCTGGATGGCCACCGTCCGTATCGGCTCGAACTCTTGCATGGTGCTTTGCCTTGTCAGCCCTCGCCCGAGGCGGAGGATCTGCGTGTCTCCCGGTTAGCTACACGCACCCGCGGAGACCCGCCACCCCACAGATATACCTCATCAGGAGGACAACCTCGCCTTTCCTCGAAGCAACTTACCTTTAGCGGACGCGGGACCCTAGCCACGCGCCCTTTTCCATGCGCTTTCTTGCGCGACTTCTTGCTTCAGGAGATCGACTTTTATGCTTTGGACCATCACCATCATCCTTCTGATCCTTTGGCTCCTCGGAGTCGTGAACGTCTACACCGTCGGCAGTTGGATTCACCTTTTGCTGGTGCTGGCCATCATCATCCTCATCTTCAACCTGCTCACCGGGCGCCGGGGCGGCATCTAGTCCTCTTCCAGGCAATCAAAGCGGTGCAGTCCCGGAGCGGCGGGCACCGCTTTTTCACTTCAGCGCTCCGAAGAAAGAGAAAAGTCCATGAGCACCAGCGATAGCACCGTCAAGGGCAAGTTCGACGAAGTAGTCGGCGAGGCCAAGCAGAAGATCGGCGAAGTCTTTCACGACCAGTCTCTCGCCAACAAGGGAACCGCGCAGGAAGTAAAAGGCCACGGCGAGCAGGCCTGGGGCTCGGTGAAGGAAGCCGCCACCGACGCCAAGAACGAAAACGCCGCCGAAGCCCGCACCGACGCGCACAACTCCCGCGAAGGCGTCGCCTCCGAAACCGAACACCTCAAAGACAAGTTCGTCGCCGGCGTAGAAGCCTTCAAGAACAAGTAGCGCTCCTCCATCACCGACCACACAATGGCCCGCCACCCGGCGGGCCGTTGCATTGTGCAGGTACAGCACAAACCTTCCGGGTGCCCCGTCCGTGGCGGCCTTATTGCCACGTCGGGAGCCGCCCCCGCCGCCGCCGACACCCGTTGAGGCCCTCCGTCCGCTACAGAGCCGCCGCACTCCCCGGTTTTCTACCCAGACACCGTTCTTGCGCGGTTATCCACGCCCCTGCAAGCCCTACTCTGATGCAGGGAGCTGGAGTGTGAACGGAACATGAATCCGGAACTCCAGAAAAGACGCACTCTCCCTGAGCTTTCCACATCGAAACCCCAGCAAAACCCATGAATGCCCAACTTCGGTTCGCCGTAAGTGTCAGAAATCGAAGAACCTAGCTCGGCACCACTAGATATTGTGTACTTTCTCCTTGACTCGCCCCACCCGTGGCGGTACTTTCATCTTCACCGTCCCTGGTGAAGCGCCTGCCTTCAGGGCTCACACCTCCGCGGAACCTTCGCCGGAGCGTAGCCCCCTCACGCCCCAGTGACACCCGGTCACAGCCGTACGAGTTTGGTTCAGCAGCACCCCAGGTCGCGCCACTTCCGCGCCGGGCGCACCACCCGTTTCATCCAATCTCTTGAAGAGGTTCCGCCCCGCTTATGTCCGACATGCCCCATTCCGCGGTTCACACTGAAGTCCCCACCACCTCCCACGCCGGCGCGCCGGCCCACCACGGCCACGCCCGCCACCACGCGGAAGCCCGCGGCCTGACCTTCGACCGTTTCTTCTCGAAGCCCGGCGTCAGCCCCTTCGACGAGGTCAAGTGGGAGCACCGCGACGCGGTCATTCAGGACTTCAAGGGCAAGCTGATCTTCGAGCAGAAGAACGTCGAGGTTCCCGCCGACTGGTCCATGACCGCGACCAACATCGTCGCCAGCAAGTATCTGCACGGCCAGGTCGGCACCCCGGAGCGTGAAAAGGGTGTCCGCGACCTGATCTCCCGCGTGGCCGAAAGCATTCGCGATTGGGGCAAGCGCGATGGCTACTTCGCCTCCGAGGAAGCCGCTGAAATCTTCTTCGCCGAGCTCACCCACCTGCTCGTCAACCAGAAGGCTGCCTTCAACTCGCCCGTCTGGTTCAACGTCGGCTGCGACCGCCTCGAGCCCAACTCCGACGCCCAGAACTGGCACTGGGACGCGGCCGCCAATAACCACCAAGGCGAGACCGTTTTCTCCCGCACCGGCTACTCCCGCCCGCAGTGCTCCGCCTGCTTCATCAACTCCGTGCAGGATTCGCTGGACTCCATCCTCACCCTCGCCAAGACCGAAGGCATGCTCTTCAAGTGGGGTTCCGGCGCGGGCTCCAACCTCAGCAAGATCCGCGGGAGCATGGAGACGCTGAGCGGCGGCGGCACAGCTTCCGGCCCGCTGAGCTTCATGCGCGGCTTCGACGCCTTTGCCGGCGTGATCAAGTCCGGCGGCAAGACCCGCCGCGCTGCCAAGATGGTGGTCCTCAACATCGACCACCCGGATATCGAAGACTTCATCCAGTGCAAGGTCGCGGAAGAGCGCAAGGCCTGGACCCTGATGGCCGCCGGCTACGACGGCTCCGGCCCCGACTCCGAGGCCTTCACCTCCATCTTCTTCCAGAACGCCAACAACTCCGTCCGCGTCAACGATGAGTTCATGCACGCCGTCGAGCACGACCTCGACTTCTCCACCAGGTCCGTCAAGGACGGCTCCCCAGTCAAGACCCACCGCGCCCGCGACCTCATGCACCAGCTCGCCGAAGCCACCTGGCAGTGCGGCGACCCCGGCATGCAGTACGACACCACCATCAACCGCTGGCACACGTCGAAGAACACCGACCGCATCAACGCCAGCAATCCGTGCAGCGAGTACATGTTTCTCGATGATTCCGCCTGCAACCTCGCCAGCTTCAACCTGATGAAGTTCCTTACCCCCGCGGGCAAGTTCGACATCCCCGCCTACCGTCACGCCATCGCCGTCGTCACCACTGCCATGGAGATCATCGTCGACGCGGCCGGCTACCCCACCGAGCAGATCTCGCGCAACTCCCACGACTACCGCCCGCTCGGCCTCGGCTACGCCAACCTCGGCGCCTTGCTCATGGACTTCGGCCTGCCCTACGACTCCGACGCCGGCCGCGCCTTCGCCGCCACCGTTACCGCCATCCTCTGCGGCGACGCCTACGCGCAGTCCGCCCGCATCGCGGCCGACTGCCCGCCGCTCGGCGCCGCCACCCCCATCACCAAGAGCAACGGCGTCCAGGGCGGAGCCTGCCCCGGCTTCTACGTCAACCGCGAGCCCTTCCTCAACGTCATCCGCATGCACCGCGCCGAGGTCAACAACCTCGATAAGGGCCTCAAGCAGAGCAAGGAGCCGTTCGTTGCCCCACAGCTCTCCGACCTCAAGCAGGCCGCGCAGGAATCCTGGGACGAGGCCCTCGTCCTCGGCGAGCGCTTCGGCTATCGCAACTCCCAAGTCACTGTGCTCGCCCCCACCGGCACCATCGGCTTCATGATGGACTGCGACACCACCGGCATCGAGCCCGACCTCGCCCTCGTCAAGTACAAGAAGCTCGTCGGCGGCGGCATGATCAAGATCGTCAACAACACCGTCCCCGGCGCGCTCTTCAAGCTCGGCTACGGTGGCTCCCAGGTCGAAGCCATCGTCAACTATATCGACGCCACCGGCACCATCGAAGGCGCACCCGCCCTCAAGCCCGAGCACCTCGCCGTCTTCGATTGCTCCTTCAAGCCCGCCAAGGGCACCCGCACCATCTCCTGGCAGGGCCACGTCAAGATGATGGCCGCCGCCCAGCCGTTTCTCTCCGGCGCCATCTCCAAAACCGTCAACCTCCCCAACGACTGCACCGCGCAGGACATCGCCGACGCCTACACCGAGTCCTGGCGTCTCGGTCTCAAGGCCGTAGCCATCTACCGCGACGGCTCCAAGGGCACCCAGCCCCTCAACGTCTCCGCCCAGACCGACAAGGACACAAAGGGCACCGGCGACTCCAAGGCGGCTTCCAATAAAGAAGGCGTCATCCTGAGCGCAGCGAAGGATCTCGGTAGTTCCGCCCCCGCCCATGCCTCCGGCAGCCCAAGCCCCGACAACACCCCCGGCCACGCCGCCGCCATAGAGCTCGCCGAGCTCATCGCCGCCGAAAAGTCCCTCACCGCCGACGCACAGTTGGAAGCCACCACGGCCCAGCAGAAGCTCGCTGCCGCCCAGGCCCAGCTCGACCAGATCCTCCACGCCTCCAGCCGCGATGCCGACGCCCCCGACTCCGCCGGTCCGCCGCGCGCCGTCCGTCACCGCCTCCCCGCCGAGCGCGCGTCGATCACCCACAAATTCCGCATCGCCGACCACGAAGGCTACGTCACCGTCGGCCTCTACCCCAACGGCTGCCCCGGCGAAATCTTCATCCGCATGGCCAAGGAAGGCTCCACCGTCTCCGGACTCATGGACAGCTTCACCACCGCCGTCAGAATGTGCCGCCAACACGGAGTCCAGCTCAAGCTCCTCTGCGAGAAGTTCGCCCACACCCGTTTCGAGCCCTCCGGTTGGACCGGCAACGAGAACATCGGCTTCGCCAAGTCCATCATGGATTACCTCTTCCGCTGGATGCAGCTCCGCTTCCTCTCCGGCCAGCAGCTCGACCTCTTCGCCGGCCT
>CAXSHQ010000015.1:0-2121 GCA_964236875.1 uncultured Acidobacteriaceae bacterium | reverse complement strand
GCTCGTCAGCCCCGAGCAGCAGTTCCAGGTCTTCATCGACGACGTGCGGCTGCCCGCCGATGCGCTGGTGGGCGACGAGGACGGCGGGCTCGTGCAGCTCTTCGCCGGCCTCAACCCCGCCGCTGCATCCACAGGTGTCAGCTCGAACGGAGGACCTGCACAGACTGTCCTCTCAGCCGGAGCGCCTATACAGGGCGTCATCTCGACTGGAGCGCAGCGGAGTGGAGAGACCCCTGTATCTGCGCCCGCCCATACCGGAGCCCTCACCACGGGCACCCGCGCCGCCCACTCCATCCCGGTCGCCGGCATGGTCGTCGCCCCTGATAACGCCATCCTCCCGAACCTTTCTGGCTTGTCATCCTTCGCCGAAGGCGGAGAACCCGCTTCTGCCCCCGCCCATGCCTCCACCGGCCACAAC
Organism: uncultured Acidobacteriaceae bacterium; assembly: GCA_964236875.1. Lineage (GTDB taxonomy): Bacteria > Acidobacteriota > Terriglobia > Terriglobales > Acidobacteriaceae > Granulicella. Next base: position 1,703 of record CAXSHQ010000015.1, on the reverse strand, counting down.
CCCGAGCCCACCTCGCTGCTCGACGACCCCTCGGTCTACAACGACCGCCGAGCCCCCCAGGGCGGCATCGCCCCTGACTTAGCCGCTCGCAGCGGCACAGACAGCAACGTAGAACGCACAACCTACAACGTACAACTCGAAGACCGCGGCCTCTACCACGCCGCCACCGCCATGAAGTCCCTCTACGACATGGGCGACGCCCCCAGTTGCAGCACCTGCGGAGCCATCATGACCCGCAACGGCTCCTGCTACCGCTGCATGGAATGCGGCAGCACCAGCGGCTGCTCCTAAACTGCAGTTGATGAAGAGCCTAAAGTTTACGATCTACGAAGTCTTAGGATACCTAGCTCCGGGTGCGATTGCTCTTGTTGCGATCTGCATTCTGAGCGGGCATTTCTTTTCCCAAACTACTCGCTTCGTGTCTGGAACTTCGACCTTTCGAAAGAGGATCTGGCTATTCTCTTTTTTCTTGCTTATTGCTGCGGACACCTCGTTCAAGGCTTGATGAATCTTCATCCCAGCGGGGAACAACTATATGAGAAAGAGTCACAGAATAAAGCTTCTATAGAAGCTGCTCGAGCTGCTCTGTCCAAAGGACTGTCAACAGATTTAGCAACTACTCTTGTCGTAAACTCGTCGGTGCATGCCAAGCCGTGTTGTCTCAGAGCGGAAAAACTGAAGACCACGATGTCTATCTCTACCGCGAAGGCTACTATCGCGGTTCGTCCGCATCCTTTGCCACGTTGGCGATCGTACTCTGTATCAGGGCGTTCCGACCGGGTGCGAAGCTGGTCTTCAATTCTACCGCCGTGCCCGTCACAGCTAAACTGTGGCTTAGCTGTGCGAGCTTAGCGGCGGTCTTTTCGTGGGTTTACTACTTACGCTTTCGACGCTTTGCTATTTATCGGGTCGAACATCTGCTTAATTGTTCACTCTCGCTTGCCACTAACGCGCCTAAGATTGAATCCAATAAGCAACCACCTCACGCACAAGGCGGCGAAAGCACGGAGGAGTGATGGCTTGGCACAAGTCTACGGATACCTTTATTTGGGTTTTCAACGTTGGGCGGGGTTCGGCTGCATTCGTTCGCACGCCCCACAATCAGGGGATGATTTTTGACATCTCCTGCAGCAAAGAGTTCAGCACATCTGATTTTATTATCGACAACCTCTACGACAAGCTGTCCAAATACAAAGGCTGCAAGATTGCTCAGGCTGTCTTGACGCATCCACATCACGATCACATTTCTGACTGCGGTTCTCTTGACGACGGCGAAAAGCTTTATCCTAAGCTGATCACTTGCCCACACGATAAAGAGCGAGACGCTGTCGACTGGGATCGGATACAGAATATTGACGGGAACAAAAGTCTGAAGAACTACCGCGCACTCTTCGCGAGCCGCAGACTGCCTCTACAAACAATAGAGTATGACTCCTCCGTTAGTACTGTCGCGCCGTTAGAGTATGGGCTCTACTGGGTTCGTCCGAGCTACTGCGATGACTTGCATACAGACGACAACGAGTATGGAAATGCTCTTAGCATTGTTACGTTCCTGCGATACGGTAAGAACTCGATCCTGCTTCCGGGTGACATCACCCCGGAAGCGATGGAGAAGATTCTGAATCAATCAGAAGGTGTAGATAAGCGGTTCACGGTCTTCGACGCTCGAATTCAACGGGAACACGCTAGAACCAGTCTCATAA
>CAXSHQ010000014.1:0-26316 GCA_964236875.1 uncultured Acidobacteriaceae bacterium | reverse complement strand
TTTCTCACCCTCTGGACCGGCCAGGATCTCCAGTACTCCCCCGGCTGGGCCCACCCGATGGCCTACTGGGACCTGCTGCTCTTCGTCGTAGCTATGATCCTCCTGACCCGGGGCATCGCCATGCGTCGCGGCACCAACGAGTTCTTCAGCTACTAAACTGTTTTCCGGGGTACACCGCAGGCGAGCCGCGAAGGCTCGCCTCTTTGCTTATCGAATCGCAACCCTCACCCTCAGAAGAGAAACCGCGCCTGCGCGGAACCGCTTCGTTCCATCCGGCACACGGCGACGGCGTAATCTCCGGTGAGCGCCGGTAGCTCCAGCAAGCCGCGTGGGCCGACCTGTTGCACCGAATTGCGGATCACCCTGCCGCGCACTGTGTCCCACACGCATACCCTGCTGGAGCCTTCCGGGAAGCCCGGCACCCTCACCGACACCCCGATGCCCTCGGCATGCTCATCGAGGCGTCCATCTTTCGTCAGCGCATCCTGCCGCAGCAGGTAAAGAAGCGCCTGATCCCGCGAAGCACATCCGAATCGGGCCACTTTCCGCGTCACCACTCGTCCGCCGACCCGCACCTCCAGTTCGTCGGTCACGTTGCGGCGGTCGAACCGTAGCCAGTCGAGACACGGCAGAAACCCGCTCATCGCCAGTTGTGCCTTCCGCATTCCATGCGTCAGCGTATGCGGATGCCGATTCGGCCAGCGCATGCCGCCGCCGGCCCCGCCGCTCGCCAGGTGAGCCCACTGCATATGGCGGAAGTATTCATCGTCGAACGGTTCCGGCAGCGTCCGCCGCTTGTCCTTGAACGAGTGGATCGGGCCATGCTCCGTATCCAGAAACGGTCGCCCGTCCGCAATCTCCCCAATCGACTCCTTAACGATCCTCCCCATCGCCAGGGCCGCACTCACCGTGTTGCGCGGGTCGTCGATCGTCCCGTGCTCATAGATGTGCACCGTCGCGAAGTCGAGCGCCGGATGCCGGAAGATCGCTCCTTCCATCGCCATCTCCGGCCTGTCCTTCAGCTCCGGCCCGAACAGGCTTACTGTCTGCAGGTGCGCACGCCCATGCACCCGCAGTTCCGTTTGCTTTACGGCCGCGGAAAGCTCCTCAATGAACTCCCCAAAAGGCTCCGCGCTCATGCCCCCCTGTGCCGGATGGATTTCGTTCCACAGGTCCCACGCAAAGAGCGCGCCGGAGCCGCCCCACCTCTCCGCCGCGAAGCACAGTCGCGCCTTGATCGCCTCGCGTGTCTCCCGGCAAAGCAGCAGTTGCGATGGATGCTCCAGCGGCCCGCCCAGCCCCCGGCTATAAGGGTGATCCTTGAACTTCTTCCACATCCAGAACGTGTCGAACGGAGTCAACAGCACCCGGAGGCAGTACTTCTCGCACAGCGCAAACAGGTCGTCCCAGTAGGCGACCATTCCGGTCGACCAGCGCCCTGTCCGGGTCTCGAAGTGCCGTCCCCGACCCTGCGAATACTCCAGCATCAGCCGGAGGACCGTAACCCCATGCCGTTGCAGATAGTGCAGGTACTCCTCAACCGCCCGGACATCCCGTCGCCGGTACAGCGGCGCAAGCTCAGCCCAGGTCACCGCATCGTTCTGACCGATCGGGTGCCACGCATCACCATTCTCGGTCTTGAAGAAAGGCGCGCCAGGGGCTCTCTCAATCCATGGCAACCGCCTTCGTTCCCTATCCTCTACCAGTTCAATACGCTTTTTAAGCACCGGTTTTCAGGATATCGGGTGTACTTACCTCGCCGAAGCTCCACGCGGGGTCAGCGCCTCCCGGAGATTTCGGGTGCCCATCCTTCACGACAGTTCGTCCTCGCGAAGGCAGGGCTTCGCTCGGGTATGCGCGAACCGCTCCCCACTCCTGAATCACCTTGGCAAACCTGCATGTATCAAGAACCTCCAGAGAATTCACAGCAAACCGCCGAGCAGCTCACACCCGCATTCACGGAACATTCACCGAACGTTCACCGACCGCCCATCACCTCGGCCTGGACCGCCGCCTACGCTAACCACATATGCTGCCCATTTATCGAAAAATGATCCGAGCGGGAGCGCTTCTCGCCGCCCTTCTGCCCTGCACTGGCGTTCTCGCGCAAACCAGCACCGCGCGCGTCTCCGGCACGGTTACGGACCCCACCGGCGCCGTCCTCGCCAACGTCACGATCATCGCGCACAACCTCGCCACCGGCCAGGACCGCACCGCGTCCACCGGCGACACCGGCACCTTCACGCTGCCTTCGCTGCAGCCCGCCGCTTACACCCTCAGCGCCGCCTCCGCCGGCTTCGCCACCCAGCAGCTCAAGGACCTGACCCTGCAGGTCGGCCAGGAGTTCACCTGGTCCCCGGCCCTCACTGTCAGCGCCGGCAGCGCCATCGTCGAGGTCAACGCCACTGATATCAATGTGCTCGACACTTCCAGCGCCCGCATCGGCGCCAACGTCAGCACCAAGGACATCGCCGAGCTGCCCATCAACGGCCGCCAGATCTCGCAGCTCTACCTGCTCACCCCCGGCGCCACCAACGCCGGCACCGGCACCTTCGACAACATCCACTTCTCCGGCCGCTCCGTCGAAGAAAACATCATCCGCATCGACGGTATCGAGGCCAGCTCCATCATCGACACCTCCCCGGGCAATCTGAACGGCGAGCTCACCTCCACCTTCCGCCTCCAGCAGTCCCTCGAGGCCATCCAGGAGTTCCGCGTCGACAGCTCCAGCTATCCCGCCGAAATGGGCACCGGCACCGGCGGCCAGATCAGCTTCGTCTCCAAGTCCGGCACCAACAAGCTTCACGGCTCCGCCTTCGAGTACCTCCGCAACGACGCCCTCGACGCGCGCAACGACTACATCGCCGCGCCCAAGCCCACCAAGTTCCGCCTCAACCAGTTCGGCGGCTCCATCGGCGGTCCCCTCTTCCACGACCGCCTCTTCTTCTTCGGTTCCTACGAAGGTCTCCGCCAGGTCTACGTCACCCCGTACGCGTCCTCCACGCTCAGCAACTACGCGCGCCAGCAGACTCTCACCATGTCGCCCGCACTGGCCGGCGTCCTCCAGGCCTTCCCCACAGAAGGCGGCAACGCCGCCACAGAAGCGGTCAGCAACACTCTCTCCGTCCCTGTGTCCGTGGTCGGCCAGAACCGCATTCAGGAAGACTTCGGCAACATCCGCTTCGACTACAAGTTCAACGACCGCTTCACGATGTACGCCCGCTACAACCGTGACCAGGGCACCTCCACCCAGGTACAGGACGCCTCGCTCAGCCGCTTCGGCCAGGTGGCCGTCCCCCAGAACGGCGCCATCGCCCTCAACCAGGTCCTGACCCCGCGCCTCTTCAACGAAACCAAGTTCGGCTTCAACGGCATCAAGGAGCGCGTACTCGGCGTCTCCGGCCCCAGCCCTGCCGCTGACTTGAGCCGCACCCGCATCGCCATCTCCGGCCTCACCAATGTCGGCGCACTCATCAGCCTGTCCAGCTCCTTCAACGGTGTCGGAGCCCCCTACACCGGCCAGAGCTACTCCTACATCGACAACCTCAGCTACATCGCCGGCCGCCACAACCTCAAGTTCGGCGTCGAGGTCCGCCCCTTGGGCCTCTACAACGACCAGATCGGCGGCACCACCTACACCTACAACTCCATCGCCAACTTCCAGAAGAACGTCCCCGACGCGATCGCCTTCTACGGCAACCTCTCCGACAAGAGCCCCTTCACCGGCTTGAGCGGCAACGCCCACGTACACCAGGCCTACTACATCGGCTACGCGCAGGACGAGTGGAAGGCCACCCCCGACCTGACCATCAGCTACGGCCTCCGCTACGAGTACTACTCGCCGCTCCACGAGTCCCGCAACAAGGACGTCATCTTCGACATCAACGCCGGCACCATCCGTCCCGGCTACGCCGGCGACTGGTACCACACCGGCCCCAATGACTTCGGTCCGCGCGTCGGCATCACCTACTCGCCCGCCGCGCTCAACCACAAGACCGTCCTCCGCCTCGGCGGCGGCCTCTTCTTCGGCCCTGGCCAGACCGAAGACCAGATCCAGCCTGAAGCCAACGACCGCGTGACCAAGACCTTCTCCAACACCGGCGGTGTCGCCACTTCCGGCAAGGTCTACCCCATCGACCCCCTGAACGACGTCTACAACACCTACGACATCAACTCCTCCACGCTTGGCTACCAGCCCCGCGCCTACACCAACAACTACGGCATCCCCGAGCGCGTCGGCACCTACTCCGTCTCGGTCGAGCAGGAGCTCCCCGGCAAGTACCAGTTCCTGGCCGCCTACGTCGGCTCGCAGGGTCGCAACCTCTTCCTGCGCTCCGTCACTAACCTCATCACCGGCGTCACCACCAACGGCGCCACCGGCGCGGCCACCGTCACCCGCCAGTTCGGCAACCGCTTCGCCGAGATCGACTACAAGACCTCCGGCGGCACCGACAGCTACAACGCCTTCCAGTCCACCCTCCAGCGCCGCTACAACGACGGCTTCAGCTTCGGCGCGCAGTACACCTTCGCCAAGGAGCTCGGCAACTCGTCCGGCTCCAATGAAGCCACCACCGCCGGCAACAACTACGACTTCTCCACCGAGTTCGGCCGTGGCACCTTCGATATCCGCCACTACCTGAACGCCACCGCCCTCTACGACCTGCCCTTCGGCCACGGCAAGCACTTCGGCCTCTCCGGCATCAAGGATGTCCTCTTCGGCGGCTTCCAGGTCGGCGGCATCCTCAACGCCCGCTCAGGCGTGCCGATCGACGTCCTCATCAGCCGTCCCGATGTTGTCTACGTCGGCAACGCTGGCACGGCGTACGCCGGCCAGGTTTACAGCTCGCCCGTCGTCACCGGCGGCGCCGTCCAGACCACCGCGGTCGTCAACGTCCCCGGCGGCGGCAACACCCGCAACATCCGCCGCCCCAACATCGTTCCCGGCGTCAACCCCTTCCTCAAGCAGTACGTCGGCTTCTCCTCCACCAACACCGGCTTCCAGTACCTGAACCCGGCAGCCTTCTCCGTCCCGGCCCCGGGGACCAACGGCAACTCCCGCCGCAACAACTACTCCGGCCCCGGCTTGGTGCAGTTCGACCTCACCGCCAGCAAGGCCTTCCCGCTCGGGGATCGCTTCAAGGCAGAGTTCAAGGCCGACGCCTACAACATCCTCAACCACCCCAACCCGGCCAACCCCGGCACGGTCCGCCTCACGCAGGGCATCCCCTCCGCCCCCGGCGCAGCCGGCACCGTCCAACCCGGCACCCCGCTCACCACTGCCGCCGCAGGCACCAGCTTCGGAACCTTCGGCAGCACAGTCGGCAACCAGGTAGGCCTAGGCACCAACCGCCAACTCCAACTCTCGTTACGGTTGAGCTTCTAGCTGTTCACATCGTCACTGGAGTTGAGAGGGCACCTGATAAGGGTGCCCTCTCAGCGTTTCGGAGCGTACATTTTCAGTTGCAGCTTGAAGTCGCTTCGCTTTATCTTTGCCTATAGTCTAAAGCGGAGCGGAAGTGCAAGCAAAGCTCGTTGGACGAATCGGAAACACCCGCCTTCCTGTTCAGCAGGCTTTGCTGCCGCTCTATGAAGCGATCGTCAATTCTATTCACTCCTGTAGTGAACTTGGCCACAATGGTGACGCCAAGATCGATGTGGAACTGATTCGCAATGCCGGACAGGGGACCATCGAAGAGGTCGCTGTTCAGAACCCGGTAGAAACTTTTGTAGTGACTGACAATGGTCCAGGTTTCAACGATGCTAACTTTGAATCTTTCCAAACGGCAGATTCGCGCCATCGTCGGTCCATAGGCGGCAAAGGCATTGGTCGATTCCTCTGGCTTGTAGCATTCGACCATGCCGAAATTGACAGCACATTTCAGAACAAAGATGGCGACTGGCTTCGGCGTACGTTCACCCTTCGGTTGACGAAGGAGGGAGTCGAGGATCACGTTTTATCGAAGACATCAGAGACACGCCGAAGCACTACTGTGCGCTTAGTGGGAGCAAAGAGAAGTATCAGAAGGCTCTGCCCAAAAGCGCCGTAGTTTATGGAAACCGTGTAGTCGAACACTGCTTGCAGTACTTTCTGCTCGGAATGAACACACGCGTCGGCATTGTTGATAGCAGTGAGAGAGTTCCGTTGGAGGACATATTTAAGAGCCAAGTAGAGGCTATGGGGAAATCTGTACCGATCAAGATCGCGGACCAAGAGTTCTCAATCCATAATCTTCGCGTTCGGCCGACGTATGGAGACGGGCACCGCCTTTACTTCTGTGCTGACAAACGCCTCGTCACTTCAGAACGATTAGAAGGCAAGCTCCCGAATCTTGAGGCTTCCCTCAAAGATGAAAACGGCAAACCTTTCGTGTATTCCGGTTACATCTCCGGCAGTTTCTTGGATTCGACCGTAAACCCAGAGCGTACCGACTTTGTGATGCCCGATGAGAACAGCGCATTCGGGGACCCGACTTGGTCAAGTCTAGTTTCAACATTGGCTTCGCAGGCGCAGGAATATCTTGACCCTTTCACGGCGCCGATAAAGCAGGAGAAGGAAGGAAGAATCAGAGAGTTCGTACGAACCAAGGCTCCATCATATCGACCACTGGTGAAGCATAGGCCGGAGATCTTGAATCAGATCGCGGCAAATCTGTCGGATGACAAACTGGACCAAGAGCTTTACCGTCTGAACCAAGAGTACGAGCGGTCACTAAAAGAGCGGAGCGAACAAATTGCTGGCGCTATAAGCATCGAAGGCAGCATCGGGGCAAAGACCTACGACGCTTTTCTCGAAGAGTGGAACGAAGCCGGAATAGCTAAACTCGCGAATCACATCGCTCACCGCAAGGCTACCCTGAAGATGTTACGCGCGAGCTTAGGGCTGAATTCGAACGCAAAGTATTCTCTGGAAGAGGCAGTGCATCGTCTGATATGCCCTCTCAGAACGACCTCCGATGACGTTTCTGCGGACCAAATGAACCTTTGGATCATTGACGAAAAGCTAGCCTTTCACTTCTATCTCGCTTCTGACATCCCTTTTAGATCTTTGCAGAAAGACATAGTGGACGTGAAGAGTTCCGACAGAACGGACCTTTTGGTGTTTCAGAATGCAGCGGCGTTCGTTGAGGAAGAGGCGCCATTCTCATCCGTAGTCATCGTAGAGTTCAAGAGGCCCGCTAGAAACGACTATGATGACAGCGAGAACCCTATAAATCAGGTTTATAGATACGTAAGCCAGATACGCGAGGGAAGAGCCTTTGACCGTCGCGGCAGACCAATAACAGTATCACCTCAGATTCCCTTTTACGCATACATCGTCGCCGATTTAACGCCTACGCTAAAGCAGCAGGCCAAGTTTGCGAACTTCCAGCCCAACCACGACAGTACTGGCTTCTTCGCTTTCAATAGCGAACTACGCACGTATATTGAGCTAATCTCATTCGACAACTTAGTAGGCAACGCCGAAAAGAAGAATCAGTTCTTCTTCGATCAGTTAAACCTTCCGGTTTAGTTCGTTTACTTTGCCGGGCGCGCCATAATCTTCCCTCTAGCGATGTGGGATCGTAGCAGTCGCACTCGCTTTTGGAGCTAGAACCCGGAAGGGCACGGCTTCAGCCGTGCCATAAATGCCGCACCGAAGGTGCTTCCGCTCTGCCGAAGGCCGGAGTGGAGGCGCAGCCGGAACGACCCGGGATGCCCATCGTGGCACGTCGGACTGGCGCAGCTACAACTACGTGATTGCCGTATCATCGCGACACCGGCTCCTGTTCGTTTCACACGAGGAGATCGAATACAACGTCCGCATCATCCGCACCCGGCGCGCCGAGCCAGTTGAAATCCGCGCCTATGAAGAACCCACAAGCCGCTTCCGATCCGACGCAACGGACCCGTAGCTCCGCGCCCACTCGACCTTTCCAAGGCGGTGCGCGGCAAATACTACGACCGCGTGCAGCGGGGAACCAATCTCGTCCGCATCGAGCCCGATCTGATGGATGCCTTTCCCGATCCCGACTCCGTGAATCGCGCCTTGCGAAGCCTGAAAGAGCTCGCCACCCGCACCGCAAGGCAGGCGTAAATAGCCTGTCAAGCCCCATCGCTCCTAAGTATCTGCAAACACGCCCTAGTAGACTTGCATAGCAATTCCCTTTGCCTTTCTATAATGGAAATAGGTGACTTTCCAGCTGCGCTCGACTCCCTGGCCTAACTCACCTGAATGCAATACTTTGTGCGCAACCAGCCTGAAATGAATACTTGCGGGGCCATCCCTGCTAAGTAGAAGCACGCAACGACTTTAGGCTAGGCGGTAGGGAGGGGGCTCCTCGGTACCGCGAAGCGGTCAACCGCCACAACGGCGTTCCGCCCTTTCAGGCAGGACCGCTACCATGAAAGGGTGACAGCTTCGCTTCGAGGTCACTCCTCGCGCATTCTCCTTGCATTCGCCTGTGTGTACTTCTTCTGGGGATCGACGTACCTGGCCATCAAGGTGGCCGGGCAGCACCTGCCTGTGCCTGTGGTTTCCGGCACGCGCTGTCTTGTTTCCACCGTGCTTATCGGGATCATCTGCTTAGGCACCAGGCGCGGACTCCGCGTGCGGAAGGGCGAAGGCTGGAAGCTCGCGCTCATAGGGCTGCTGTTCATGAGCGGCAACAACATGCTCCTGACCTGGGGCGAGACCATGGTGCCGTCCGGCTTCGCCTCCCTCATCGTGAGCACCATGCCCATCATGATCGCGCTCATGGAAGCCGTGCTGCCTGGCGGCGACGCCCTGAACGGTCGCGGCTGGGCGGGCACGCTGCTCGGCACGGCGGGCATCGCCACGCTGGTCTGGCCGTCGCTGCACGGCGCAGGCGGGGCGGAGTACACACGTCCCGTCGCTGGAATCTTTGTTCTGCTTGGGGCTGCTTTCTCCTTCGGCCTTGGCTCGGTGCTTTCGCGGCGCTTCCGCTTCCAAAGCGACACACTGCTCGCCACCGGCTGGCAACTGGGCGCAGCCACTTTGTTCAACGGCTCGCTGGCTCTCGCGAACGGCAGCCTTCACCGCGGGCACTGGACGCTGCCCGGCACGGCCGCGATCCTTTACCTCGCGATTTTCGGCTCTCTCTTCGGCCTGGTTGCGTTCACGTATCTGCTGCAGAACGTGGCTGTCACCAAAGTGGCCACCTACGCCTTCGTGAACCCGGTGATCGCGGTGCTGCTCGGCGTGGCGCTGCTGCATGAGCGCCTCCAGAGCACGGAAGTCGCGGGCATGGCTATCGTCGTATGCGGCGTTGCGTTGGTCGTGCTCAGCCGAAACGTCAGGGAAAAGAAAGAGATCGTCGGCGAAGCAGGAGAAGCAGCGCAGTAGTGCTTACTTACGCTTCCAGCGGGCTCCGTCCTTGGAATCTTCGATCAGCACACCCTTCGCCATCAGCTCATTGCGAATCGCATCGGCGCGGCCGAAGTTGCGCTGACGCTTGGCCTGTGTCCGTTCCGTGACCAGCGCTTCGATTTGCGTATCGCTCAAGCCCTCATCCCCAAACTGCGCAAGCACTTCCTCGGAAGCATCACCCATGCGGCCCTCTGCCTTTGCCCACTCCAGCGCAGCCCGCGTGTGCTCCGCATCCTGGTCCTCGAGCACTGCAAAGACCACATCGAACTTTTCCAGCAGCGCGAGCGTCGCTTCGACCTCGGCCTGCGTCAGCTTGCCAGCATCGGCCGCGCTGTTTACCGCGCGCAGCACATCGAAGATGGCGGCACGCGCTTCCGCCGTGTTCAAGTCGTTGCTCAATGCTGCAAGAAACTGCTGCTCGCCTTTTGCAATGACATCGCGGAGGGAGTGCTCCTGCGCGGCGGCCTGCGGCCACTTGCCGGTGCGAATACGGGTGTGAAAGGTGCGCAACCGCTCGATGGCGCTCGTGGACTCGCGCACCCCGTCGAACGTGAAGTTGAGCTGATGCCGGTAAGGAACGCTCAACAGCAGAAAGCGGATCGCCGAGGCCTTGTAGCCCTTCAACAGCAGGTCGCGAAGGGTGTAGAAATTGCCTTCCGACTTGGCCATTTTCTTGCCTTCGACCAGCAGAAAGCGCACGTGGAACCAGTGCCGCGCAAAGAGCTTGCCTGTCGCTCCCTCCGATTGCGCAATCTCGTTCTCATGATGCGGAAACATCAGGTCTTCGCCCCCGGCATGCAGATCGAAGCTCTCCCCGAGATACTTCATCGCCATCGCCGAGCACTCGATATGCCACCCCGGCCGCCCTTCGCCCAGGGGTGTCTGCCAGCTCGTCTCGCCGGGCTTGGACGCCTTCCACAGTGCGAAGTCGCGAGCGGCATCCTTGTCGTACTCGTCCACATCCACGCGCGCGCCATCCTCGATGCCTTCGAAGTCTTTCTTGGAAAGCTTGCCGTACTGCGGGTCGCGAGCGATGCGGAAATACCAGGAGCCTCCCTCGGCTTTGTAGGCTTTGTCCTGTGTCTCCAGCCGCTGGATGAGATCCACCATCCCATCGATATTCTCGGTGGCACGCGCTACGTCTTCAGGCCGCTCCACGCCGAGCGCATCCATGTCTTCGAAGAAGGCACGCTCGAACTTCGAGCTCCACTCACCGATGGACACACCGGCTTCTGTAGCTTTGCGGATGATCTTGTCATCCACATCCGTGATGTTCATCACATGGCGCAGCTTCAGGCCGAACAGCCGCGTTGTCCGGCGCAGCACATCCACGTGGAGGAAGGTACGGAAGTTGCCTATATGGCCGTAGTCGTAGACCGTGGGGCCGCAGCAGTAGAAGCGCAGCGCCTCGCCATCCGAAGCGTAGACCGGCTCAACCTTGCCGGAAAGTGTGTTGAACAGATGGAGATCCACGCTTCGCTTGTACCTTCGGCCAAGGTCGCGAGGCGCTCCGCCGCCGCACCGCAGGCTTGCTTTCGCTTGAGTGTCGTCCTTTTGATTCTAGCCGACGCGCCACTACCGCACCTAGCCCAGGAGAAGCTGCGGCACGGGTTCCAGCGTCTCCGGCGCGAACTCGCGCGCAAGCAACTTCGGCCAGGCGGCGGCCGCGATCATGGCAGCGTTGTCGGTTGAAAGAGCGATCGAAGGAAACGCGAAAGGCAAGCCCCGCCTCTGCGCTTCCTGTTGCACCCGCCGGCGCAACTCGCTGTTGGCCGCCACACCCCCGCTTACCAGCACGGCCCGTGCACCTGTGTGTTCCGCGGCGGCGAAAAGAACCCGTGTGAGGTAGCCCGTGACCGACGCCTGAAAGCTTGCAATCACATCGAGCGTGGGCTGGTCGAAAAGCGGCAGAACACCTTCCATTGCGTCTCGCGGCTTTGCGTGGATAAGCCCGGCAACCCGCATGCGCTGCGTACGCGCGGCGATCTCTGCGCCCATGCCGTGCAGCTCCACGTAGCGCCGCACGGCTGTCTTGATGCCGCTGAAGCTGACGTTGAAACGGACGGCATCGCCTTCCTCAGCAGTAAGCGTTGGCGCGGTCTTCCCGCTTCGCTTCGCCTTGATCTGTGCAAACCGAAACGGCACCGCCTTCGGATCGCCGCGAGCGGCGAGTACGTCCATCCACGGCCCCCCGGGGTACGGCAGTCCGAGCAGCTTGGCGGCCTTGTCGTAGGCTTCACCGGCGGCGTCGTCGAGCGTCTTGCCGACGTTACGATAATGCCAAACTCCGAGGTTTCCACGCGAAGCAAGATAAAGATGCGTGTGCCCGCCAGAAACTACCAGTGCCAGCAGCGGCTCTGCCTCGCCGAAGGTCTCCGCAGCCTGCAGCAACACCGCATGGATGTGTCCTTCGAGATGGTTCACCGCAATCAGCGGCCGTTCGGCCGCAAATGCCGCGGCCTTTGCAAACGTGATCCCCACCAGCAGCGCTCCGGCCAGACCCGGGCCCTCCGTGACAGCGATGGCTGCCAGTTCTTCGTAGCTCACATGGGCGCGGTGCATGGCCTCGCGCACCACAGGCACAATCGCCCGCAGATGCTCTCGGGACGCAAGCTCCGGAACCACGCCGCCGTATTCGCTATGCACCATCTGCGAAGCCACGACGTTCGACAACACTTCGCGCCCACCGCGTACCACCGCCGCACTCGTTTCATCGCACGAGCTTTCAATGCCGAGAATGATGTCGCTGGCCACTGGTTCCATTGTCCCTGACCTTGTCATTCTCCCGGAACATTGTCACCCTTCGCACACGCGAAGGAACTGCATCTCACCAGCGAGTCACCAATCCCCAGTGTCCGCATCCAATGGCACGTGCCACGTCTCGCCAATGCGCATTATGCCGCCGCGCTCGCCGCCGCACACACGCTGCAACAGCACGGCCACCAGGCTGTTTTCGCCGGTGGCTGCGTTCGAGACCTGCTGCTTGGTGCGGAGCCCAAGGATTGGGATGTCGCCACCGAAGCCACACCCGACCTCGTGCAGCGCTACTTTCCGCAGACGGAAGCGGTCGGTGCGCACTTCGGCGTGATCCTCGTTGTTGCGGAAGATCAGGGCACGCGAACCGCTACGGAGGTCGCCACCTACCGCCACGATGTCGGCTACTCCGATGGACGCCATCCCTCCGAAGTCCGCTACAGCACCTCGCCCGAAGAAGACGTGCTCCGTCGCGATTTCACGGTGAACGGCCTTCTGCTCGATCCCTTTCGCTTCGAGTCCGGCGAAGACATCGGCGCCTGCATCCTCGACTTTGTCGGTGGTCGCGCGGACCTCGACGCCGGGATCATCCGCGCCATCGGTGATCCGGTGCGACGTTTCGGCGAAGACAAGCTGCGCATGTTGCGTGCGGTGCGCTTCGCCTCACGCTTCGGCTTCACCATCGAGCCCGGCACTCTTGCGGCGATCCAGCACGAGGCGGCCAACATCGAGATCGTCTCCTGCGAACGCATTCGTGAAGAGCTCACACGCATCCTCACGCAAGGTTCGCCACGCCGCGGACTCGAGCTCCTCGATGCCACCGGCCTGCTCACGCATGTGCTGCCGGAAGTTGCCAGGCTGAAGGGAGTAGATCAGCCGCCTCAGTTTCACCCTGAAGGCGATGTGTGGGTTCACACCCTCATGCTGCTGGATCACCTGCCCTCGCCCAAAGACGGAGTCGTGAGTCCAACCCTCGCGTGGGGTATGCTGCTGCACGATATCGGCAAACCGGCCACCTTCACGGCCCCTGACCCGAACAAGCCCGGAGACCGCATCCGCTTCAACGGCCATGTCGATGTCGGCGTAGCCATCGCGCGCAACATCCTCAACCGTCTGCGCTTTTCCAATGAAGACCGGGAGCAGATCCTTGCGCTCATCAAGCACCACATGCAGTTCGGCGACGTAGAGAAGATGAAGCAATCCACGCTCAAGCGTTTCCTGCGCACGCCGCGCTTTGAGGAGCATCTCGCTCTTCACCGCGCCGATTGCATGAGCGCGCATGGCCGCCTCGCCTGTTATGACATGGCGAAGCGATCCTATAAAGAGCTTGGGCATGAAGAGATTCGCCCCGTACTGCTTCTCACCGGCGCAGACCTGATCGCGGCGGGGTACAAGCCGGGCCCGCAGTTCCGCGCCATGCTCGAAGCTGCCGAAGACGCCCAGCTGGAAGGCGCGCTACGCACACGGGAAGACGCACTGCATCTGGTCGAGGCGAGCTTTGGCCCACCGCCGCGTTCAGCGTAGGATAGTTTTGCCATGCGCCTTGCCACTCTCGCCGTTGCCCTCACTCTTCCTCTTCATGCCTCCGTCATCGGCACCAGCAAACCCGCCGAACCGCTAACGGAGGCGCGCGTCCAAGTGCTACCCGCCGCACAGCGTGGGCCTTGGCTGGACTACCTCCGCCGCTCAGCCGCCCAGGGCACCGCCGACCGCGCCGCCCTGGCCCATGAGCGTGAAGGCATGACCGAGACCCCGCCGCTGCCGAAGCAGGGCTTCTCCGGTCGATCCATGCCGATGCACCGCGACCTCGCCTTCTACAAGAGCGACGAAGCGCGTCACACTGGCGATGTGATCGTCAGCTTCCAAACGCCGGCTGGCGGCTGGTCCAAAAATCTCGACATGAGTGCGGAGCGTGCCAAGGGCCAGATCTATGCCGCTGCCAATGCGCCGCCGACCCCCGCCCCGGAGGGCGACTTCGACAAGCCGCGCGACGAGAAATGGCATTACATAGCCACGCTTGATAACGATGCGACCAATACCGAGCTGCATTTCCTGGCGCTGCTCTCGGAAGCACTTCCCGGGCACGAAGGCGACAAGTACCGCGCCAGCTTCCTGCGCGGCGTAGAGTATCTGCGCAACGCACAGTACCCCAACGGCGGCTGGCCGCAGGTATGGCCGCTGGAAGGCGGTTACCACGATGCGATCACCTTCAATGACAACGCGGTGATCGAGTCAGCGGAGTTGCTGAGCAAGGCAGCGGGGCGATCGCACGTAACTTCCACGCCCACGCAAGAAGAAATCGCCTTGGCGCGCTCGCCCTATGCGCAGCAGATGGGCGCCGCTGCGGAGCCGCACTCCACCACAGAGGACTACAGCTTCGTTCCCGCCGCTCTTGCCCGGCGAGCCGCTGCGGCCGTTAGCAAGGCGCTCGATTGCATTCTCGCCACGCAGATCCGCGTGCCCGCGCCGGAGGGCAAGGGTACGGTGCTGACCGTGTGGGGACAGCAGCACGATCCGCTAACACTGGTGCCTGTAAGCGCGCGCAATTACGAGCCCGCAGCGTTCAGCTCCGGTGAATCTGCCGACGTCATGAAGTACTTGATGTCGCTGCCGCACCCATCGCCTGCCGTCGTCAAGTCAGTCAACGCGGCCGCGGCCTGGTTCGCAGCGCATCAGATCGAAGGCTTTGTCTTCACAGGCGGCCGCAACACGCCGGGCGGTCGCAGGCTCGTTGCGACACCCGGCGCGCCTCCGCTCTGGGCGCGTTATTACTCCATCACCACTGGCAAGCCCATCTTCGGCGACCGCGATAAGACCATTCACGACGACGTAATGGATATCTCGCTGGAGCGCCGCAACGGTTACGCCTGGTACGGCTCCGGATCCAAAGCCGCGCTGGACGAATTCGCGAGTTGGAAGAAGGAGCACGCTGCTTCGTGAAGAGCGCTCCCGCCGAAGTCCTCATTCTGGGCGCGGGCATGGCAGGACTGGCGGCCGCCCGCGCTTTGCTGGAGCGCGGTGTTTCCGTCACAGTCATCGAGGCGCGTGATCGCGTAGGCGGTCGCGTCTTCTCTCATACCCACACCAGCGGCACCGTCTTAGAGCTGGGTGCGGAGTTCGTTCACGGTCGCGCACCGGAGTTGTGGGCTCTGATCGAAGAAGCCGGCGTACGCACCGTCGAGCGTGACGGCTCGATGCTCCGTGAAAACGTGCCCGGCTCGCTCCACGGCGAAGACTCCGGCGACGGTGAAGACGAAGACGCCCTTTTCAAGCCGCTGGAGAAGCTTGCTTACCTCCCGAAGGACATGCCCTTCTCTCAATGGCTGGAGAGCAGTGAAACACCCGAGTGGCAGAAGCCGGCGCTGCTCGGCTACGTGGAAGGATTCAACGCGGCGGACGCAAACATCATCGGCGTGCATGCGCTCGGAGTGCAGCAGCAGGCCGAAGACGGGAGCGAAGGCGATCGTTCCTGGCACATTCTGGGCGGCTACGCACAGCTTGCGGAGTACCTGGCACAGCGTGTGCGTGATCTCGGCGGCACCCTGCTTCTCGGCAGCGAAGTACGCGCGCTTCGCTGGCAGCCTGGCATGGTGGAAACCGAACTAGCCTCCAGGGAGGTGCTGCGCTCCTCACGCTGCGTTGTCACGCTTCCACTGGGAGTTCTTCAAGCAGCGAATTCGCCGGAAGGACCCAGCTTCGAACCCGAGCCCCTTGCGCTCGCCGAAGGCCGCCGCTTGGCCATGGGTACAGCCGAGCGTTTCACGATGCTCTTTCGTGAACGGTGGTGGACCACAGCGCCAGCTCCGAAGAAAGACGAGTTCGATGCAATGAGTTTTCTATTCACGCCTACGCGTACGCCACCCGTCTGGTGGACGGCACACACTCCCGATGGTTCTGAGCTGGAGCCCCTTCCCACGCTGACTGGATGGGCAGGCGGCCCACGCGCCGCCCTGCTCGCAGGACGCAGTGCAGAAGATCTGGCCAGTGCCGCCTGCCGAGACCTTGCCGAAGTGTTCCACGTCGACGAAGCCCACATTCGAGAGCAAATGGTCGCCGCTGTCACGCACGACTGGAGCGCCGATCCCTTCTCGCGGGGCGCCTATAGCTACGTTCCCGCCGGCGCGCTCACCGCGCCCGCCGCGATGGCCAACCCGGAAGCCGACACGCTCTTCTTCGCCGGCGAGCACACCGACACCAGCGGTCACTGGGGCACGGTGCACGCCGCGCTACGCACCGGCCTGCGCGCCGCGCGACAAGTGCTCGGCGAGGAGCTATAAAGGTAGACGCTCAGGACAATACATGCGCATGCGCCCGTCATTCTCCCTTCTCCTCTTCCTTGCCTCGCTGGCACATGCGCAGACCCGTTCTGCACCCGCGCCGGAGCCCGCGGCGTCCAGCTTCGGCGCCGTATTCGGTCACATCACAGTCAGCAACAGCAACAGTCCGGCACGTTTCGCCAAGGTCGCATTGCAGCCCATCGAGATCAAGCCGGAGGTCACCGATCCGAAGGCGCCGGTCGTCACCTTTCGCATCTACCAGGAAGTCCGGCGAGACGCCCCAGTCGACGAGCCGGCGTTTGGTTTCGGCCCTCCCGGGAAGGAAACTGTTGTGCAGCAATACGGTCCGGGGGAGCTGCCCGTCACGCTCACTGGCGATAAGCAGGGGGCGAACATACCGGTCCAGGCGGCGCCTGCGAAAATGCGCTAACCGGCACTGCCAGCAGAGCGCCTACTCACCCCAGGCGCGTCCGCACCTTGGTCTGTAGCGCCAGCGCGTCGAATGGTGCGCGTACCTTTGCGTCGTTATCGAAGTACACGTACACGTCGCGCGGTTTGCGAGGCGCGTCGGAGCTGCACGCGCGCCTCGCCTGTCCACCCAGCGGACCCTGACCACCGCGCGCCCAGGCCGCCACGCGATCTGCCCAGACGTCCAGCGCGTCGCTCTCATAGCCGCTCGCGTAGAGTTCCTCTGAGCCATGCAGCCGGCAGTACACAAAGTCCGCCGTGACATCCATGAGCAGCGGCCAGGCCACCGTATCCGCCACCACCAGGCCTATGTTGTGCTCACGCAGCAGCGTGATGAACTCCGGCGTGGCAAAGCTTTCATGCCGAATCTCCAGGCAATGGCGCACCGGTGTATCAGGCTTCACACGGGGCGCTACGTGCGTCGACATACGATCCGCCAGGTGTTCGGCATGGCCGCGAGCAAGCGAAGCCATCGCGGCGTGCGTACGCGGCAGCTTCTCGAAGAACTCCCCAAAGCGCCCGGCGTCGAACCGCAGCATCGGTGGCACCTGCCACAGCACGGGGCCGAGCTTGAGACCGAGGTCGAGCAAGCCGCTGCCGAAGAAGTTCGCAAGCGGCCGATCGACGTTTCGCAGCTTCAGCATATGTGTCACAAAGCGCGGCCCTTTGACCGCGAACACGAAGTCATCAGGCGTTTCGCTGGCCCAGCGCCGGAAAAACGCCGGACGTTGCAGCGAGTAGAAGGTGCCGTTGATCTCCACACTTGCAAACTTGCTGGCCGCGAACTCCAACTCACGGCGTTGCGCGAGCTTGGGCGGGTAGAACACGCCGCGCCAACCCTTGTACCGCCAGCCCGAAATCCCGATCCGAACTTCGCCCGTTTTGCTCAAGCGCACAGCCATGGCACTTCGGTTCGATGCACGTAGAACCCGCACACGCCGCGTGTGGCATCCTACTCACGTGTATGGACCCGTATAAGCCGCTGCTGAACACGCCACCGGTGTTCATTCCGGACCTGACGATTACCGTGGACGGCAAGCCGGCGGCCGCGCAAACGGGCGAGCTGCTCATCACCGCGCTCAACCGCACCGCCGCCCTCCGCCAGCAGACCTCCATTACGCAGGTCTGCTACCTGCCGCCGATGGGCTACATCGGCTCCTGCGACACTTGCATGGTTGAAGTCGATGGCGAATTGGTGCGCGCCTGCGAAACCCTCGTCGCGCCAGGGCAGAACATTCTTCAGCACTCGGATGTCGCTGACATAGCGCAGCGCGAAGCCTTCGACCGCCTGCTCCAGAACCACGACCTCTACTGCACGGTGTGCGACAACAACAACCAGAACTGCACCATCCATAACGCGACCAGGGAGATGAAGGTCGAGCACAACGCCCGGCCCTACACCGTAAAGCCCTACCCGCAGGACAACTCCAACCCGTTCTATCGCTACGATCCGGACCAGTGCATCCTCTGCGGCCGCTGCGTGGAAGCCTGCCAGAACGTACAGGTGAACGAGACGCTCACCATCGATTGGGACCTGAAGATACCGCGCGTGATGTGGGATGGTGGCCAGCAGATTGAGGGTTCTTCCTGTGTCTCGTGCGGCCATTGCATCACGGTGTGCCCCTGCAATGCGCTCATGGAAAAGGCCATGATCGGCCACGCCGGCTATCTAACGATGCTTCCACCTCCGGTGCTCGACGACATGATCACTGCGGTTAAGGCCATCGAGCCCTCCACCGGCTACACGCCTATCCTCGCGCTGTCCGAAATCGAAGCCGAGATGCGCCACCAGAAGGTGAAACGCACCAAGACCGTCTGCACCTTCTGCGGCGTGGGCTGCGCCTTCGACATCTGGACCAAAGACCGCCACATCCTTAAAGTCGAGCCTGCCTATGGGCCGGCCAATGGCATCTCCACCTGCATCAAAGGCAAGTTTGGCTGGGAGTACACCAATTCGCCTGACCGTCTGCGCAAGCCGCTGAAGCGTGAAGGTAGCACCTTCAAGGAGATCGAGTGGAACGAAGCCCTGCAGATCATCCACGACAAGTGGACGCAGATCATCCGCGAGCACGGCCCCGACGCGCTCGGCTTCATCGCCAGCTCCAAGTGCACCAATGAAGAAAGCTTCCTCATGCAGAAGCTTGCGCGCGCGGTCATCGGCACCAACAACGTCGACAACTGCTCGCGCTACTGCCAAACCCCAGCCAGCAAAGGCCTGAACCGCACGGTGGGTTACGGCGGCGACACCGGCACCATCCAGGACATCGAGATCGCCGACCTCGTCATCATCGTGGGCGCGAACACCGCGGAGTCGCACCCGGTGCTCGCCACCCGCATCAAGCGCTCGCACAAGCTGCGCGGGCAGCGCCTCATTGTTGCCGACCTGCGCAAGAATGAGATGGCAGAACGCGCCGACTTCCACCTGCGTCCGAAGCCCTCCACGGACGAGGTGTGGGTTTCCGCCATCACCAAGCACCTCATCGACACCGGTCGCCACGATCAGGCGTTCATCGAGAAGTGGGTGAACAAGTGGGAAGAGTACAAGCTCTCGCTCACTCCCTACACGCTTGAGTACGCCGAAGAGGTCACCGGGATTCCGATTGCCACACTCAAGCAGGTGGCCAACGAGATCGCCGCCGCCGACAAGGTCTGCATCTGCTGGGCGATGGGCGTCACGCAACACTGCGGGGGTTCGGATACGTCGACATCCCTTTGCAACCTGCTGCTCGCCACCGGCAACTTCAAGCGTCCGGGCACCGGCGCCTTCCCGCTGCGCGGCCACAACAACGTGCAAGGGGCATCTGATTTTGGGTCGATGCCTGACATCTTCTCCGGCTACCAGAAAGTCGACAATGAAGACGTTCGCTTGAAGTTCGAGGCCGACTGGAGTGTCACCTTGCCCGTGAAGAAGGGCCTCGACAATCGCGAGATGATCGAGGCCATCGACAAGGGCGAACTCAAAGCAATGTATATCAAGGGCGAAGATACCATTACGTCCGATTCGAACCAGAGCGAGTGCGGCGCCGCCTTCGAGAAGCTCGAATTCCTCATCGTTCAGGACATCTTCTTCTCCGAAACCTGTAAGTACGCGGACCTCGTGCTGCCCGCCTCGCCAGCACTGGAAAAGGACGGTACCTTCGTCAACACCGAGCGCCGCATCCAGCGCCTCTACAAAGCGTTCGAGCCGCTCGGTGACTCTAAGCCCGACTGGCAGATCATTCAACTCATAGCCAGGAAAATGGGTGGAGCCGGCGGCTGGAACTACACGCATCCGAGCGAGATCATGGACGAGGTCGCACGCCTCACGCCCGTGCTGGCTGGCGTCAGCTACGAGCGATTGGAGGGCTACAAATCGCTGTGCTGGCCCGTCGCCGTCGATGGCACCGACGAGCCGCTGCTCTACAAGGGAGAGACTACTTTCCCGTTCCCCGACGGCAAAGCCAGCTTCCATCCGCTCGAGTACGTGCCGCCTAGCGAAGAGCACAATGCCACCTATGATCTCCACCTCAACAACGGCAGGATGCTGGAGCACTTCGAGCAGGGCAACATGAGCTACCGCGTCCCCGGCATCAAGGACATCGCCCCCAAGACCTTTGTCGAAGTGTCTCCCGAGCTCGCCGCCGAGCGCGGCCTTGAAAGTGGCCGCCACGTGCTGCTGGAAAGCCCGTATGGCCGCGTGCGCGTGCAGGTGCTGGTCACGCATCGCGTGGAGGGCAAGCAGATGTACATGCCCATGAACTCCATCGAGGAGCCTATCAACCGCCTCACCGGTTCCCACCTCGACCGCGCCACGCACACACCTGCCTACAAGGAGCTCTCGGTGAAGATGACCGTGCTCCCTGAACTTGGCGATCAGCCCTTGCCGCGCAAGAACTTCCGCTTCGGCAAGCGCACTCCCACCAGCGGCGTCGAAGTCGAAAAGAAACGCGCCCGTCTCGACTACCATGTTCCCGGCACCAACCCGCAGGACAAGCTGGTACAGATCAAGACCACAAGACCTGTGTAGCTCTACGTTCAACGTCGTAAGTTCTACAGGTAACGTACCTCCACACCGCTGCTCCCCCTCACGCGTATAACGTTGAACGAACAACGTCCCACGGAGCCACCATGGCCGTCCCTCTAGCTTTCACTCCCCAGCCCGTCGATCCCCATCAGGAGCTCATGCACCGTGTGGAAGCCGCGCCGCGCGAACACGCTGAAGCGCTTCTCGGCGCCTGGGATCTTCTTCAGGCAGCCCACGACCAGGGCATGCTGGAAATCCTGCACGGCCTCATGGGCGGCCGTGACATCATCGCGGAAAAGCTGGCGGTCGCCGCCAAGTCAGACGAAGCCGTCTGCGCCATCCGCAACGCCATGTCCATCACGCGCATCCTCGCCGCGTTTAATCCGGACACCTTGCAGCGCATGGCGCAGTCGGTAGAAGGCACGGCAGGGTCGTCGCTCGAACCTGCACACCACGCGCCTGAGCCGCCCACCCTCTGGCAGCTCTTCGGCAAGCTCCGTGAGCCCGACACACGCCGCGGCCTTGGCTTCGCGCTGGAGATGCTGAACGCCTTCGGCCGCTCCACCAAGCCATAGCGAACATTTCTCACGAAAGCCGTGCTCTTCGCGTACACTGCCGTCATTCACCCCACTGCAGTTCGCCAGGAGTTCGTATGTCCGCGCAAGCCCTTCCTTTAGAAATGAAACCCCTCTCGCAGGCCGAGCGCGTCGTCGACACGTTTGTCGCCCCCAGCAAGACCTTCACTGACATCCTTCGCAGCACAAGCTGGTGGCTGCCCTTCTTGCTTGTGGTCCTGGTGTCGGTCCCTTATGCGTGGAGCGTCAGCCAAAAAGTCGGCTTCGATGCCATTGCTGAGCATGAAGCCTCCAAAAACTCCTTCATGCAGGAGCGTATGGCCAGTCTTGCGCCTGCACAGCGGGCTGCCCAGATTCAGCGCTCCGCGGTCGGGTACAAGTACTCCATGTACGCAACGCCCGTGATTTTCATCATCTTCACGGCAATTTATTCATTGCTGCTGTGGGCCAGCTTCAACTTTGGTATGGGAGCGTCGACCACCTTCGGGCAGATGTTTGCCATTTGTTGGTATGCGACCCTGCCCAAGCTCCTCATCTTCGTAATCACGATTGTGCTGTTGTGGGCCAACGTGGGCACGGAGAGGTTCGACATGAGAAATCCCGCGGGAACAAACCTTGGGTACTATCTTGGCGACTCTGCTGCATGGCTCAAGACAGCCGGCAGCTTCCTGGACGTGTTCGGCCTCTGGACTCTCGCGCTCCTGATTCTCGGAACATCGATTGTCGCTCGTAAGAGCAGAGGACAGGCAGCGGCGATTGTTGTCGGCTGGTGGCTGCTGGGTCTGCTTCTCTCAGCGGGTGCCAGCGCGGCTTTCGGCTGAGGTCATATAAAAGGAAGAAGCCCGGCTTGCGCAGGGCCTCTTTCTTACAACCACAGAGTTACGACTTCAGAAAAGTCAACAACGCCTTGTTCACTTCCGTGGCGTGCGTCCAGTTGATGCCGTGGGGCCCGCCCTCCACCACATGGAGCGTCGCTGTGGGCACCAGCGCCGAGATGCGTGCACCGCTGTTTTCCAGCGGAACCACCTTATCCGAATCGCCATGGATCACCAGCACAGGCACCTTGATCGCCTTCACGTCGTCGCGGAAATCTTCCAGCCAGGCGTCCACGCAGGTCAGCATCGCGCCATAGCTTGAAAGCGAGCCGACCCGCGAGAAATGGTGCAGCAGCGCATCCGAAGAGCTGGTGCTCGACAGCAGCGAGTGGTTGTAGAACAGCTTCGCAAAGCCGTCGAGAAAGTCGAAGCGGTCCTTCTCAATCTTCTGCTTGATGCCTTCAAACACTTCGGGGTCCACACCGTCCGGATTGCTCCCGTCTTTACGTAGCGCAGGCGCAATCGAGCTCATGAACACTGCCTTGGTTACGCGTCCCTGATCGTATTTGCCCAGGTACCGCGCCACCTCACCGCCACCCATGCTGAAGCCGACGAGTGTCGCATCCTTCAGGTCCAGCGCCTCCACCAGCTTGTCCAGGTCGCCGGCTATCGTGTTGTAGTCGTAGCCTTCGCTGGGTGCCGAGCTGCGGCCGAACCCGCGCCGGTCATACGTAATCACGCGATAGCCAGACGCCAGCAGCGCAAAGCTTTGCCGCTCCCACGAGCCGCCGTCCAGAGGCCAGCCATGGATCAATACCACCGGCTTCCCCGACCCGCGATCCTCGTAGTAGATGTTGATGGGCGCGCCGTTCTCTTCGCCGACTTTCAAGTGTGCCATGTTCACTCCTGGGACAGACTGTGTGTGTCTCCGCTTTGCTTGGATGCAGCTTTCGCAGGCTGAAGCCGGTCTGGTGACTGCTCCACAGAACGCCGAAAGCCCGGAGGCTGGCTCCGGGCTTCGGATTCACTGTGCGCAGTGGAACGCGCTTAGTTTGTGTACCGCCGGAAGAGCAGCGAGCCATTCGTTCCACCAAAGCCGAACGAATTCGAGAGCGCGCAATTCACTACGTGCTCCTGGGGCTGGTTGGGCACATAGTTCAGCCGACATGCCGGGTCCACTTCCTCCAGGTTGATGGTTGGAGGAATCACACCCTTCTGCATCGCCATGATGGTGATGCCGGCT
The DNA here is from genome assembly GCA_964236875.1 of uncultured Acidobacteriaceae bacterium. Classification (GTDB taxonomy): domain Bacteria; phylum Acidobacteriota; class Terriglobia; order Terriglobales; family Acidobacteriaceae; genus Granulicella. The sequence goes on along the minus strand of CAXSHQ010000014.1, from coordinate 2,814 downwards.
TCCAGCCCGCCAGCTCCGCCGAGCAGGTGCCCGGTCATGCTCTTGGTGGAGCTCACCAGCAATTTGTGGTTCAGTGCCCGTTCGCCGAACACATTCTCGATGGCCTTCGATTCCAGCGCATCCCCCAGCGGCGTGGAGGTCGCGTGGGCGTTGACGTAGTCCACCTTGTCGGGCGAAACACCCGCCACACGAAGCGCATTCTGCATGGCGCGGAAGCAGCCTTCGCCCTCCGGAGCCATACCGGTCATGTGGAATGCGTCCGCGCTCATTCCGTAACCGATGATCTCGGCCAGGATGTTGGCTCCACGCGCCTTGGCAAACTCCAGTTCCTCCAGAATCAGCACGCCGGCGCCTTCTCCCACCACGAAGCCATCCCGGTTCACATCGAATGGCCGGCTGGCCCTCGTGGGGTCGTCGTTGCGAGTGGAAAGTGCCTTCATTGCCGCGAATCCCCCAACGCTCAACGGGGTAATCGCAGCCTCGGTGCCGCCGGCGATCATCGCGTCGGCATCGCCCCGCTGGATGATCCGGAAAGCATCGCCCACCGAATGCGCGGAACTGGTGCACGCTGTCGCGGTGGCCTCGTTGGGGCCCTTGGCGCCGAAGCGAATTGACACGTGCCCCGCTGCCAGATTGATGATGGACGCGGGAATGAAGAACGGCGTGATCTTGCGGGGACCACCGTTCAACAGCGCCGTGTGTTCGCGCTCAATGATGTCGAACCCGCCGATGCCGGAGCCGATGTGCACCCCAACCCGCTCGGCATTTTCCGCCGTCACCTTCAGGCCGGAGCTGTCCATAGCCTCCTGCGCGGCGGCGATGGCGAAGTGGATAAAACGGCCCATCTTGCGGGCTTCTTTTTTCTCGATGAACTGGTGCGGATCGAAGCCTTTGACTTCAGCCGCAAAACGCACCGGGTGGCCGGTGAGATCGAACTGCGTGATCTCGCCCATGCCACTACGGCCGGCCAGGAGCGACTCCCAGATTCCCGGCACGGTCCGGCCCACCCCGCAAATCAGGCCCAGGCCGGTCACTACGACGCGACGGTGCTCCGGCATCCTTACTTGCCCTTCTGATTCTTCTCGATGTAGTCGACCGCGTCCTTCACGGTCTTGATCTTTTCGGCGTCTTCATCCGGAATCTGAATGTCGAAGGCTTCCTCGAACTGCATCACCAGCTCCACCACATCCAGCGAATCGGCGCCCAGGTCCTCCTGGAAGCTCGCCCCCGGCGTCACTTCCGCTTCGTCCACCTGAAGCTGCTCGACAATAATCTGCTTCACCTTTTCATCTACTGCTGCCATCGTGCGGTCTCCTCGCTATTGTGCGTCTCAAAAATGTTGGGCGGCTTGAGCCCTCACGGCCCTGTCTGCCACAAACGTCCCAGTGCCCAAGAATACCCACCCCCTCAGATGGTGTAAAGAACACTGCACGATGCCATGCTCGCACAGAGTGTTTACACTACCTTTCGGGCCAGCCGCCGCCCGGGGCTTCCCGTCCGTCCGCGGCCGCGCCAACGAAGGGTCGAAATGGCTTCGAAAGTCTGCCCCCATTGCTCCAGCAGTACATTCCGCCGCGTCAACCGCAAGGGCTGGCTCCAGCGTGTACTGCTTCCCAAACTGGGTCTTTACCCGTGGGAGTGCGTGCACTGCCGGCGGCGTCACCTCTACCGTGACGAAGGCGGCAGCTCCACCCGGCAGAGCAGGCCCACGTTTCGCTAGCTTTTGAGGTCCTGGCCTACGGCCGCCGTGACCAACTTTCCCGGGAGAAGATGGTCTAATAGAGTCAGAGCACACTTGCTCGCCAAGGATTTTCCGCGTGCGTCCTTCTGCTGCCCTTCGTCGCCTCGCCACGGCTCTCCTGCTCACGCTCGTCGCCGCACTCCTCCTGCCCGCCTCGTTGCGTGCCCAGAGCACCGTCGGCAACAGCCAGCCTACCCAGGTCAAGGACAGTTCCATGCTCAAGCCGCCATCCGGGGCGAAGGTTGCCATCGTCGAGTGGGAAGACCTGGAGTGCCCGGCGTGCGCGCACGCTTTTCCGATCGTGCATGTTGCGGCCGACCACTACCACATTCCATTGGTCCGCTACGACTTCCAGATCCAGGGTCATATCTGGAGCCACGATGCCGCTATCTATGCCCGCTACCTTCAGGACAAGGTCTCGTCCGATCTGGCCACCGAGTACCGCCGCGAAGTTTTTGCTTCGCAGTACCGCATCAACAGCCGCGACGACCTGCACAAGTTCACCGAGAAGTTCTTCGCGGACAACAAGAAGCCGCTGCCCTTCGTTCCCGACCCCACCGGTCAGTTTGCCAAGGAAGTGCAGGCCGAGCACGACCTTGGCATCAAGATGGGCCTGAACCACACTCCGACCGTGTTCGTCGTCACCGCCCACCACTGGATCGACGTAACGGACGTCTCCGATCTGTACCAGGCCATCGACCAGGCCCAGGCCGAGGCGGGCCGCAACGCAGCGAGCCCTGCGCCCACGCCGCGCAAGCCCACGACAACAGCGCGCAAGTAACGGGGTATTTCTGTGAAGCAAAGGCCCGCACCTCGGTGTGGGCCTTTGCTTTGCCGGTCTTCCGTGACATCTCCCGCAGATGCCGGGTACCCCACTTAGAAGTGGAGATTTTGGGGCTAACTCCCGCGTTGTAAGCGATAGCGGGGTATTTCGTAAATACTCCATCCAAACCGCTTCGCCGCAAAATATTGCAAGCAAGACACTCATGTGTGCCTTAATGAGTTGCAGATTTACATCTAGAGCGTTTCGCCTAAGGGTGTAGTTGTTGGAAGGGCAGTCTGAACCAGGCTTG
>CAXSHQ010000013.1:2797-26647 GCA_964236875.1 uncultured Acidobacteriaceae bacterium | reverse complement strand
CGCCGTGCATCACGCAGCCCTGCGCCTCATCCCAGACCGCATCCGCCGCAATGCCCAGCGCCGGTGCAACGCCATCGAGATGAGGATCCGGCGTGCGCCAACTCACTCTGCGTGCAAGCTCGGCAAGTTGTGCCCCGCGCGCCTCGAAGCTCATGGATGGCCCGAGCATCGCCACGGGCTTTACCGCACCCCCCAGCACTTCCACGCGAAGCTCGTGAGCCGCTGCCGCCCCGAATGGAATGCGCCCGGCCAACGCCGCCACCTCGTGCGACCCTTCGCGCTCTCCCGAAACCCAGTACGCCGGCCACCCCGCATTCCACTGCGTCCCGTCGGCGACGCGCATCTCCGCGCCATCGGGTGCGGCAACGCGAAGCCGCAGCGCTCCCGCTTCCACATCGGCATGGCTGCCCATCACCGACCAGCGGTTCCCACGGCACTCCTCGGGCCGCACCTGGAAGAACCGGCTGACCGGTTCCACCTCACACCCGATGTCACCGCTGCGTTTGCCCTTCTTTCCACTCACGCCAGCAAAGGCCCAGGTCAGCCACGTTCCCTGCGGCAGCGACCGCCCTTGCACTTGCACCCGCAGCGTCACGCCATCCACCAGCGCATGCACACGCACCGTCCCCGCAGCACCCCACCGGGGATCGCGCACCTCATAGAGCAGTTGCCCATCCTCGTACCGCGCCGTGATCTCCGCTGCTTTCGAAAGCCACTCTCCCTCCCCCGCGGCAGTTGCCCAGCCCAGCCGCAGATTCCCGCCATGCCCCGGCAGGTACAGCGAGAACTCTGGCAGGTCGCCGCCATCCACGCGAAACGGAATGTTTGGCCCATACAGCGGGCGGTTGAAGAACTCCTTGCCGTTGTGGATCGTGATCGCCCCATGGTCCACGCCATAGCGCATGGGCCGCGCGAGGTTCGACTCCAGCAGCGGCGCCAGACCACCCGCCGTAATCTCCGGTGAGTTCTTCTGCGACGATGGCGGTGGGAGCGCCTCCTGCCCAGGAGCCAGGGCGAGCGTCCCATCCGCACTGGCAAGCACACCGCAAGCCGCAGCGGCGCCCACAAATCTCCGCCGCGTCCACGCCTCTGCGCTCATGCACTCTCCTTGCGTTGTCCTCCTTCGCGAAGCGGAGGATCTGCCTTCTTTCGGACCCACCGATCCATCAGAAGAAAACGTACTAATCCGGCAGCGTCGCACCCTTCTTCGTCGGCGTCTTCACATCCTCACCCGCGCCCGGCTTTGCATCGCCATACGCCACCGGTCCCGCGCCCGGCTCGATCCCCGCTGCCTTCATGATCTCCTTCGCCTCCGCCGGCCACTTGCCACTCCTCACGAGATGGTCGTCCAGGATCAGATCGTTCTGGTAGTTCGTCCACAGGCCGCCGATCTTTGTCCCGTCATGCCAGTTGTCCTGCGCCGTGTTGTCCGGGGAAATGCGCAGCGGATACGCCGCCCTCACCGTGTTGATGTTCAGCCACTCGCCCTCAGGGTCCGCAACCACATTCTTCCGCGCCATGACATAGCGCGAGCCCTCATCCAGGTACAGCCCGATCAGGCTGTTGTTGTCGAAGATGTAGTTCTCGGTGATCAGCGTGCCCGGGCTCGCGGACAGGTTATAGATTGCGCCGCCATCATGGAACAGCTTCTTCGCGCCATGGATGCGGTTGCCCGCGACCACCACATCGCGATGCGTCGTCGGCGTGTCGTAGACCAGGTTCTGCGGCCAGTCATACCCATGCATGCGCACGCGGTAGTTCGGGTTGCCGCCCGCATCGTGCATGCCCCATCCATAGCCGACGTCGATCGCATCGTACGGCACATCCGAGATGTCGTTATGCAGGATCGTTGCGCCCGTCACATAGGTGCTCAGGATCGCGCTGTTGTCCTGAAAATCCTCGCTCACCGAGCGGATGCGGTTGTTGCGAACGATGAGCTGCCGGTTGCGCATGCGCGGGTCGCGCGGATGGTGCGCATCGCGCCGCACGCCGCCCGCAAGAATCGCGCCGCCCGCGCAGTCGGTAAACACATTCGCTGTCACCGTAATATCGCCTGTCCCCAACCCCACACCGGAGTACACCGCGTCCGAATCGTTTCCGATACCCAGCGCATACTGCCCAAGGTGTGCGAACACATCGCCATCGAACGTCACGCGCTCGGCTGCGCTCACCTGCACCGCTGCCGGCATCTGCTTCCACTCATTGCGCACGCTCTCGAACGCCGGGCAGCCGTGGTGGCACGTGGCTATGGGATCGCTCGGATACGCCAGCGCCTGCCCTGTCAGGTACGATCCGCTCTGCTGGCTTGCATATCCATCCTCTCCCCGCGGCCCCATCCACGTCGTATGCGAGAAGCGTATGCCGCGAAACACCAGGTCGTGCACCGGCGCATCCAGGCTGTTGCCGATGCTCAGCAACACCGCGACCCGCGGCAGCTCCACATCCATCCTGTTCGGGTCGCCATCTCCCGGCGGGTGCAGGTATAGCTTGCCCGCCGCGCTATCGAGAAACCACTGCCCCGGCTCCTTCACAAACGCGAGCGCATTGGCCAGGTAAAGGTGCGCCAGCTCCGGGTGATACGGCGTGCTCAGCGCGTCATAGCCCCAGATGTTGTTGTCCCACGCCGGCTGCTTCATCACGAGCGTGTGGCCCTCCACGCGCTCTACCGGCGACACGCGCTTGGTAAAGAAGCCCGTCGCCGTCACCTCCATCCGGTCCTGCCCCGGCATGCCCGCCAGCGAATCGTACTTCGCGCCTTTCAGCACAATGCCTTGCCGCGTGAACTCAACATCCGCGCGCGGAATCTCCATGGCTGCCAGTGGCGCAAGATGATCGTCAACCCAAAGGTTTCGGGACTCCGTGCCTTTGGGGACATCCGCAACCCAGAGGCCTCGCGCTTTATCGAAGAGCTTCCAGCCCGCCACCGGCAGCGCGCCCGAAAACACAGGCTTCGCTCCAGGCGCCGCCACCCAGAACACCGTATGCCCGTTCTGCCCGCCATCTTCCGCGTGGAAGACCAGCGGTTCCGGCAGGCGGTACACGCCGTCGCCCACCTGCACCAACACATCATGGTCCTGGCTGGCCTGCCGCACAGCCTGCTTGGCCCGCGCAAAGCTCGCGAACGGCGCACCCACAGTCCCAGCCGCACCGTCATTCCCACTGGGCGAAATCGCGATGACCACTGAATCCTTGGTCAGCCTTTGCGCCGCTGCGGTACCCGCCGCCGCGCACAACAAAGCGGCCACCACGCCCGTTCGTAAGCTCCTCATGCAGTCTCCCCACTCCGCGGCATCGCGACGGTACATGCCGCACCCGCATATCGCAGCGAATGCGGAGCTATGCGCACCTGTTCGCGCGCATGAAACACCACCGTGACATCCCGCTCGCTCACCATCTCCGCAAAGCTCCCTTCGCGCGCTCCGATCACAAGCTCGCTTCTCATCTCATCCCAGCGCACAGGTATCCATGCACAAGCGTCGCGCTCGTAATCGTACCCATCGCCGCGGTCTTCGTACATCGTGAACGCCGCATCCCCGCCGGTGTACACATGCAGCTCCCACGGCGCATCCGGCACTTCGTCCGCGAACTGCATCACCGCGGTCATTGCCACGATCGAACCCTCACGCGCAAACACCGGCATGCGTTCCAGTGGCGCATCCGCCGTAATCGTCTGCCCGCCCGTAAATACCTCTCCGTCGTCGAACCGATACCACGCACACCCAGCCGGCAGATACACCTCGCGTGTCCGCTCTGCTTCCACCGGCTGCGATCCCGCTCCGAAGTGCATGGGCCTCAGCACAGGACACACCATGAGCGCCTCGCCGAACAGGAACTGGTCGGCCACATCGTAGGTTGCGTGGTCCTCCGGAAACGCGAGCGCCAGAGCCCGCATCATCGACCCACCCTTGAACGTGACCGTAGCCGCCGTTGAGTACACATACGGCATCAGCCGGTAGCGCAGCCGTATGCACTCCGCCAGCGCATCGTAGAACGGCGTACCCGGCTCCCCAAACCGCCAGATCTCCCGCGCCGCGTCCGTGCCATGCGAGCGGAACATCGGCAGAAACGCCGCATACTGCATCCACCGCACGTACAGCTCCCAGAAGCCGCGGTCCGTGCAGCCCGTATCGTTCGGGTCCGGGGCCAGCGCGTTCATGTCCGTCAGCCCGCGTGTGCCCGCGTTGTAGTCCCCGCGCCAGAACCAAAGCTCCGGCTTGTTCGCGACGAAGAAACCGCCCGCATCCACCGTCCAGTACGGTTCTCCAGTGGCACAAAAGTTCAGCCCTTCCGCCACCGACCGCCGCAGCGTCTCCCACGTTGCGCACACATCACCGTTCCATGTGATCGTCCCATAGCGGCTTTGCCCCGCATACGACGATCGCGTCAGGTTCACCACCCGCTTGCTCTCGCTCGCCCGCCGCTGCCCTTCATACATCCCCTGCGAGTGCGCCAACGAATATTCGTTGATCTGCGCATCGTCCAGGTACAGCTTCGACTCACCCGTATTCACTGCTAACCGCCGATGCGGCTCCGGCTTCACCGCGCCGCCCCAATCCGCCTCGAAAGGCTCCGTGCAGTCGCACCACCACGCGTCCACGCCATGCGCCAATAGCCCGCGCTCCGCCTGTGCGAAGTAGCACTCCCGCGCCTCCGATAGAAAGGCGTTGTACGTCGCCTTGTTGCCCAGCATCAGGTCGCGGTCCAGCAGTTCCATCTGGTTCTCGCACCCGCCTGTCATGATCGGCCACACCGAAACCATCAGTCGCGCACCCATCGCATGCAGCTCGCCGATGAACCCCGCCGGATCAGGAAAGCGTAGCGGATCGAAGCTCTTCTGCCCCCACCCCGCTCCGTTCGGCCAACTCTTCCAGTCGAGAACGATGCAGTCCAGCGAGATTCCGCGCCGCCGGTACTCCGCAACTGCGCCGACCACCTCGTCCGCGGTCACATAGCGTTCCTTCGACTGCACAAATCCGAACGCCCACTTCGGCGGCAGCGGCACCGCGCCCGTCAGCCATCGGTACTCACGCACCACCTCGTCATGGCTGCCGCCCGCGATGAAGTAGTAATCCAACTCATCCACGCAATCCGCCCACCAGTACGAACCCAGCGCGTCGTCATGGAATGTCATCAGCGAGCAGCAATCCAGCAGCAGACCCCACCCGCGCGTCGAAACCAGGTGCGGCACCACCGCCTTCATGTTCTGCTGATACAGCTCGCGCGAGCGCCCGCGCAGGTTCGCATAGCCTTCCTCATGCGAGCCAAGCCCGAACAGCGCCTCGTCGTCGGCAAGCTCGAACTCCAGCTTCGCCTCGAACGCCTCGCGGTCGAACACCGCCGTGTACTTCGTCGCCACTGCACGCGCACCATCGATGCTCTGCCCAACTTCCACGGCCGTATCGCGGTCGAATACGTTCCGCACCACCGGCCGCGGCGTCAGCCACTTACCGCCACGCTCCGGCTCTCGCATCAGCAGCTTGCCGTTCGCGTCGAAGTAACGTAGCGCGCCACTCCCCTTGCTCACCTCCACGACGAGCGCGCCGGTCCGAAGCGAGTATGTTTCCGCGTTCTCAACCATTGCGAACGTCATCGCCTCCGGTTCAGCAAGCACTATGCGGCTCTGCTTCTCTGCAAAGAGCTTCCCCTGGGTCAACGTCACCCGTGCAATGCGCTCGTTCACGAAGCGTATGCGCAACGAACGCTCGCCGCAGCGAAACACAGCCTCACCCGCACGCGAAGGGACAACGAGCGCATACGTGCTCATACGCTTTCAGCCATCAGCATCGCCGTGCGCCGCCGTTCTTCGAGCTCCTCACGAATGCGCGGCTCCATGCGCTCATAGCGCAGATAAAACAGCACCGGCATCACCGCCAGCGCATACGCCACAGCCGGCAGCCAGATAAAGCCCACTTCGATTCCATGCAAAGCAACCGCGCTCTGCTGCACGTTCGGCACATAGTGCGTCCACGAGAGAATCCACGCCGGCAGCGCGCCACCCAATCCAGCGCCCGCCTTCAAGCAGAATGCCGCGCCCACCGCCGTCAGCAAGCCCGCTGCGCGCACGCCACTCTTCCACTCGCCGTAATCCACGCTATCGGAAAGTATGGAGAAGGGCATGGCCATCGCCAGCCCGCTGGCCACAAAGCCCAGCGTCCACCCTGTCATCACCACGGCTACCGATCGACTGCTCGCACCTGCAAACACCAGAACCTGCGGCACAGCGCGGGCAGAAACAGGATGCTGCTCAGTGACACGAAATCCAGACTGTTCGCAATCCCGGTCAGCTCTTTGCGGTGCAGCACATACTCGAAGAAGTACGGCCCCGCCGTGATACGCGCGATGAAGGCGATCCAGAAGAGCAGGCTGCTCAGAAAGATGATCAGCCACGGCGCATTGCCCTTCAGCGCCTGCAGGCTCTCTCTCGCGCTCAGCGCCTGCCGTCTTTCCACGACGGTTTCGCGCAGGTTGCGGAACGCCAGCAGGTACAGCACCACCGAGCCTACGGCATACATTGGCATCACCAGCATGAAGCCGCGGCGGTCATTGCCATGGCCCAGCACCTGCACCAGCCGCAGCGCCGTCAGGTTCACAAACAGCACACCGGCCTTCGAGCCAAACATGCGAAAGCTCGTCAGCACCACGCGCTCCTGCGACTCCGGCGTGAGCGACGCCAGGATCGACGTCACCGGCGTGTTGATGCCTGTGTACAGGATGCTCGAGATCACATACGTCGACGCCGCATACACGATCTTCGCCGTCCCGCTCAGGTTCGGCGTCACGAATGTAAGCACGCCGAACAGCGCAAACGGCACACACAGCCACAGAAACCACGGCCGGCTCTTGCCCCAGCGGCTATGCGTCTTCTCAAACACCAGGCCCCACACGGGGGCGTCCAGTGCATCCATGAACCGCGCAAACAGCAGGATGCCTCCCGCCGCCGCTGCGGAGATACCGAAGACATCTGTGTAGAACTTCAGCAGGTAAAACGAGATCACGCAGAAGATGAGCTGTCCGCCAATTTCGCTGGCGGTGTAGCTGAGGCGCGTCGTAAGGCGTCCGTTCGTCATCGCGTCCTTCGCCTCACCGCTTGCCTCCCGCACACAAAGCAGGCTGCCTCACATCTTGCGAAGCAGCCTGCTTTCTCACTCCAACGACGTCTCTACGCTGCTTCCTGCTTGTTCTCTTCCGGGAACGGACCCCAGTTCTCCGCCGTGTCCTCTTCATGGTTGTAGACGTTCTTGCCATCCTTCAGGAACGGCGTCGATATCGCCCATGGCTTGCCGTCCGGACGCGTCAACGGGCTGTCGCTGTACTGCGGCAGATAGATGCGCCGCATGTTCTCCGTCTTGTTCGGCCCGCTGCGGTGGAACACAAAGCTGTCGAACGCCACGATGCTCCCGGCCGGCACATTCACCGGATCGCCGGGGTCCGCACCTGTGTACCCGATCAGGTCGTTGGTCCCATCTTCCTTCAGGTGGTCGATGATCTCGCTCTTCGTGCCGCCGCGCGAGTGCGGCAGCAGGTACACCGTGCCGTTCACCTCGCTCACATCGTCCAGCGTGCACCAGCACGTCACATAAGGCTTGTGCGTGGTGGTCGGGTTGTACCACTTCACATAGCCGGAGTCCTGGTGCCAGGCGAACTTCATCCCCTGCTCGGCGCCCTTCACCACCCACTGCTCATGCATCAGGTAGGCCTCATCGCCTACCGTCGCCTTCGCCACCTCCGCCATTAGGTCGCTGAACACGAACTGCCATAGCCGATTGCTCAGGCGGTAGCGGTTGTTGATGAAGTACCGCTTGCCGCGATGGCTGATGTTCTCCGTCTTCACGCCCTTCTGGTCCATCAGCGAGTCGTAATAGCCCAGGTAGTACGAGCACTCCTCGCGCATCATGTTCAGCATCGCCGGCGGAATCACGCCAGGCAGGATCATGTAGCCTTCGGTCTTGTAGAGCTCGCGCTGTTCGTCGGTAATCGTCAGGTTCGGTTTCTCGGTCATCAGCATGGCCGCAACTCTACGGATGCGCATCCACCGTTGACTTCTCATTTTCGTTCAAAGTTGTTATCGTTTTTTGTCGTCGGCATGTTGCAGCGTCTCCAGCTTCCGGTTCACCTCGATGGCAGCGTCTGGCGCTACGCCAGCCTCGCCGCTGCCAATCGCCGCCACCGCCACGCCGAGCTCGAAGTCAATCTCGTCACCGCCGGCCGAGGAACCTACCTGCTCGGCAACCGCCGCTACGAGATCCGCCGCGGCGACCTCCTCTGGCTCTTTCCCGCGCAGGAGCACGTCCTCTCCGAGCAGTCTGCGGACTTCCAGATGTGGATCGCTGTCTTCCGACGCCGCGCCGTCAAACGCACCGCCGCCGGCCCCAACACGCGTGCGCTTCTGCAGCGGTCCTATACCGGCGACGCCTGCCGCCGCCTCACGGCACACGATCTTTCTCGCTTTGAAGAGCTCTTCCAGGAGCTGTCCACTGCCGAGGAACCCGGCCTGACCAACGCCGGCCTGGGCTACGCGCTTCTTCACGCCTGGAAGTGTTTTGAGCGAGCCAGCGAAGTCCCTGTCCGCGAGCTGCATCCCGCGGTCGAGCGCGCTGCCAGCCTGCTTCAAAGCGAAGCCGCGAATCCAGCCGCCAACCTCTCGGCGAGCATGCAGCAGGAAAGTTTTGTCACGCTCGCCCGCCGAGTGGGCCTCAGTCCGTCGCGCCTGAGCCGCCTCTTCAAGCAGCAGACCGGCACCACGCTGGTCGACTTCCGCAACCGCCAGCGCATCGAGCGCTTCCGCCAGCTTTACGGCTCCGGCGAGCGCCACACACTCCTGAGCGCCGCGCTTGAAGCCGGCTTCGGCAGCTACCCGCAGTTCCATCGCGTGTTCCGCCAGATCGTCGGCTGCTCCCCACAGACCTACGCCCGCAGGCTCGCAACGTAGTAGAGAACGTTCTTTCTTGTTGTCATCCTTCGCGAAGCGGAGGATCTGTATTTGCTTGTACCACCACGAACATCTCAAGCACCCACCACGCGCTTCCACAACTCCGCAATCACCCCACGCAGCACCTTTGCATCCTCCCAGCTATTCGGAAACGTAGACAGGGCATACCCACCCTCCAGCGGCCCAAGCTCCGGACACACGAACATCTCTCTACCCGAACTCGCATTTCCCTCCAGCCAACACCGCAGCACCGCCTCCGCAAAAGGCAGCCAATCCTCCACTTCACGCGTCAGCTTTCCACGCCCATCGGTGATCGCCGCCTGCGCATGGTGTCCATTGAACGGACGGAAGTGAAACTGCTGCGCATGTTGAATCAAGTCAGGACGAAGGAGCAGCCGCTCCGCAAAGTTCCCAGGCACCAGATGCTTCACCACGGCAAAATGTGAGAAGTCCCACGACACCGGCAGCAGTTCGCCCGTAGCTTTCTGGTACGCATCCGCCAGAGCATAGAATTTCTCCGGCGTCTCCGTAGCCGTGCCGCGGTGCGTTTCGATTGCGGGCAACAGGTCGAGCGGCCTAGCTTCCGCCATCAGCGCCAGGGTCAATTCCAGCGCCTCCCGGGTCAGCACATTATCCGCACCAAGCTGCACGTTCACGTGCATCGCGCCAAACCGCTTTTGCTCCGCGCAGATGCTTGCAAATGCTGCCTTGTCGCCCGAAGCCATGCCGCCCACGAACAGCAGCCCGAGTTCCTCGCAGCCCCGCTGCAACTCGGCGCTGGGTGCCCAGCACACGCCATCGAAGCCCGCCGCCTTCATGGCCTCAAGCTTCTGCATCAGCGGCCACTCGGCCTCCGGCGTCGGATGCCCCATCAGCGTCCACAGGTTCGCAATGTGCCGCAGCACCGGCCTTCCGCTCATCGCCTATTCACCAACCGTGTAGTGCCCGGCCTTGCTCAGGGTCACAACGCGCCGCATGCCGCCCTCCGCTTCAGTCGAAGTCTGCATACTCCCATTCACCTTCACCTGTCCGCTCATGGGTACCGAAAGCTGCGCCACAACGCCTTCCGGCACATCCACCGTCACAGCCATGCCCGCGCCCGCCTTCCGAGCCTCCACCTTCAGCAGCCCATGTGGTGTGGGCACCGCGCCCTTCGCCCATTGGAGGTCCACCAGGTCCGGCCGCACATTCACCGTGCTATACCCCGCGCCTGTAGGTTGAATCCCCAGCACCTCTTCCGTCAGCCATGCCGTCGGGCCCGCCGACCACCCATGCGCCAGCGACACGAAGTACCCCGACCGGTTATCCGCCTGCAGTGAGGAGTGAAAGTCCTCCTTGTACCAGCTTGGGTCATACGCCTCCCAGAAGCTGGTTGCCCCCTCCTGCAGCATCCCGCCCCAGTACTGCCGTATCCACGCCATCGCTTCCGGCCGATGCCCCATGCGCGCCATCGCCCGCAGCACATAGTCGCCGTAATAAGGCGAGATGATGTCCCGTTGCATGCCCGCGGGCGCCGGCTGCCCTACATGAGAAAGCACGTCACGCCAGATCGCGTCATAGCGCTCGGGTCCCGCCGCCCCACTGTTCACGGCAGCCGCGTTCGTCTGCCAGCGCGAACCGTACGTGCCAGTCCCCTTATCCAGCAGATACTGGTTGGCCGCCGCTTGCGTCGCTTCCGCGCGCTGCTTGTACTTGGCCGCATTGGCCGCATCGCCGATCTCACTTAGCAGATACGCCGCCTCGCGGTATGCCCGCAGGAACTCGAGCGTGGTCGCCCGTCGCGTCTCCGGCGTATCGCCGTTCAGGTTCGCCGACCAGTCCACATACAGCCACACCTTGCTCTTGTTGGCATACACGCCGCGCTCATCGAACTCGCCATCCACCACGCCCAGTAGTTGCAGCATGCGCTGGTGCTCGCGCTGCAGGAACGCCTTATCGCCGCTATGCCGATAGAAGTCCGCGACGCCCGTGAACCAGTACGACGAGTAACCCGGGATGCCGTTCACATGCTGATCCACCGGAATCTTCGGGTCCGGCCCCAGCAGCCGGTCCAGCGTGTCTTCCATCAGCTCGCGGTCGGCAAACACCTCCTCGATCACCGGCCCGCTCACATCCGTATCGCCCATCCAGCGGCCGCGGTCGCGCTTGCTCGCGTCCCACACGCCATCCTGCATGCACAGGTGTGCTGTATACGCGCCGGTCTCCCAAACACGGTTCAGCAAAGTGTCCGAGCTCTCGAACGAGCCCAGGTACTCCACCGGGTAATACACGTGATCCGCACGCACCGCCGCAAACCGCATGTCATTGCTGCCACCCAGGAACCGCACCTTCGCATAGCGGAAAGCCGTCTTCGGCGAGTGTCCCGTGCCATGCGGCGCAATGGTCATTGTGTTCACGCCCAGATAGGGAGCCTTCAGCGCCTCGGAGTCCGATTCGCCCAACTGCACCGTCACCTTGACCGGGGCATCGGTGTTCGACACGAGCTCCAGCCGGCCCGTGATCTCGCGCCCAAAATCGATGAAGATACTCGGAGCGTCTGCATCGTTCCTTTGTGCGTCCTGTCCGCTCGGCATGCGTACCCGAAGCTCGCCGCCGCCTCCACTGAGCGCCTGCATGCCTTCGATCTGCCCACGCCCCGAGTAGGTCGAAAGCACCTTGCCCGCAAGCGGCATGTGCGCCAGGAAGCCCGAGATGCCGTCATAGCCCGGCCAGTCGTAGAGCCCCGCATCCGCATTCCACTGGAACAGTTCGATGTTGCTCTCGATCCCGCCCAGCGTCATCACCGGAGCCCACCCAGCCTCACCGAAGCCCGCCTGCTCCCATCCGCTCGCGGCTGTTGTTGCGCTCTTCCACGCAGCGTTGCTATGCATCATGTCCGGCCCCACCACGCCCGGAGCTTTGGCGATGATTTTCGCCACCAGCACCTGCCCAAACGTCTGCTGCCGCACTAGCGCGCTGTTCGCAAATCCTGTCACGCCGCGTCCGCGCACCGCCTCAATGGCGATCACGTTCTCACCCGCACGGAGCAGCTTCGCCACCGGCGTCGCGAACACATGCATGCCCAGCGGCGAGCTCGTGTCGCTTGAAACGCGGTCTGCCATCTGCCCGTTGATCCAGATCGTCACCGACCGCGGGCCAGCCGTATACAGCGTGGCCTCCGCCGGCACCGTGCCCACGCGAAAGCTCGCGCGGAAGTAGTGCTTCTCCGTCTGTTCCCCGATGCCCGGAAACGTGTACAGCAGCTTGGCGTTGCCGGTGTTCGGCAGCGCCGTCCAGATGTACTCCTCCGGCAGCGGCTGATGCACGTCGCGCTCCATCACCGGCTTGCCCGCGCCGCGCGAAGGGTCCAGCGGCTGCAGCGTGCTCATGGTCAGCGTCTGCGTCAGCGGCAGATCCTGCGCCGCGCTTTTTCCTGCTCCTAACACGCACGCTGCGACCGCAAACGTTATCGCCAACCCACTTCGCCTGCAAAGCTCCATCGACCAACCTCCGGCAGCTTCAGCAGTGAAGCGCCTCATTCTTATACGAAAAACACTCCACAATGAGCAACGAGCCGCGTGCTCCATTGTGCCAGCACGAACGGTAGGTCACGGCTTGAGCCGTGACAAAAACCGGCTCCAAAGAAAGGCGGCTTCAGCCGCTGAGGGAATGCTGGTGTGCCCTTCACTGCCCACCGAAGTTCGCCAGCGTCACCACTTCTCCCGGCGCCACCACGACCTCCCCCGGCACCGCCCCCTCCACGTTCTCCGCGTAGAAGCTCGTCCGCTCCAGCCGAGTCCACCGCACTCCGTTCCACTGCACTTTCAGCGTTTGTGGTGAGGTGGCTCTGTTCAGGACGACAAGGCTGCTCCGCTTCCCGTCTGTAAATGCCGCCGTCAGCAAATCCTTATTGTCCACCTGCACGTCTACGCGCTGCATGCCCTTCATCACATGCCGGCTGAACGCTCCCAGCACCCGCAGTTGAAAACTGGAAGCCACCGGCACCTCGCCGCGCGCCCGGTCGGGCACCAGCAGCGACCGCGATCCGCCGAAGCTCGGCTGCTCCACATCCAGGATCAGCCAGCAGTACAGCAGCATCTGCGCATCCAGCTCCGTCAGGTTCTTCTGGTACAGCTGCCCGATCTGCAGCGCCAGTCGGTACGAAAGCTCCTGGTAGCTGCCATCGTTGATGCAGATCTCTGTCGCCAGAAACGGCTTGTCGCCGCTCGCCGCGCGCATCGCCCGCAACCGCTCGTCATACATGTCCGGATCAGGGAGAAACTTCTGGAAGTCGTACTCATGCACGGCCGTGAAGTCCGTCGCGCGCCACGCGTCGGGAAACTTCTTCAGGTCCTCCACGCGGCCCGTGCCCATGTACATGTAGGGCGCGTCGGCCATCTGAATCTTCGTCGAGCGAAACCCCGCCGCGTCCAGCGCCCTGCGCACCGCCATCGTCATCGCCGCATAGATCTCCGGTGCCTGCTCCACCTCATTCTGTATGCCGATGATCTCCGGCCCCGCGCCCGACTTCTCCTTCGCGCGCCGGCAGAACTCCACCACGATCCGCGCATACACATCCGGCTTCGCGGCCGTCTTCACCGGCTTGTTCCACGCATCGATGATCGGCTTGCCTTCGGGCGTGTACGCCTCCACCGCCCAGCGTGGCAGCGCCCACATTTCGTACAGCACCTGTCCGCCCAACTCACGGGTCTTGCGGCTGTACTCAAAATCCGATACCTCGCCATTCGGAAAGTTATCGCCGTAGTAGTGCGGCGTCGCATCGCGCAAGTCGTCCGCGTTGCTCAGGTCCGGCTTCAACTCCGTGCCCATCGGATACTCGCGGTCGATCAGCAGGTTGTAGCGCTTGAGCAGCTCCCAGTACATCCGCTTGCCGTCCGCGCTCAGCCCCGCATACGCCGGCACGCTCGGGCTCCCGCCGAATCCGATCATCGTCTGGTGCTTCTTCGCCGCATCCACGCTCACCGTGGCCTGCTGCACGGTCTCGCGCAGCAGCGCGCCATTGAGCGTCAGGTGCTCATGCCTCGGCCCGGCGAACATGACCTGCTGCCGCGTCACATCGAACGGCAGCGGCGCGGACGTTACTGCCGCCCCATTCACCAACACCTCCACCTTCAGGTGTGCATCTACGACGACCGACAGCGTGCGCGCACGGCCTGTAAACGCCTGTGCCTTGTCGAGCGTCACCTTGTCCGGATAGCTCCCACTTGTGCGCAGCGCAAACGAGTCGTAGTACCGCTGGCTCACGCGGACCTGGTTGCCCGTAAGCTCCACTGTGAAGCCCGCATGCGGGCCGGTAAATATCCAGTCGAGCTTGCATCCAGCCGGCACATCGCCATCGAGCTGCAGCGTGCGCACAAACAACGCTGGCAGAAACTCCGGCACATACACGCGCGCAATCTGGTCGGGACGCGTCCATCCCGGTCCGATCGGCCCATCGGAGACAAACGCGAACCGCTGCGCTACATCCGCTACGGGCGCCGGCGCCTCACGCAGGGCCACTGCCTGCGCCGTGCCGCCGAGCGACACGGCTCCCTGCGCGCACGCGGTCGCCGTTATGCCCGCGCAAAATCCACTCATCAGCCCAAGGGCAAGCCGAACCCACATTTTCATTCCTGATACCTCTTGCACGCATGCGAAAGCCTACCTATACACTGGTGTCCTCCGCAAGGCGCGTATGAAACTGAACCTCTTCACCCAACGGCTAAAAGATTTCGTCCGAACCCAAACCGTTTGTCATCTCGACCGGAGCGTAGCGGAGTGGAGAGACCCCTGTATTTCGAACCACCGCAGATCTAGTATCAGCGGCAAGATTGGCATTGCAGCCGCTTTGATGTTGAGCCTCGCCATCACCGCAGCCGCACAGCAACCCAGCCCCACCGACCCTGTCGTCTTCGCCTACTTCAAAGAGCCCGGCACCCAGGGCATCTATCTCGCGCTCAGCCGCGACGGCTATACCTACACGCCGCTCAACGACGGGCAGCCCTGGCTCAAGCCCACCGAGCCCGGCGAAATCTTCCGCGACGTTTTCATCACCCGTGCACCTGATGGCGCGGGCTTCCGCATGGTCTGGACCTGGGCATGGCGCGGCAACTCCATCGGCATCTCCAGCTCGCCCGACCTCATGACCTGGTCGCCGCAGCAGAAGATCGACATCATGCACGACTTTTCCACCGTGCAGAACACCTGGGCGCCGGAAACCTACTGGGACGAAGCGAAGAAAGACTGGCTCATCCTCTGGTCCAGCTCCTTCGGCGCAAGCGAGAACAGCCCCGCCGAAGGCCTGCGCATCTGGTCCGCTCACACGCCCGACTGGCAAACCTTCTCCAGGCCGCAGAAGTTCTTCGACCGCGGCATGCCCACCATCGACGCCACCATGTTCCACCGCACGCTCAACGGCAAGCACGACGTTGTCATGGTGCTCAAAGACCAGACCGCCGACCCACTTCGCTACGCCGAGCGCTGGGTCTCCGGCCCCACCGTCGAAGGCCCCTGGAGCGACCTCTCCGGCCTCATCAACGAGAGTTGGTCCGAAGGCCCCAGCGTCCTCCAGGTCGGCGACAAGTCGGTCGTCTTCTACGACCACTACCGCCAGCCCCGCGCCAGCTTCGAAGCCGTCGAGACCTCCGACTGGATCCACTGGACGGGCGCCAACGACAAGATCCACCTGCCAGAAGCCTCCAAGCACGGCAGCTTCTTCCGCGTTACGGAAGCTGAAGCCCAACGACTGCTCAGCCGTCACGACGCACCTGTCGCGCAGCCTGCGGTGCCCGCACAACCCCACTGATTACTCGTTACTCGCAACCGAGAACTGAAGTGATCATGCCTCTCGCCTGATGCAGCGATAGAGCCGGGGATTTCGCCAATCTCGTGGCGTAACCTAGCGCTCCTTCGCGTACATGGCGTCAAGGCTTCTTGCCACCGTGCCGCCGCTCTCACACGCAAGCCGCTAGTCTTCAAACATCCAATCCAGGTTCGGCGGCTGCTTGCTGCTCGGGTCGAACGTGACATGCGGCGTCACGCGCGTGCTTTCCGGGATGAAGCCCAGCACCACATACGCGCCCTTGCCCAGGTCCAGGTCGTTCTGCCCCGCCGGCAGCGGCTTGGCCCAAACGCTGATCGGCAGCCCCTTCTCCTGCCCCACCGCGTTCGGCAGCAGGATGTTCCACTGCTCGGTATCAGGAGAAACGTTCGTCGCCTTGCGTGAGTTTGACTTGAAGAACCCAACCAGGATCTGCGCCGGCTGCGCCAACGTAAACCGTATCGGCGTCTCCTGCCGCGTGGACACCCGAATCCCGCGCAGCCCCTCCAACTCCGGCGAAAGCGAAGTGATCGGCGTTCCCTGATCGGCATAGAGGCTCGCACCCTTTGCCACCGTGAACGCCTCGCCGCCACCAGCCACCTGCAAGAACGTAACCTGCGGTAACTGCTTCACCTCACCCGCCGACCCCGCAGCCGCCCCGCTGTTCAGCTTCGCCAGGTTGCGGTCGAACACCGCTAGCTCCCTCCCGTACACAGGCAGCAGATCGCGCCAGTGGTTGGTCTGCGGCCCGCCGCGGACCGGAATCTGCCGCTGCGAAGTCTGCATCCCCGCCGCATTCCGATAGGTCGCATCCGTCAGCTTGGTCAGCTCTGCGAAGTGGTCCACGCTCTCCTGTAGCAGCCCGCGCGCCTGCGTCAGATGTGCCGCATCGTGGTCGTAACCGAACCGCATCACCAGCGCCGCCGCCTGCACCTTGCTGTTGTAGAACGCCATCAGCGCCGCGATCGCACGCATGTCGTTCACTACACGCCCATACTCCGCCTGCGCATCCGACGTGATCCCCGGCGCTGCTGCCGCCGCTTCCTTCACCGCTTCAGCCGACTTCTTCGCCGCATCCGCCGCCACACCCAGCGGGTTCTCGCCGTGGTGCTTGCCGCCAGACATCTCCGCGGCAACCCACTCGTTCAGCTCCTCGCCATCCGGCGCATCCGCGGTCCACAGCGTCTGCGCTGGATTGAACCGCGGCGCGTCGATCAGCTGCGGCATCGTCATGCCCAGCGAAAGCACTTCGCGATTGCCCTCTGTGATTCCGAGCCGCCGAACCACTTCCGGCGCGCACAGTCCGGCCAGCTCATACGCGCTCAGCAGATGCGCTCCCGCCTCGGCTTGCGCGCTCGTCAGCTTGTGCGGCTGCGCGGCAAACGTCTCTGCGCTCTCCGTACCGACAACCAACGGGCTATGCCCCACCGCATCCAGGTTGCCGGGCAACGCAAAGCGCCGCGCAAACTGCTCCGTCCAGTACGCCTGTTCGAGCTTCGGCTCACGCTCCGGGTTCCACGCATAGCGCGCCCAGCTCGCGAACCAGATCCAGTCGCGGTCGGTCTGGTTCAGCAGCGTCGCGGTCTTATCCGCGGCGTTCGGCCAATCCCAATAGCGCAGCGGATACACATGCACGCCGCCGATCCCGATGCGCACAAAGTTCCGCGCAGTCTCGCGCACAAAATCCGGATTGCCCCACCGGAACGGCTCGAAGTTCGACATCAGGTGCATGTTCACGACCGTGTCGCGCGAGTTCGCCACCATCATCTGGAACTTGTCCTTCACGCTCCCGCGGATGTTGGTCCAGGTAAACGACTCGCCGTTCCACTTCCACATGCTGTCGATGTTCGTGTACAGCGGCTTCGCCGCCTGCAGCACCTGTTCGACGTCGGTGGCGTGCGCACGCACGACGATCGGTGGCTGCGGCACGGCATGACCGACAATCTTTTCCTGCTGCGCCAGTCCATCCAGTACGCCAGGGATGATCGTCTTAGTCAGCCACTCCGGCCCATAGTGCGGCCCCATCGCCTCACCCAACGTCATGAAGATGCCCACGTTCGGGTACTCGCGAATGAACTCCGCAATGCAATAGTGCGTGTACTCGCTCGAAAGCTGGCTAGGTGCCGAAAGATGGAACGGCAGCTTGTGCGCCCGCGCAAACGCATGCGACAGGTGAATGTTGTAGAACCCCTGCAGCACCCATATGCCGCGCTTGTCCGCTTCCGCTGTCAGCCAGCGGAACATCGCGATGTTCGCGGCCAGCTGCGCGTCGGGAAGCTCCTGCGCCTCCGGATACTTCGGCAGCTTCAGCAACGAAGTAAACGGATGCCCATTCCACAGAAACAGCGCATTCGTGCGTTGCTGCACCAGCATGTCCAGGTACTTCGTCCATGCGGCCTTGTCGTAGAACCAGGCGAAGTCCTTGGGCGTATACGGATAGTCATATTCGGCGTTCTCATACGTCAGCTCCGGCTTCTGCAAGCCGATCACCGCACCGCGAATCTTCAGTTGCGGATGGTCCTCAAAGTCCAACTGCGCCGGCAGCGCACCCGCCGCATGGATGCGGTCGATCAACTCCTCCGCGCCATACAGCACGCCCGAAGGGTCGAACCCCGCCACCACGATCGTGTTGCCGAGCCGCTTCAGCGCGAACGCCTCCTTCGCGTTCGGCCAAAGATCCGGCACCTGCTTGTCATACGGTGCAAGCAGCGCATCGCGCCGCACCGCCAGCAGAATCCGCTCGCTCCCACTCAGTCCCGCAACAGCCGCGCGCACCCGCTCCGCCGCAAACACTTCACGCGGACTGGCCTGCGCTGAAGTCATCACGCGCGGCTGCCCTGCGACCACTAGCGGTGAACACGTAAGAAGAACAGAAACCAATAGCCTGCGCATACGGTGTTTCCTCAGCCACAATTTGTTGTCATCCTTCGCCGCAGGCGGAGGATCTGCGTTTCACCCGGCGCCGCAACATCTCGCGGCAACCTAGTCCGGAGTTTCCGGCCCAGCCACCTTCCCCGTCGGCTTGCCCTTCACATCCGAAATCTTGCGGAACACCACTGCCTGAAACGGCTTGTTCGCCAGCTGTATGCGCGACTTGCCCGTGAACGTTCCAGGCAGCATCGTCGTCTTCATCGCATCCGGGTCCACCAGCATCGCGCTGAAGTTCGCCGTCACCGGCAGCGGGAAGTCATACCGGGCCGGCCGATGGTAGTCGAAGTACCACAGGTACACCTCACCCGGCACGCTCGCGTTCAGGTAGTAGGGCGGTGTCTCACTCTCGTTCAGGCCCACCTTCGTGATGTCCGCGACAATGTCATGCAGGAACTTGATCCGCGCCCCCGACTCCCCCCGCAGTCGCCCCGCATCCGACCAGCTCGACTCATGCGCATGCTCGCCAGCATCATCGGTCGCGCCGAAAACCTCACCGTGCGTCGCATACACGCCGCGCACCGTCGCCAGCCAGAAGCGCCGCGTCATCTCCTCCGCAGACAGGTTCCCCCACCGCCGGTCCACATCGCCTTCATATTGAATCTCGTCATACACGATCGGCTTGCCCCAAGCCTCGCGCCGCGCACCTGACTTCTCAAAGTCGGCGCTCTGCAAACTCGCATGCGTGCACCATGGCTTGGAGTGGTCATAGATCACGCCCGAGTGATGGATCGACCGCAAATGCCCGAACGGGTCCTCCGCCTGCACGATGCGGAAGAACCGGTCCCAGTCCGGCATCGTCTTCGCCCGCACCAGGTCGTACTCGTTCGCAATCGACCACCACACATTGCGAAACGCCGCCAGCCGGGCCACTGCGTAACGGAGATAGAAGTCATCCACCTCCGCCGGCATGGCCTTGTAGCCCCACGCGTCGTACGGATGAAACAGGATGCAATCCGCCTGCACGCCCGCCGCCTGCAGCTCCAGAATGCGCTTTTCTACAAGCTGAAAATATGCTGGGTTGAAGCGTGTGTAGTCGTTCGTCCCGCCATGCCCCTGCGCATCCACGCCCGTGTTGACGAACGGAAGGATCTGCGGCCCCCGGCCCAGCGGCTTGGGCAGCACGCATACGCGGCTCTTGTTGAACGTCCCACGCATGCCCTTCAGCGAGTTCGCCGCATTCGCATCCGTCGTAAACAGGTACGCATACGTCGTCGTGCCGAAAGGGAAGTACGACGTGCCATCCGCATGCACAAAGTGAAACTTGTGCGCGGTGGTTACCGGCCCATGGTTGCCCGCCTTCGCCGCCGTACAGGTAAGCGCACCGGTCTTCCCGTTCAGCGCCGCTGTTGAGCTCGCCGTCGTGTAACTCCATCGCCCCGTCGCATCCGGCATAAAGCGCACGCGATACGTGCCGTCGCCGTCATAGAAGCCCTTCACCGAGACCGTGCGATGCCCCTGCACGAACTCCGCTGTCAGCGCCACATCCTTGAACGGATTGCCCGTGGAAGGCCCTGGCAATGTCAGCTCGAACATGCCCCACTGCTCGACCTCACGTGCCGCCTCTGCAACCGGCTCTCCCACAGCACCCGCCGCCAACGCCGCACCTGGCAAGCCACCCGCCAACGCCGCCGCACTCAATTTCAGAACGTCTCTCCGATGCATCGTCCTCACTCCTTGCGCAGTCTTGCTGCGCTCCTACTGCTTCGCTCTCTAAAGAAGGGCGTCATCCAGAGCCGAAGGCGAAGGACCTCTGTAGTTCGCCCGCAGCGCCAATGCTGCACGAGGCAACCTCACCCCGCAAGCACAACTCGGTACTCTACCCCCGCCTTCATCGCCAGCAACACCGCACCATCCGCTCGCATGTCTGCCTTCATCGCCCGCGAGCCCTCCATTACCGACCCCAAGCGCTGCCCCTTCGGCAGCACGATCGTCTTCGTGCCCGCAACGCTCGTCCGCAGCACCGCGCTTGTCGCTTTGCCACCGCTCCATTGCAAGTCGATCTCTACACCGCCCCGCGCGCGCAGCCCGCGAAAGCTTCCGCTCGGCCAAGCCTTCGGCAGCGCCGGCAGCAGCCGGATCACGGGTGCCATTTTCTCCGCACTCCAGTCAGCCATCCGGAGCGGCGTCGCTCCATGCGATTGCACCAGCATCTCGATCAGTCCACTCGGCGCGCCGAGGTTGCCATCGATCTGAAACGGCGAGTTTTCCTTCAGCCCGCATACATCGAACAGGTTCGGGCGCGTCGACTGAACGAACAATTCGCGGATGTTCGCATAGCAGGCCTCTCCGTCACCGAGCCGCGCCATGCAGTTCAGGACCCACGACCGCGACCACCCCGTAGACCCACCGCCAGCCGCCAGCCGCTTGTCCAGCACCGTGCGCGCGGCCCGCGCCAGCTCCGGCGTGCCGTCCACCGTGATCTGGTCATCCGGATACAAGCCAAACAGATGCGAGATATGCCGGTGCCCCGGCTCATGATCCTTGTAGTCCTCGGGCCACTCCTGCAAGCGGCCATCGTGTGCAATCTGGAAAGGCGGCAACTGGTCATAGGCCGCCCGCACCTTCTGCACCAAGTCATCGTCGTTCTTCAACACCGAAGCCGACTTCAGCAGCCGCGCAAACACCGCCCGCGCAATGGAGATATCCATCGTCGGCCCCATGCACAGGTTGTAGCTCTTGCCGTTCAGCTCATACGCATTCTCCGGCGAGCACGATGGCCCCGTGGTCAGCTTGCCCGTCTTCGGGTCTTTGACCATGTAGTCCAGCAGAAACACCGCATTCTCGCGGAACGCCGGATACGCCTGTTCGCGCAGAAACTGCTCATCGCCCGTGAACGCATAGTGACGCCACAGGTGCAGCGACATCCAGCTCGCGCCCATCGCCCACAGCCCGCCGCCCAGCCCGTCGATAGGCCCCGAGTCGCCCCACACATCCGTGTTGTGGTGCACCACCGAGCCCTTCGCGCCGTACAGCTCCCGCGCCGTCACCGCGCCCTGCGCCCGGGTTGCGCGCAGCAGATCGAACAGCGGCAAATGGAACTCGCTCAGGTTCGCGCTCTCCGCAAACCAGTAGTTCATCTCCGCATTGATGTTCACCGTGTATTTGCAGCCCCACGGCGGGTCCACGCTGTCGTTCCATATGCCCTGCAGGTTCGCCGCCAGCGTTCCCGGCCGCGAGCTCCCGATCAGCATGTAGCGGCCAAACTGGAAGTAGATCGGCAACAGGTGAACATCCTCGCCGCCATCCTTGATCGTCTTCACCCGCACATCGGTAGGCACCGCTGCCCGCGGGTCCGGCCCCAGGTCGAAAGCCGCTCGCCGAAAGTACCGCTGATGATCTGCCACATGCCGAGCCTTCAGCTCCGCATAGCTCCGCCGCGCCGCCGCCTTCAGGTTGCGGTCTACCGCCGCGCGCATCGCGGCCGCATCGCCTACCAGCACATCCGCATCCACACCGCTCGGCTTACCCGCCCTGGCGGGGTACCGGTAGCTGGTCGCGCAATCGATCAACAGCGTCACTGCATCGGCGTTCTCTACCTCCAGCCCCGGATGCAGCGAGTCCGGCAGCGGAAAGCTTGCGCTCTTGCCCTCCGCAATCAACCGCAGCTCGGCATGGAACCGCACGCCCGTCTGGTGTTCTTTCACCGGCAGCCCGGGGTTGTCATTCACCGGCAGCGCCTGCCCGGTCATGATCAACCGCTGCAACTCCGGCGACGACAGCTCAAAGTTCTGAGGCCGGTCCAGCGTGGCACGGAACGCGATCTTTCCGCGCTCACTCGCCGTCAGTCGCACGACAACGCACTGGTCCGGTGCGGAGCTGAACACCTCGCGCCGGTACGTCACACCGTCCCTGCGAAACGTAGTCGTCACCACCGCCGTGTCGAGATCGAGTTGCAGCCGGTACTCTTCGACACCCGCTGCACCCATACCGCTTGTCATCTCGACCGGAGCGGAGCGGAGTGGTGAGACCCCTGTATTTCGGGCAGCCGATGCATCCTGCGGAGGAAACACATCGACTTTTCCGTCCCGCGTAATCGCCGCCACTACCACCGTGGAGCCGTCATGCTCCCGGCTCGAAGGCCTGAAATCCAGATGCAGATCGCCCAGCGTCTGATAGCACGGCATCCGCCGCGGCACGCTCAGCACATCGCTCACCGCCAGCGCTTCCGCCTCCGCGACCTTGCCCGCAAACAGCAGCTCGCGGATGCGTGGGATGGCTGCTCCAGCCTTGGGATTGTTCCGGTCCCGCCCCGGCTCGCCGTCCCAGATCGACTCCTCGTTCAGCCCGATGCGCTCCACCCCGGGCTCGCCGAACACCATCGCGCCCAGCCGCCCATTGCCCACCGGCAACGCATTCGGCCACTTGGAAGCGGGCTGCGCGAAGTGCAGCGTATACGCGCTGGGCGCCGCGTCCGCAGCATCACCTTTTGTCTTCTTCTGCGCACGCACGCGGCTCCCCGCCAGCGCTGCCGCCCCAGCAAGAAATCCCCTCCGCGATACCCGCGGCATCGTATGCTTCATCGGCCTGGCCCTCCGCCCTTTCTCGGCGAGGGCGTCAGCGCGAACACGGTGGCCGCATACGCGGGCACCGTCACAGGCGTACCCGCGCCCTGCGCCTTTGCCTCGCGCAGCACAACGCCATCCTTGGCCTCAACGCCCGGAGCGCGAAGCTCCATCACCGCGTCCCCGATCCAGGCGTTGCATCCTCCGGCTGGCGGCAGCGATATCTCGCAGGCACTCGCACGGCCAGCTCTCGTCTGCCATTACGTTCAAAGACGACGGCCGCCACGCGCGGGTCGGCCCCGCTCAGCGTCGTCTCCACCATCCGCGCCCCTACAAACCGCTGCGCAAACTGCATCCCGAAGAACTCCGGCCGCCGCGTAAACCCCGTCGAAGGCGCACCCACGATCGGTGAGTAGAACCCATTTCCGCCGCCATGCAGGTTCACGCCGCTCCACCCACGCGCCATGCACGTCAACATGTAGCTCGCGCACCATAGCGCCGAGGCGAACGTGTCCGACACCCCGGCCTGCCCGCCGTTCCAGCATGAGTTTCCCTCGCTCATCCGATACGGCAGCCCCGCCGCCTCGCGCGCGAGATCGGAGACGGCGGCGATGTTCGCCTCGATGTCCTCGCCGAACGCGAGCTGGAGCGCGGCGACGGTGATCTCGGTCATGATGCCCTCACAGCCT
>CAXSHQ010000013.1:0-2787 GCA_964236875.1 uncultured Acidobacteriaceae bacterium | reverse complement strand
CGTGGTCAGCTTCGGCTCCGGCTCCAGCAGGTTGTCGAGCGTCACCGCTGGGTTCCCCGCCGGCCCCATCGCGTAGTAGTGGCTCGTCAGCAGCACCACATCCTTGTGCTCCGGCGCGATCTTCGCGAAAGCCGTCAGGTACGGCAGCTTGTTTGAGATATCCGGCCCCGCAAACTTCGCGCCCGGCACCGCCGCCGCGATCGCTTCGTGAAATTTCGTCCACTCTGCGATGTAATCCTCCGGTGTATACGTGGCGGGCCGGTAGCGATTGCGAAAGCTGTCCGGCTCGTTGCCGATCTGAAAGGCCATCAGCCACGCCCCCAGGGTTCGCTGCGCCGCCTTCGCCTCGGCTACGGCGTTCTCCACCGTCCCTTGGCCCAGGTTCAGCCCATACAGGCAGCTCCAGTTCACCGCGTCCAGAAACCCGCGCAGATTGCGCAGCGCCAGCCCCGAAGTTACCGTCCCATGCTTCTCCGTTTTCGACGTGTCCGGGCCAAACAACTCGAACGGCGGCGGCCCAGCGGGCGCTTCCTCCGCGAACGTCGTGAACTCGCTCGACCCGCCACCCAGGCGCAGATTCCCGTTCGGGCTCAGCTCGCGAAACAGCTTCACCAGCCCGGCATTCTTCGCGGAAAAGAACTCCGGGTTCGCCAGCTGCGCGCCTTCATATGAAAGCCCCACGAAGTCCTGTGGCACCGCCGGCCCGGGCTTCCTCTCGCCAAGCTTAACGAAGCCGGCGCAGCCTGCGCGGCTGCAAGCCGCGTGCCCGCCGCCGCAGTCACAAGCGTCCCGCAAAACTCTCGGCGATTCACGCGCACCAGCTCTCCACTCTTTCAGGCAGAACACCCGCAGCTCTCCTAGAAACGCCCTATCTGTGTACCACCCGGAGCGGACATCTGAAAAGGGGAGACTTCCGCAAGTGAAACTCCCTGTTCGTGTATGACAGACGTTTCAGCCCGATGCTATGCTGTTCGCTCGTTGAACGCTTCTGCTCCAACTCTGCTCCAAGCCGCGTCGCGCACAGCACCGCGCATCGATGCCCACCACCACCTCTGGCGCTACACGCCCGAGGAGTACGGCTGGATCGACGACTCCCTGCGCGCCCTCCGCCGCGACTTCCTCCTCGAAGACCTGCGCGCCGAGCTCCGCACCGCAAACGTCGATTCGACCGTAGCCGTCCAGGCCCGCCAGACCCTCGCCGAAACCGAGTGGCTCCTCGAGCTTGCCGCCGAACCGGACAGCCCCCTCGCCGGCGTAGTCGGCTGGCTCCCCCTCGCCTCGCCCGATCTCGAACCCCAGCTCGACCGTCTCACCGGGCGCGAAGCACTCAAAGGCCTTCGTCACGTCGTCCAGGCCGAGCCCGCCGGCTTCCTCGACACCGACGCCTTCAACCGCGGCATCCGCACCCTGCGGCCCTTGGGCCTCGTCTACGACATCCTCATCTTCGCGCCCCAGCTCGAAGAAGCCGCCCGCTTCGTGGACCGGCACCCCGCGCAGCCCTTCGTCCTCGACCACATTGCCAAGCCCAGCATCCGAACCGGCGAAATCAAGCAGTGGAGCGCCGCTATCCGCGAGCTCGCCCGCCGCCCGCACGTCACCTGCAAGCTTTCCGGCATGGTCACGGAATCCGACGCGCGGAACTGGTCGCCCGCGCAGCTTCAGCCGTACCTCGAAGTCGTTCTCGAAGCCTTTGGCCCCGAGCGCCTGATGATCGGCACCGACTGGCCCGTCCTCACCGTCGGCTGCACCTACGCGCAATGGTGGCGCACCGTGGAAGACTGGATCGCGCCGCTCAGCCCCGACGAGCAGAAGGCCATCCTCGGCGGCACCGCCGCCCGCGTCTACAACCTCCCACTTTCCACTGAAGCATCAGAGCCACTCATGGCGGAGGCCGCCGCCGCATGAAAGCCGTCTCCCTCCTCGCCCCCGGCGAAGCTCGCGTCATTGAAATCCCCGACATCACGCCCGATGCGCAGCCGCGCCCCAACGAGCTCATGCTTCGGGTAAACATGATCGGCCTCTGCGGCACCGACCTCAACAGCTTCCGCGGCCGCAATCCGCTGGTCACGTTCCCGCGCGTCATAGGCCACGAGATCGCCGCCGAAGTCGTCCGGGGCTCCGCGAAGGTTCCAGCCGGCACCCGCGTCACGGTTTCGCCCTACACCTGCTGCGGCCGTTGCGCCGCCTGCTGCAACGGCCGCCCCAACGCCTGCCGCAACAACGAAACCTTCGGCGTGCAGCGCGATGGCGCGCTCACCGAGTGGATCTCCGTCCCCGAAGACAAGGTCTACCCCTCTGCGCTTTCCACCAAGGAGCTCTGCCTGGTTGAGCCCCTCACCGTCGGCGTCCACGCCGTCGCCCGCGGCCGCGTCAAGGCGCAGGAAACCGTCGCCGTGATCGGCTGCGGCGGTGTCGGTCTCGGCGCAATTGCCGGTGCTGCCTTCCGTGGCGCCCGTACCGTCGCCATCGATCTCGACGATGCCAAGCTTGCCATCGCGCAGGCCGCCGGCGCGACGGAGCTCATCCACTCCGGCCGCGAAGATCTCCGCCAGCGTCTCCGCGACCTCACGAACGGTCACGGCCCCGACGTCATCATCGAGGCGTGCGGCCTGCCCGAAACCTTCCGCGCCGCCGTCGAAGAAGTCGCCTTCACCGGCCGCGTCGTCTACATCGGCTACGCCAAGGAGCCCGTCGCCTACGAAACCCGCCTCTTCGTCCAGAAGGAGCTCGACATCCTCGGCTCGCGCAACGCCCTCCCCGCCGACTTCCGCGAGGTCATTGCGATGC
>CAXSHQ010000012.1:19881-27065 GCA_964236875.1 uncultured Acidobacteriaceae bacterium | reverse complement strand
GCTGGCCGAAAGGTGGCAGGCACGGTGGAATCGTCGTACAAAGCGGCGCATCTACAATGAGCTATGGCTTCTCTCCCCACCGCCCTGCTGCCCGAAGTGCTCGACCACAAGCGTTACTTCTTCGAAAAGCTGGGATTGACGGAGCGGCTGATGGAGCGCTGCCTGGGCGAAGCGCTGAGCGCGGGCGGCGAGTTCGCCGACCTCTACTTCGAGGCGGTCACCTCCAACTCGCTCGCCATGGACGAGGGCATCGTCAAGACTGCGTCGCAGGGCATGAGTGTGGGCTGCGGCGTGCGCGTGCTCTCGGGCGAGCGCACCGGCTTTGCCTACACCGACGACCTCAGCCCCGAGCGCCTGCTCAAGGCCGCGCGCACCGCGGCGCTCATCGCCACCGGCCCCCAGCAGCAGCGCGTGCAGGGCTTCAACGAAACTCGCACATCGCAGCTCTATCCCGTCGCTGGCGTAAGTGCGGATGCTGAGATCGGCGAAAAGCTCAAGCTCATCGAGCGCGCGGACAAGGCAGCACGCGCGTTCGATAGCCGCATCGTGCAGGTGCGCGCAGGCATCAATGACGAGCTGCGCCGCATCCTCATTGCCGCATCCGACGGCACCTTTGCCAGTGATACCCAACCCCTCGCCCGCTTCAACGTGATGGTGATCGCTCGCGATGACAACGGCTCGGCGCGCGGCAGCAGCGGTGGCGGCGGCCGCATCACGCTGGAGTTCTTCAGTGGCGATAAATCACCTGAACACTTCGCACACGAAGCCGCACGCACAGCCGTGTTGCAACTTGGCGCGGTGGCCGCTCCAGCAGGCGAGATGGAAGTCGTGCTCGGCCCTGGCTGGCCCGGCGTGCTGCTGCATGAGGCCGTGGGTCATGGCCTCGAAGCCGACTTCAACCGCAAGAAGACCAGCGCGTTCTCCGGATTGATCGGCCAGCAGGTGGCGTCGAGCAAGGTCACAGTGGTGGACAACGGCCGCATGCCCGGCCGGCGCGGCTCGCTGAATGTGGACGATGAAGGCAATCCCACGCAGGAAACCGTGCTGATCGAGAACGGCATCCTGCGCACCTATCTGAGCGACAAGCTGAGCTCGCGCCTGATGAACATGCCCAACACCGGCAGCGGCCGCCGCGAAAGCTACCAGGCCATCCCCATGCCGCGCATGACCAACACCTACATG
This sequence comes from uncultured Acidobacteriaceae bacterium, assembly GCA_964236875.1. Lineage (GTDB taxonomy): Bacteria > Acidobacteriota > Terriglobia > Terriglobales > Acidobacteriaceae > Granulicella. The sequence goes on along the minus strand of CAXSHQ010000012.1, from coordinate 25,883 downwards.
CTCTCTGGTGACGACGAGCCCGCCGACATCCTGCGCAGCGTGAAGCGCGGGCTGTACGCGGTGAATTTCGGCGGCGGCTCGGTGGACATTACCAACGGCAAGTTCGTGTTCTCCGCCAGCGAAGCCTACCTGATCGAGGACGGCGTGGTGACTGCGCCAGTGAAGGGCGCCACGCTGATTGGCAACGGCCCCGAAGCGCTCAAGTACGTGTCGATGGTGGGCAACGACCTGGCGCTCGATGAGGGCATCGGCACCTGCGGCAAGGCGGGCCAGAGTGTGCCCGTAGGCGTGGGTATGCCCACCGTAAAGCTCGATCGCATGACCGTGGGCGGCACCGGGCGCTAGCTGCGCTGTACTATCAAGACAGACCGGAAATATCCACGCAGCGCAACCGCACCGAGAAAGAACGTCCTCCTTTGGCAAGCAAGACAGCAGTCGCAGAGAAGTTATACGAGTGTGAAGTAAAGCGCCGGCGGGTTCGCGCCACGGGTGCAGGGTATGAGCCCTTCTGGAAAGTGAAGGCAGTGGAGGAAGCTCTTGTCGATGGCGATACGGAGTTTCGCTGCAAGGATTGCCACGGCGCCGTGAAGCTTCACAAGCGTCATGCAGGCAACAGCACGGCTTCGCACGTGGAGCACAAGCTCAAGAGCGACTCCGAATACTGCGTGGCCGGATGGTACTTCCAGTCCGCCCAGGACGGGCGCGAAGCGCGGCCCTCCGACACACCGGTCTTCTAACGGAACTGCGGAGAGATGTTGGTCCACAACGACAGCACAGCGAACAGACAGGCCCTGGCGCCGCACCTGATGCATCTCGCCGAAGAGGCGGTAGCACGCGCCTTGCAGGCCGGCGCAACCGACGCCGAAGCCGTCGCCGCCGAAGGCGATGAGTTCTCCGTTCGCGTGCGGCTGGGCCAGGTGGAAGAGCTCACCGAAGCCGGTTCGCGCGCTCTGGGCTTGCGTGTCTTCTTCGCGGCGGAAGGCGGCTTTCGCACCGCCAGCACCTCTACCTCGGACCTCAGCCAGGAAGGAATTGCCCGCCTGGTCGGCGGTGCTGTCGAGCTCGCCAAGGTCACCGGCGTGGACCCCTTCGCGGGCCTGCCCGAGCGCAACGAGTTTGGCGCGCGCGAAGAGGACCTGGCGCTCTACTTCGACGACGCCGAGGCTGTCTCCCCGGCCGAGCGCATCGAGTTTGCGCGCTGCTGCGAGGCGGCCGCGATGGCAACCGACGCACGCATCCAGAACAGCAAGGGCGGGGACTGCGACGTTTCCAGCTCGCGCCGCGTGATGGTGAACTCGCGCGGCTTTGCGGGCGAGTACCGCAAGAGCTACTGCGGTTTTTCCGCTACGCCGATCGCGCAGGATGCGAGCGGCATGCAAAGCGGCTACTGGTACTCGAGCGCACGCACGCCGCGGCTGCTTGAATCGCCCGAAACCATAGGCCGCATCGCTGCCGAACGTGCCTTGCGCTCGCTCGGCGCGCGCCGCGTCAAGACGCAGCAGTGCCCCATCGTATTTCCGCCCGAGGTCGCGCGCGGCCTCATGGGCCAGCTGCTCAACGCCGCCGATGGCGATGCCATCTATCGCAACGCTTCCATGTTCGCGGGCAAGCTGGGCGAGCAGGTTGCGGGTGAAAACGTCACCATGGTCGATGACGGCACCATGGTCTTCGATCACACGCTGGAAGATGGAACGAAGCTGCGCGTCGGCGGCTTCGGCACAGCGCCTTTCGATGGCGATGGCCTGCCCACACGCCGCACGGTGATCATCGAGCGCGGCGTGCTCAAGGAGCTCTACCTCAATACCTATACGGCCCGCAAGCTTGGCTTGCAATCCAACGCGAAGGCTTCGCGTGGCCTGGCCGGTGCGCCCGGCATCGGCGGCGGCAACTACTATCTGGAGCCCGGCACGCAGACGCACGATGAGATTGTGCGCGGCGTGCAGCAGGGTCTGCTGCTGCTTCACACCATGGGACAAGGCGTGAACCTCGTCACAGGCGACTACTCCGTGGGCGCGAGCGGGATTTGGATCGAGAACGGCGAGCTCACTTACCCGGTGGAAGAGATCACGGTGGCGGGGAACCTGAAAGACATGTTCCGCAACGTCAGCGCCATTGGCAGCGACCTCGAGTTTCGCGGTTCCGGCGCCGTGCCCACCGTGCGCGTCGAAGGCATGACCATCGCCGGCAGCTGAGGAAGTGCGCCGCTGATTGACACCGCTGAGGGCGCGAAGGTACCGTGGCTTCACTGCTGCGGCAACCTCTCTGGAGTCTCCACACTATGCGCTCGCAAACCCTCGCCCGTGTTCTGGTTCTTCTTGCGTCATCCACTGCATTCGGTTGTGTAGCCCCCGCCCAGGCAGGCAGCGCCACTCCGCACTGGGTAGCCACCTGGGCGGCCTCGCAACAGCAGCCTCGTCCCTCATTCGCCCGTCCACCAGCCGCGCCCGCATCGACGACTCAGCCTCCAGCGGCGCCGCCCGCTCCGCCGGTCACACCACCAGCGCCGCGCCCGCCGCGCGGCTTCAACAACCAGACGGTTCGCATGGTGGTGCGAGCCAGCATGGGCGGCAGCATGCTGCGTGTGCACCTGTCCAACGCCTTCGGCACCGTGCCGCTCACGCTCGGCACGGTCCACATCGCGCAGCGCGGCCCCGGCAGAGACTCCGGCATCGTCGCGGGCTCCGACCACGCGCTGCTGTTCAACGGGCAGCCGGCCGTCACCATCCCCGCCGGCGCGGACATGCTCAGCGACCCGCTCGCGATGACCGTGCCCACGCTCGGCGAGCTGATGGTCAGCGTCTACGTGCCCGGCGACTCCGGCCCCGCCACCGTGCACTCCCTAGGCCTGCACACCACATGGATTTCCAAGGAGGGCGACATGACCTCCGCTCCCTCCATCGCGGACGCGGAGACCGTGCAGTCCTGGTTCTTTGTCTCCGGCGTCGATGTAGCCGCACCCGCGGACGCGGCCACCATCGTCACCTACGGCGACTCCATCACTGACGGCGCGACCTCCACCCCCAATACCGACAACAGCTGGCCCAGCCTCCTTGCGCAGCGGCTGGCTGCGAACCCCGCCACGGCGCATGTGGCCATCGTGAATCAAGGCATCTCCGGCAACCAGATCCTGCGCGATGGCGCGGGCGTCAGCGCGCTGGCACGCTTCGACCGTGACGTGCTCGCGGAGCCGGGCGTGAAGTGGCTGATGATCCTCGAAGGCATCAACGACATGAACGGCTCGCAGCGCGCGCCCACCACGCCCGGTGTGCCGCGCGTCACGGCCGACGACCTGATCGGCGCCATGAAGCAGATGATCGCGCGCTCCCATGACCACGGCATTCAGGTCATCGGCTGCACGCTCACTCCCTTCGGCAACGCCAGCGAGCCCGTGGAAGCCATGCGGCAGACGGTGAACGCCTTTATCCGCACCGGCGGCCTGTTCGATGCGGTAGTCGACTTCGACAAAGCCACGCAGGACCCAGCCGATCCAAAGCAGTTCCGCGCGGGCTACAACAAGTCGGACAAGCTCCACCCCAACGATGCGGGCTACAAAGCCATGTCCGACAGCGTCGATCTTTCGCTCTTCGCAAGCAAGCCCGCGAAGCCGCACAGCAAACATTAGCCGAGTTCGCCGTCACACTAGAGCAGCCGGCTTATGTCTCGCGCGCCGTGGACGACCTTCAGGATGTGCGCCTGCTTTCCGCGGCGGCGGAAGATGACTACATAGGGTGGCACGGAGTAGAACAGGACGAGCTTGGCTGTGAGGTCAGGTCTGCGATGACCGAGAGCCGGAAGTTTCCCAAGCTCGCGGAAAGCCTGGAAGAAGCGTTCCTCAAGAATATCTGCTGAAGACGGGCCGCGCTCTATGTGGGTGTGCGCAATGATGTCCGAAAGCTCTCGAAGAGCCCGGGCGGACAGCTTGTACCCTACGGAAATCAAAGTTTCGAGCGTAGAGACTTCAGGTGGGCTCGCACTTCGTTTTCACTGTAAAGGTCTCCCCCATCCGCCGCGTCGATGCTCTCCTGGAGGCTCGCATCCAGATCCAGAAGGTTCGCAGGCGTGCTGTCGGCCAGGGCTTCCAACGCCGCGCTTATGACGGCAGCGGGAGTCTCAAACCTTCCGGTTGCCAGCTCCCGCTCGATGCCTGCTTCAAGCTCCGAGGTGAGGGTGAGTTCCATGCGGCGAGTATACGCCGGTGGCTGTCTACCCACTACAATCGCCAGCATGGCTGCGGGCTTTACTTTCGCACATCGCGCGCCGTTCGATCCGCAAAACGCGGACGAGATCCTGCGCGAAGTGCCTGCGGCTCCGGGTGTGTTCTGCCTGCGCGGCGAGCGCGACCCTGGAGGCGCAGAGCCCGAGCCGTACATCACGCGCGCGGCCGACATGCGCCGCCGCCTGCGCCGTCTGCTCGCGCCGCCGGAGGCTCTCGATGCTGACGGCAAGCCCGTGCTCTCCAAGCGCCTGAACCTTCGCGAGCGCGTCCATTCCATCGAGTGGACGGAGACCGGATCGGAGTTCGAGTCGGTGCTCGTGCTGTACCGCGCGACCTTCGCGGCGTATGGTGCGGAGCGCGCGCGCAAACGGCTGCGGCTGTATCCGCCCTACGTGGTGCGCGTCACCATGACGCATGCGCATCCGCGCGTGTATGCGACCAACCGCATCAGCAGGCGCGCGCTGAGCGAGTGCTTCGGCGTCTTCCCATCGCGGCTCGCGGCGGAGCGGTACGCGGATGCAGTGCTCGACCTCTTCAAACTGCGCCGCTGCTGGGAAGACCTCGAAGTCCACCCAGAGCACCCGGGCTGCGCCTACGGCGAGATGAAGAAGTGCCTCGCGCCGTGCAAGGTCGCCTGCACGGCAGAGGAGTACGGGGCCGAAGCCGAGGCCGTACGTGCGTTCTTCGCCACGCGCGGGGAATCAAAGCTCGCGACCACTGCCGCTGAGCGCGAGGCCGCCAGCGAGGCCATGGACTTCGAAGCCGCTGCCGCATTCCATAAGCAGTGGGAGCGCATCCATGCGGCGGCCGCACACGCCGATGAACTTGTGCGGCCCGTCGCGGAGCTGCGTGCGCTCATCGTGCAGGAAGCCGCGCATGTGGACGGCAGCGCGGAAACCATGGAAGCCGCCGTCTATCTGCTCGAAAGCGGTCGCCTCATTGGTCCGGAGCGGCTTTCTACACTCGGCGTGCGCGCCGTGCGCGAGCAGACCGCGGTGGGCAGCTCGCTCTTCGCGCAGCCGCTGATGCTCGCGGCCGTGCCGCTGGAGGGCGGCGATGCTGCACCCATCTCCGCAACTCCGGAGCTGACCTTCGGCTCTGAAGCAGAGCACGTTGCGCCACTCACGGTTCTTTCGCCCGAGGAGCGCGCTCGCCTCGTCGTCGCCAGGCTGGAAGAGCAAGCGCAATCCCTCGGCGAAGTCAGCGCGGAAGAGCGCGGCGACTTCCTGGCGCTCTTTCGCCGCTGGTACTACCGGCCCGAAAAGCAGCGCGCGGGCGAGGTTTTCCTGCCCAACCCCGATGGAAGCTGGCCCGTGCGACGGCTGCTCAATGGCGCCGCCCGCATCGTGCTCGGGCCGGCTAAGCCCATGCAGGCCACCGACCGCGAAGGCGCGAAAGAACTCAAGACACGCCTGCTGCACGCCGGGCGTGAAGGCGTGGAGCGCGCGGTGCCTGTGCTGCCCAAACGCTCCAGATCGCGCAAGGCCGTCACGCCTGCCGATGTGCTCAGCTCTTCGGCATAGCGGACTCAGGCGGGCCGCCCGCCAGACTTCCGCCACACCACGCGCACCTGCTCGCGCCAGCGTTCATCCAGCGCCAGCAGCGTCCACTCAACGCGCGCTGAGAAGTAGCGCAGCACCGTCTCCGTGGCCGGATGCACGTGCAGCGCGGGTGCGACGAGGTACAGCCGCGGCGCGAGCGGCGAGAGCTGCATACCTGCGAAGTAGCCATGGCGCTGGAACTCGCCCAGGCCGGTCGCCATGTCGGCGGTTTGCAGATGATGGTG
>CAXSHQ010000012.1:15403-19871 GCA_964236875.1 uncultured Acidobacteriaceae bacterium | reverse complement strand
CGCCAGGTGGAGATCGTCGTCGGCCTTCAGCTCGATGACCGCAAGCCGCCCGTCCGAGGTCACGCCGAGCAGATCCAGCATGCCGCGGTCGCCGGCGCCCGCAATGGCGGGCACCTGCGTGTAGATGTGCCGGGGATCGAGCCGCGGGATTACACGGCTGGTGACGTCGCCTTCCGCTGCCTGAGCTGATGGAGAGTCTGCACGGTTGCCGATGCTGTCCGGGTCTACGTCGTTCGCGTAGCCGGTGCTGCCGGAGCCGGCTGCGCGGGTGGGCGAAGGGGCGAGCCCACGCGTCAGCGGCGCGAGGTCGGCGCGCAGCACGCTTTCCAGCCAACGCTCGGGCGCGGCACGAAACAGCGGGTCCTGCGCCGCGTTGAGGTGCTCATCGTTGCGGCGCTCCGCGCGTGCCTGCACACGGGCATGCGCGGCCACGCCTCGCGCCGGGCCGATGCGGCGGTTCAGCCCGGCGTCTGTTCGCGGAGTAAAGCCGGGACCAGTCCGCCGCGCCCGCCGCCGCTCGAATAACTCGGCGACCAGGCGAGCCAACTCTGCACGATTGCCGTCGTTCACTGCAGTCTCTTCCGCACCCGCACCCACCGTGATCTCCAGCGTGCGCGCAAAGCTGTTCGGCGCAAGTCCGATCCGCGCCCGCGCAAACGTAAGGCCATGCAGCGAGAACGCAAGCTCGCTGGCCGAGCGCAGCCGTTGCTCCACTCTCGCCTCTTCGCCCAGCGGTACCAGTGTCATCACTCGCGCGACGGCCTCGTGGAAGCGCTCGGCAGCCGCGCTCTCATCCAGGTGGTGCACGAGCCGCGTGCGCAAGTTGCCGTGGTCGCCGGCGTCACGCTCCTGGAGCTCCTCGCTACGCTCGTCCAGCTCCCAAAGCTCCCACTGCGCGGCGTCGGTGTTGAGCCACGCCATGCGCGAAAGCGTGAGGTCCGCGGCCCCGCGCGGCGCAATTACGCGCAGCCCCTTGTAGAGCCGCTTGCCCGCAGCCTGCTCACGGCATGTATGCAGCCAGAGAATGCCGAGCGTCAGCACACCGTCGATGATGGCCTGCGACTCCGCAGCGCCCACGCCGATGACAGCCCACACATCCTTGTTTCTGTTGATTTCACGATTGTTGCCGGCACCGCGCACCAGCGACCCACGCGCATACGCCGGCCCGAAGCTGCGCTCCAGGTCCATCGCCGTGCGGAAGCCGTCTGGCTTCCACTCCGGGAACTCGCGCGTAAGCACGCGTTCCAGTGTTCGCATGTACTGCGTGCGCGCCGCATCGCGCGTCGTCGGCGTGCGCCGCTCGCGATCGGCCACCATCTCCAGCAGCTTCGTCTGCGTCTGCCCCATGCGCAACGTGGCGAGCCGCAGAGTGCCGCCGCGCTCGGTGGCCGCCACTACCCGCCGCACTATGTTGCGCTGCTCGCTCCACAGGTGGAGTGAGCAGCGCCCATGCTCGGTGCTGATGGCATGCTTTGCCGCGCACATGTCGAAGACCACCTTGCCGTCTTCGAGCACCGCCGAATCAGGATGCTGCTCTAGAAAGGCGCTGATGTGCGCAGCTACTTGTTCGGGTGTTTGCTGGGGTTCATGGTTCTGAAGCTTCCAGATCGTCCTGGTTCACAGGGTCGAGAAGAACCGGCTCATACACGCTCGGGCCGTCAAACTCGACGATGTATTTGCCGTCTGCGTTGGAGAGAACATAGACGATGGTTCCGCGAGTGCCTTTGGCAACGCCTCCGATATCACGTTTCAGTCGAACGACGTCTAGTTCCTCAAACACCCTGCCCTCGCTATTGCACGTGAACGACTTGGTGAATTGCCAACAGTGTCTCCAGCAGCGGCTTCAGCTTGTGCAAATGCAACGCATTGGCTCCATCACTCTTGGCTTCTGCCGGATTGTCATGCACTTCCAGGAACACGCCGTCCACGCCCGCCGCCACGGCCGCCCGCGCCAGCACGGGGATGAACTCCGGCTGGCCGCCGCTCGCGCCGCCCGCGCCGGAGGGCGTCTGCACCGAGTGCGTGCCGTCGAACACCACCGGTGCCATGGCGCGCATGGTGGGCAGCGCGCGCATGTCCACCACCAGGTTGTTGTAGCCAAAGCTGGCGCCGCGCTCGCACAGGCTCACCCGCGCGTTGCCGCTTTCGCGTATCTTCTCCACCGCATGCTTCATGTCCCACGGCGCGACGAACTGACCTTTCTTCACGTTGATCGCGCGGCCGGTCTCGGCGGCGGCCACCAGCAGGTCGGTCTGGCGGCAAAGGAATGCCGGAATCTGCAGCATCGCCTCTGCGTCGCCCAGCGCATCGCTCGCCTGCGTCGCCTGCTCCGGCGTGTGCACATCCGTCAGTACCGGCACTCCGTTGTCCCTTGCGATCCCCCGCAGAATGCGGCAGCCTTCTACCAGTCCCGGGCCGCGAAAACTCCGCAGCGAGGTGCGGTTCGCCTTGTCGTAGCTCGCTTTGAACACGTACGGCACGCCAAGGTCCGCAGTGATCCGCTGGATGCGATCCGCCAGACCGCGCGCGTGCGCCTCGCCTTCCAGCACGCACGGCCCTGCGATCAGGAACAACTGCGGCGCTCCTACCGTGACCGCGCCGACAGAGAATGCATGAGGATGTGGCATGAAGAACAGGATAACGGCAGCGGCCTAGAGCGCAGTCTCTCGGCGCATCTCGGCCTCAAGCTGCGGTACGGGTTCCGTACGCGTCGCGCAATCCCGAAGGCGCAGGAACGGCCGTTCCACCAGCGTATGGAGCAGCCATGCCACTGTCAGGCAACTGATCGCATACAGCAGCCACGAGGCCGGGCCGCGCTGCGCGGTGAGGCGCGGAAAGTGCTCCATTACGAGGTGCGCCACGGCTTTGTGGGTCAGGTAGAGAGCAAACGCGAGCGTGGCCAGCGTCTCTGCTCCCGGAACTCGCGCGCGGGCCAGCAGACCGTTGTGGCTGACGGCGGAAGCGGTAATGAGTCCCAGCCCCAGTGAAAGCAATGGCAGGCCCAGGACGATGCCCCACATGGCCGGTCCGCTATCGTTCCCAAGATCGCGGTCGCGAAACATCCAGACCACGCAACCCACGCACGCAACGCCGGTGAACAGAAGCGTATGGCCGCGCTGCATGAGAGTCCGCCACCATAGCGGGCGAAAGATCCGCAGGATCGCCAGCGTTACTCCCGCAAGCAGGCCATCGAGACGTGTGTAGCTGGGATAGTAGATGCGGGTCCAGACTTCGTCAGGGTATCTGGTGATGAGGAACGCGCGCAGGCCGATGCCGAAGAGCACAAGCAAGGTGAGTACCGCTACTGTCTTGCGTGCCGAAGGCCGTCGCATCAGCAGCAGAACAGTGAGCGGAAGCAGCAGATAGAAGTGCTCTTCGACGCACAACGACCACGCGTGCGAAAAGCGCGGCGGTCGAAGCTGATGCCGAAGTTCATGGTGAAGGTCAGGAACTTCCAGAGCGGTGCAAGGCCCGGGAACTCCCGCCAGGAAGGCACAAGGAAGTAGATCGCCAGCACTGCAGCGTAGGAGGGCAAAATGCGGTACGCGCGCCTGCGGTAGAACTCCACAACGGACAGCCGCTGTCCGTTGGCGTACGGTCTGAGCACCTGCTGGGCGATCAGGAAGCCGCTCAGCACAAAGAACAGATCGACGCCCATCCAGCCAAAGTAGGTGACCGGCAGGATGCGCTCGGGCAGCTCGCCGAAGATCGTCAGATGGTAAAGCACCACCACCAGAACGGCGAACGCGCGAAGCGTATCGAGCCCGGGTTGGCGGGCAGGCGCGGCGACTGCAGGAACGGCAGTGGTCTTCATCAGGGGAGATGTCGCGGGAAAGCCAAGCTTCGACAGCGTAGCCTAGGTAGTCTGCTCTTTTGGGCTTCTTGCGGGCGGAGGTGCAGAGCTGCGCACGTAACCAATCGGTTATGGCTGCAAGCAAAAGCCCCGGGGTCGCCGGGGCTCTCACGTACAACGTAGAACGTTAAGGGTTCACAATCGACTGGGCATGATCGCCGCTCGCCACCGCCACCACGCACGAAGGCAGCGTGGACGTGGGAAACGGCGAGTTGGTGATGGTGGACAGGCCGCCAGTGTTGGGGCTCATCTGCAGGCCGGAGATCGAGTTGTCCAGGCGGTTGGAAGTGAACACGTAGATGCCGAGGGCTGGTTCGATGGTGACGCAGCTCGGGTTGGTCTGCACCGTCGCGCTGCCCAGTGCAGCCGTGCCGCCCAGCGATCCGTCTGCGACGTTGATCGTGTACGAACCCACCGTGCTGGAGTTGTAGTTGGCGACCAGCAGGTACTTGCCGCGCGGATCGATCGTCATGTTCACCGGGAACGAGCCCGTGAGCGTGGGGCTGGTCACCAGCGGTGTCAGGTTGCCGGTGCTGGTCGCCGAAATGCCGTAGCTGATGATCTGGTTGGCGTACTCATCCGCCACATACACGAAGCGCGTAGTGGGGTCGATCA
>CAXSHQ010000012.1:8516-15393 GCA_964236875.1 uncultured Acidobacteriaceae bacterium | reverse complement strand
GATCACCACGGAGGCTGGAACCGTGCCCGCGGTGTAGCCCGTGCAGGTGGAAGGCGTGCCAGGCGTAGCTGCCGTGCACTTGGTGCCGCTCAGCGGCGTCAGGGCGCCGCTGGAGGCGTTCTGCTGGAAGCCCAGCAGCGTCGCCTTGGGCGAAACTTCCTGGTCCACCACATACACAAACCGGTTCGGGAAGGTGGCTGTTGTGTTCGAAACAGCGACGCTTACCGGGTTGTTGCCCAGGTTTACATTCGAGGCCGTGCCCAGCGAATTGTCGCTGCTGATGGGGAAGACCGTGATGCCGCCAGGCCCAGGCGAAGCCGTCGTATAGCCGCTCTGGTAGGTGTAGGTCGCATACAGGAACTTGCCGCTCGGGTCCATCGCCAGCGAAGTCCCGAAGCTGCCGGTCAGGTTATAGGTGTGCTGCCCATACAGCTTGCCGTCGGTGCCCACCGCGAACTCGATCACGGTGCTGTCATCGTGGCTCAGCACATAGATGAACTTCTGGTTGGGCGCAGCCACCAGCGCCACCGGGTTGCGGCCCGCGCCGGAAAAGGGCGAGCCGGCGATCTGGGTCAGCACGCCGGTCTGGTAATCGATGGCGAACGCCCCCACTGTTTGCGTGCCGGCCGAGGTCGAGTAAAGGTACGCAACCGTGTAGTCGCGGCTGCAGGCCGTGGCAAAGGCTAGGGCCGCCGAAACACCGGCTCCCAACGCTGCGCGACCGAGTTTGTTCCACTTCATGCTGTTTCCTGCCGTACCGGCCGCGCTTCCTCGAAAGGGTGCCGCCGTGGAAGTTTGCCGGCGAACCGGCTCCAATGTCTGTTCAGCCGGCGCGGAGATCGTCTTCCGCGCCGCCATTCTTCTCAAAAAGTGCAGCGCCGCTGCCGCCTAGTTCACCGATCCGCTCAACACCAGGCAGTTGGGGTTTCCTACCGTCTTGAAGGTTGAGCCGCGTGACAAGTCGGAAAGCGCACCGGTGTTGGTGTCAATGACCTTGCCGGTGATCGTGCTGTCCTGGAAGCTCGACACGTACAGGTACTTGTTGGACGTGTCCTCCACCATGCACACCGGGCTTGAGCCCACCGCATACGTGCTGCTTGCGGAGGTCGTGATGGGCTGCAGCTGGCTGTTGTTCGAGCTGATCGTAAAGGCCGAGATGGAGCTATACGTGGTCTGCTGCGAGCCCGTCACGGTCGTGGACTTGTTCAGCACATACACGTACTTTCCGCTGTTGTCCACGATCGAGTACGACGGATTGAAAGCCCCCGTGAGGTTGGCATAGGGCGAACCCGTCACCGCCGTGGGCACGCATCCGCCACCGACCGTGAAGAAATAAATGCGTCCCGGAATCGTCGCATTGTTCTGGTTGTCGGTCATCAGCAGGAACGATCCAGACCCGGTGATCGACGTGACGTTGGTCGAGCCGATGGGAAAGGTCACGCTGGCATAGGGTGTCAGCGCGCCGCCGCCGCCGATATTGTAGGGCGTCAGCGTCTGGTCGGCGCTGTTCACGGTGTACAGGCAGCTGCCTATCGTCTTCATCGCCAGCGGGTTCTTGCCCACTTCGTAATAGGTGGTGTTTACACCGCCCACCTTGACGTTCGGATTGGTCACCAGCGTCAACTTGCCGGTCGTGCCGTCCACGGAAAACGCGGTCACCGCGCCATTGCCGCTGCCGCTGGGAGAGAACGCGTCCAGCTCGTACAGATATTGACCGGTGCCGTCGAACTGGATCCACTTGGGCACGAAGCCCTGGCTGTGGAACGTCTGCTGGTAGGTCAGCGTGCCGTCACCGCCCACCGCATACTGCACGATGCCGCTGGCCGGGTCCTGCGTGGTAATGCTGGTGCTGGAGCCCTGATTTAGCACATACAGGTACCGTCCGCCAGGCTTCAGCACCAGGGAAACAGGGATGCTGCCGCCCGAGGTGAAGGGCTGTTTAGGGATGGCGGTCAGGTTGCCGGTGTAGTCATCCACCTTGAACCCGCCGATCTGGTTATATTGCTGGCCCAGCACCCAGACATAGCCGATGGTGCCACCACCACAAGCCGTCATGCCGAGACCCAACGCAGCCGACGCCAACAGGGCCAACGCAATGCGGCCGAACAAACTAAACTTCATGCGCTTCCTTCATGCCCCCGTGTTCGCGGTTTGCACACACACGACTGTCCGGGGAAGACCGATCCGAGGGGAGAGATTCCAAACCTCACTCTCGATTGTAGAGACTTGCCCCGATTTACGCCAATACGGGTAAGACGGAGCCCGGGCCGGGAGGGAAGCAGGCGGTAAACGAAACGTGTCCCTGCCGTATACGGCCGAATTATGCCGAAGATCAACGCAGTAGTTTTGTGGCATATCCCTGGCGGGCGAGAACGGTGACAGCCTTTCTGTCGAAAGAAACAAATGTTTCTCCGCCCAGCCAGCGGCCCTCATATGCGATGACTCCATCTGCGAAGTCTCCACCGGCGCTCAGGGCAGCAAGGCCGGCCTCGGCCGCCTGCCGGTTCACGACCACGTTGTCCACATCCAAAAGCGTCTGTATTGCTAGAAGAGTGTTGTCACGACTGAACTTGTAGTTAAAGCGGAGTACCCAGACGAATTCGGAAAGGCTGGTCAATGAAATCGCGATCCTGGACGCTTGCTCCATGAGCGTGTCAGCCGCTTGCGCCTGTGCGGGATCATCGCGCGTCACCATACGTACAAGCACGTTGGTATCTGCCGCCACCGTCAAAGCTGACCTGCCCATCCCTTTGCGATCGTTTCTTCGATTTCTTCGAGCGTCGCTACCTTTGCAGTCTTGCCGGCAAGCAAGCCGGAAAAGTCACGGATTGTTCGGGTGGGCCGCGCAGCCTTTAACGCAGCCTGTCCACCCGGAAGCAGGTCTACTTCGATCTTTCCACCTGGCTGAATACCAAGGTGCTGCAAAACTTCTCTGCGGAAGGTGACTTGGCCCTTTGCCGTCACAGTGAGTGTTGCCATTCGCGCCTCCTCATCCACACCTATGGTAATGCCTTTTCGCCTTACCTGAACTGACTTCTATCTTCTCGTCCCAACCGAAACGGCCCCAAAGCTCTCGCTTCGGGGCCGCTCTCTTGTCATCAGGAATTACCAGGTGCGGCAGCCGCCGCTCGCCGGCATCATGGGCTGGCCCACCTTACAGCCGAACGCCTTGCCGAACTCGTCGAAGTTCTGCACGGTGCCCTTCACGCGCCACTCGCCGGTAGAGTGCGGGTTGGTCTTCGCCTGGTTGATGGCCGCCTGCTCCTTCATGTTGCCGCACCACACCTGCCCAAACGAGATAAAGAACCGCTGCTGCGCCGTGTAGCCGTCCTTCTTGCCGTCTACATAGCCCGGCTCGGCCTTGGTGCCTTCTTCCTGCAGCGTCTGCATCAGCGCCTGGTAGGCAATGCGGATGCCCGCATTGTCCGCCGAGTTCTCGCCCAGCGTCAGGTGGCCGTTCAGCTTCTGGCCGGTTCCCGGAGCTACCTCGAACCCGTCGTACTCCTTGGCGTAGCACTCGCTGCGCTCCTTGAACTTCGCCAGGTCTTCCTTGGTGAACCACTCCCGGAGGTTGCCCTTCGGATCGTACTGCGAGCCCTGGTCGTCGAAGCCGTGGGTCATCTCATGCCCGATCACCACCCCGATGCCGCCGAAGTTCACCGGCGCGTCCATCGTCGCCTGGTAGAACGGCGGCTGCAGGATGCCGGCCGGGAAGTTGATGTTGTTCTGCGAGGGGTTGTAGTAGGCGTTCACCGTGGGCGGTGTCATGCCCCACTCCGTAAGATCCACCGGCTTGCCAAACTTGGCCAGGTTGCGCTTGCGCTGGAACGCCCCGGCCCGCTCGTTGTTGCCGAACAGGTCCGTGCGGCTGACGGTGAATGTCGAGTAGTCGATCCACTTGTCCGGGTAGCCGATCTTGTCGGCGATCGTGTCCAGCTTCTTGCGCGCTTCCACACGGGTTTCCGGGCCCATCCAGTCCAGGGTCTTCAGGTCCGCAGCCATCGCGGCTTCCAGCGCATTCACCAGCTTCTTGGTTTCCGCCTTGGAGTTGCCGGGGAAGTTCTGCTTCACCCAGTCCTGACCCGCGGCTTCGCCCAGCACGCCGTCCGTAGCGCGGGTGCAGCGCTGCCACAGCGGCTGCTCCTCCTGCTGACCGGAAAGTTCCTTGTTGAAGAACGCAAAGCTCACGTCGCGGAAGGGTTGGCTGAGCTGGTTGGCCGAGCCATGCACCGAATGCCAGCGCATATAGCTCTTGATCGCCGGCAGCCCTGCCGTGCCGATCACGTTGTTCGCCGTGTCCATGAAAGGCAGGCTGCTCACGATTACAGTCTTCGCCTGCGGCAGCCCAATGCCGTCCAGGTAGGTCTTCCAGTTGTAGTTCGGCGTCTTAGCCTGCAGATCGGCAACCGTCATCGGGTGGTAGCGCGCAGCCGGGTCGCGCATCGCCACGCGGTCCAGCGAGCCCTTGGCCAGCGCCATCTCGATGGTCATTGTGTCCTGGGCTTCCTTGGCCGCCTGCTCCGGCGTGTCGCCCAGCAGCACAAAGGTCTGCTTCATGTTCTCAACGTAGTCCGTGCGCAGCTTGACGAAGCGCGCACCATCATTCAGGTAGTAGTCGCGGTCCGGGAGCGTCAGTCCGCCCTGGCCCGTGCCCAGCACCTGCTGGCTGCTGTCCTTCTGGTCCTGCGTCACGCCCACACCGAAGAACGCGCCGCCGTTGCGGCGGTCCTGCCTGGCATTGAACGCCGCCAGCTCCTTGGGATCCTTCAATGCGGCAATCGCGTCCAGCTCCGGCTGCAGCGGCTTGGCGCCCAGCGCGTTGATGCGCTCCGTGTCCATGCACGCGGCGAAGTAATCGCCGTACTTCTTCTGCAGCGGCGTCTTGGGCGCGTCGGCCGCCGTCTTCAGCTCCGAGTACAGCAGATAGTTGTTGTAGTCCGCGAGCTCGCTGAAGCGGCTCACGCCCGTGCGGTCGTTCGGAATGGCATTGGCTTTCACCCAGTTGCCGCAGGAGTACTGGTAAAAGTCCGTGCATGGGTCGGCCGTCTTGTCGATCGCCGAAACATCGAACAGCACCGGCTTCTTGGGGATTTTCGTGGGCGCGGACGCCACATCGGCGGAAAACCGGATGGAACCATCAAGGTTCAGCTCAGGGCCGGACTGCGCCGAACGCGCGGCCGTCTGGGCCAGGCACGCCGGGGCAACCAGCGCCAGCAGGGAAGCGGTAAGGCGGAAACGCATAAAGGACTCCTCAGAACGCAGCGGAAAGTGAATATCAGGCTGCGCTGCAAGGATACAGCGAGTACCGTTACCGCGGAGCCCGGTGGGATTTCTGTGTGTCTGGGAGACGGACCGGAAGAAGAAGAAGTTTCGGGTTCGTTGCTTCTATATGTTGGAGAGGGTGTCATCCTGAGCGCAGCGAAGGATCCCCGCATTTCGCCCAGCGAGCCCCGGATGTCCGTCACTCGCCAAAGCGCCTGGGCGGCCGCAGTTGCTCTTCGCAAAACGGCTCAACCGGCTTACCCCAGTCCTCGCTCAGGTCTCGCCAGCCCGGGTTAGCAGCTACGATCAGTTGAATCTTCTGCACGCGATGCCAGTTCTTTAACTCCTTCGCGCGCGCGATCGTCCGATGGATTGCTGAGAAGCGTTCGAAATACACCAGCCTGTCAATGGAGTAGCGGGCTGTGAATGACTCCGGGTCAGCCTTACGTATGTGCTGAGCCACGCGCACCATAAGCGTCGACGTAAGCCCGTTGTACAGCCGCTTGAAGCTGCTCGCCATGATGTACACATACGCGAACGCGCCGTGACTGTTGTCCCGACGTATCAGTGGCACATTAGCAGAATGCGGGGACCTGAGCTACGCTCAGGATGACACTGTAAAAAGTCGATCTTCGGCAGCCACCTAGAAGATCTTCATATGGATCGTCAGGTACTTCTTCGGATCCGCCCGGATTGTCTCCACCAGAGTCGTGCTTGACGTAAGCAGCTTGTTCAGGTTCTTGGCCGTCTCGTCGTTGGTCGCGAGCTGCCCCAGCGTTCCCTTGCCGCTGTTCACCCCGGCCAGCAGCGAATCCAGGTTGGTCACCGTGTCGTTCAGCTTCTGCGCGAACACCGGATCCTTCACCAGCACGCCCAGCGCGCCCTTGCCCTGATCCGCTTCCGCCAGCAGTGAGTTTGCATGCTGCAGCGTCGAGTTCAGGTTGTTGTAGAGCTTGTCATCGGTCAGCAGCTTGCCCGCCGTGCCCTTCCCGCTCTGCAGGTTGGCCATCACCGCATCCAGCCGGTCGGCGGTCGTGTTCAGGTGGTTATAGAGCGTCTCGTCGGTCAGCAGCTTGCCCGCCGTGCCGCGCCCGCTGCTGAGTCCCGCCGTCAGGCTTTGCAGCTGCACCAGGGTCGTGTTCAGGTTGTTGTACAGCGCGCGGTCCTTCAGCAGCGCGCCCGCCGAGCCCTCGCCACTCTGCAGCCCATCCACGATGCGGTCCATCTTGGCCAGGATCACGTTCACGCTTTCGATCGTGCCCTTGCTGCTCTTCACCACATCCGCGATGCTCGGCGCCTCCGCCGTATGCAGCTCCTGACCATCCTGCAGCTCCGGCCCCACCGCCGCCACGGAGTTCAGGTCGATCACCGTATCGCCCAGCACCCCTACCGTCGATTCCGACGCCAGCGTGTCCGCACGCAGGCTCGTCTGGAACTTCGGATTGAGCTTCATCTCCACCATGATCGGCGTGTACTTGCGCGCGGGGTCGGTCACCACCAGCACTTTCTTCACCTCACCGATAGTCACGCCTTCCAGGTTCACGGACGCGCCCACCTTCAGGCCATTGGAGTTGGAAAAGTAGGTGAACACCGTCATCTTGCGGCTGAACGGGCT
>CAXSHQ010000012.1:7029-8506 GCA_964236875.1 uncultured Acidobacteriaceae bacterium | reverse complement strand
CACAAGGATACTCAGCAGCAGCAGCGAGACCAGCACAATGACGCCCACTTTCAGCTGCGACCACTTCACTTCCTGCTGGCTGGGCATAGATCTCCTTGAGACGGGCGATGTGCCTCATCTGACGCGCCGGTCCCCTCCATGGTAGCGGAACAATTTCTTTCCCCCTTGATCCATCTTTCTTCTTCCTAGCCTTCCGCCACCACCACCGCCATCGACATCTCACGCGAGTGCGTCAGGCTCAGGCTTACCCGCCGTATACCCAGGACGCTCGCGATCTCCGCCGCTCGCCCATGCAGCCGCAGCTCCGGACGCTGCCCGGGCGCGCGCGTCACCTCGAACTCCCGCCAGCTCACACCCCGGCTGATGCCAGTCCCCAGCGCCTTTGCCCCGGCTTCCTTCGCCGCAAACCGCGCCGCAAAGCTTTCCGCCGAGTTCTTCTTCGCCCGGCAATATGCGATCTCGCCCGCCGTGAACACCCGATGCAGAAACGACTCGCCATACCGGGCCACGCTGCGTTCAATTCGCTCGATCTCGATCATGTCCGTCCCAATTCCGACGATCATCGTGTCCGCGCAACCCCGCCCTGCTAGGATGCCACGCATGGCCGAGAGCACAACCAACGACTTTGCCGATCACTACCGGCACATGGATGAGTCTGACCTCATGCGCTTGGCCCGCACCTTCGACACACTCACCTCCCCGGAGGCCGGAAAGAGTTCCGCGCCGGACGCCGACCTGCCGCTGTGCGTGGACCTGGACGGCACCTTGGTCAAGTCGGACACGCTGGTGGACTCGGTGCTGGTGATGGCGCGGCAGAGGCCGGCGGCGCTGCTGAAGATTCCAGGGTGGCTGCTGAAGGGCAAGGCGCGCTTCAAGCAGGAAGTGACGGCGGCGGTGACGCTGGATGTGGAGCGGCTGCCATATAACCGTCCGCTGCTGGAGTGGCTGCGGGTGCAGGCCGGGCAGGGACGGGCGCTGTACCTGGCGACGGCGGCGGACCGCGGGCTGGCGGAGCGGGTCGCGGAGCACCTGCGCATCTTTCGCGGGGTGCTGGCTTCAGACGGGCGCACGAACCTGGCGGGCGGGAACAAGCTGGCGGCGTTTGGGGAGCGGTTTGGGGAGCGGTTCTGCTATATCGGGAACGCGCAGCCGGATGCCGAGCTGCTGCGAGCGTGCCAAGCGCCCATGATGGCGAATCCGACGCGGGCTTTACGCGGGGCGCTGAAGGGAGTGCACCCGGCGGTGCCGGTGTTCGACGACCGGGTGGGCGGGCTGAAGAGCTGGCTAAAGGCGATCCGGCTGCACCAGTGGGCGAAGAACGTGCTGCTGTTCATACCGCTGCTGCTGGGCCATGCGTGGCATTGGGCAAACATACTGCTGGCGCTGGTGGCGTTCGTCAGCTTCGGCATGTGCGCTTCGGGGACCTACATCCTGAACGATCTGCTGGATATCGAAGCGGACCGGCGACACCCGAGGA
>CAXSHQ010000012.1:0-7019 GCA_964236875.1 uncultured Acidobacteriaceae bacterium | reverse complement strand
GTTTGCAGCGGGCGATCTGTCACCGCTGGCGGGAGTGGCGGCTGTGGTGGTGCTGCTGCTGGCGGCGTTCAGTCTGGCAGTGGTGCTGCCGGGCATTCCGCTGAAGTTGCCGGGGCTGTATGGAGACGAGCCAGCTGGGATATTGCTGCAGCCATGGGGTTTCCTGAAGTGGCTGTCGATCTACACGCTGACCACGCTGGCGTATTCACTGTATCTGAAACGCAAGCTTTTGCTGGATGTGTTCGTGTTGAGCGGGCTGTATACCGTGCGCATCCTGGCGGGCAGCGCGGCTACGGCGGTGCCGGTGTCCACGTGGCTGGCGGGTTTCAGCGTGTTCTTCTTCCTGTCGTTGGCCTTTGTGAAGAGGTTCAGCGAACTGGAAGGCTTGCGCGAGCGCGGCGGCGCGGTGAGCCACGGGCGCGGCTACCATGTGAGCGACCTCGAGCAGTTGCGCACGCTGGGCACGGGCGCGGCGTATGCAGCGGTGGTGGTGGTGACGCTGTATATCAACAGCCCGGAGGTGCTGGCGCTGTACCGCAACCATCGGCGGCTGTGGCTGGTGGTGCCGGTGGTGCTGCTGTGGCTGAGCCAAGTGTGGGTGCTGGCGAGCCGCGGGGAGATGCACGATGACCCGGTGGTTTGGGCGATCACGGATAAACGGAGCCTGCTGCTGGGGGTGGTGATGGCTGGGGTGATTTGGTTTGCGCTGTAGAGCCTGTGGCGCAACGTAGATGGGGGCCGGAGCAGGTGTTGAACGAGCTTTGAGCTACGAGCTGTCCAGCCCTGAGCAACAGCGAAGTTCGGGCGACGTAAAATGTGTGATGTACCCCCAAGCTACGTAGAAAGCTCGAACTTTGACGACTCCTCAACTCACAGACTTTTCAGAAGCTTCCCTCGATAGTGCATTCAACGCCGTGCGTGGCGAGGCAGAGCAGGCCGTGGCCTCGGCGGGGTTCGATGCGGAGGCGTATCGGCTGGAGTGGATGGGGCGCAAGCAGGGGCGGCTGAAGCTGATCTCTGATGCGTGGTTGAAGGCAGCGCCGCCGGAAGCCAAGCGGCTGATTGGGCAGCGGTTCAATGCGCTGAAGGAACAGGTGGAAGCGGCGATTGCGACGGCGGAGAGCGGCGGTGCGCGGGTTCAGGTGAAGGCAGGTGGGCTGGATATTTCGCTGCCGGGCATTGCGCAGGCGGTGGGAGCGGAGCATCCGCTGGTGAAGACGATGGATGAGATCGTCGGGGTGTTTGCGCGGATGGGGTACTCGGTGGCGACCGGGCCTGAGGTGGAAACGGACTTCTATAACTTCGAGGCGCTGAACTTTCCGCCCAATCATCCGGCGCGCGATACGCAGGACACGCTGGTGGTCGCCGGACAGGAGGCCAAGCCGCTGCGTGAGCGGCTGCTGATGCGGACGCATACGTCTCCCGTGCAGATTCGGGCGATGCTGGAACAGGACCCGCCGCTGCGGCTGGTGATTCCGGGCAAGGTGCATCGGAACGATGCGGCGGATGCGACGCACTCGCCGGTGTTTCACCAGGTGGAAGGGCTTTGCGTGGGGCCGGACATTACGTTCAGCGATCTGAAGGGGACGCTGGACCATGCAATGAAGGCGTTCTTCGGGTCGAGCGTCAAGACGAGGTTTTTCCCGTCGTTCTTTCCGTTCACGGAGCCGAGCGCGGACGTGCAGATTTCGTGCATCTTCTGCGGCGGCAAAGGCTGCCGGAAGTGCAAGCACTCAGGGTGGATCGAGCTGCTGGGGTGCGGGATGGTGGACCCGGCGGTGTTCGAGGCAGTGAACACACGGCGGCGGGAGCTGGGGCGCGAGCCGGTGTATGACGCAGCCAAGATCTCGGGATTTGCGTTTGGAATGGGCGTGGACCGGATCGCAATGATGAAATACGGGATTGCGGATATCGGGCTGCTGTATGGCGGGGATGTGCGGTTTCTACAGCAGTTTGCTTGAGATTTGAGCGGAGATCGCTGGAGCCGAGTTGGGGCTACGGGCTACAGCCTCCTTTTTAGAGTTGCCAAGCTTCTGAGAGGCACGCGCCGGTTCGGAGAGAAGGCGTTTTCTCTCAAGTTTTCAGTGGTCAGTTTTCAGCTGTCAGTTTTACCGGTGGGCTGTGGGAGAGATTTCCTGCAGGCGGCGGTTGACGCGTGAGACTGCAAAGAGGATCCCGCCGGTGAGCGGAAGAACGGCAACGGCAGCCAGGGTCCGGTACTGGTCTGTCTCAAGCTGGGCGGCGGAAACCAGCAGAGCGAAGGCGCCGCAGAAGACCAGTGAGCACAGCAGCGTGATGTAAAGCTGGATGCGTGGTGTGCGGTTGCGGGTTTTGAGCTCGAGGGTGGCGAGCGCTGCCAGGGTGCCGCAGAGAACGAAGTACAGGAACGATGCCATGAGGTATTGCCTCGCCTTCTACTGACTACGGTATGAGGGCCTGCCGGGAAGAAACCATCCCTCGATGGTCTTCCGGATGCTCACCCGCGCCGAAGGTCATACCTCTTCTGTGGGTGGAACGTGCGGCTGAGTTTACGCAGCGGAGGAGAGTTATTGCGATGGTGAAGTGAGGTCGGGAACCTCATCCGCTATTTGCTAACATCTCCACACCCATGCGAATGCTTCGTGTTGCTACGACGTGCTGCCTCCTTTTCGTCTTGTTCTGCACTGGACATTTGTTGGCGCGGGCGCAGCATCCTCGTGATGCCGAGATCAAGGACGCCGACACGAAGGCGTGGTGGCATACGACGGAAGACCTTTCCGGCGACAGCATGGAGGGGCGCGATACGGGCTCGGCGGCGTATGAGCGTGCGGCGGAGTATGTGGCCAGGCGCTTTGCCGCGGCGGGGTTGAAGCCGGCGGGTGAAGGCGGGACGTATCTGCAGACCGTGCCCATGCATGAGGTGAACCTGCTGCCAGAGGGGACGAGTTTTACGGTGGTCCGGGAGGATGGGTCGAAGCTGCCGCTTGCGTTTCTGCAGGAGATTACAACGACGCCGACGCTGGAGGCGATGAACCGGCTCGGAGGGCCGGATGTGGGGCGGCTGACGTTTCGGGGGTATTGCGGCAAGGACGCGATGGCGGACGTCGCGAAGAAGATCGTGGTGTGCTTTGGGACGCAGCGGCAGGGGCTGCCGACGGGTGCGGAGAGGGCAGCGAATGCGCGGGCCGGGGGCGCGGTAGGGCTGGTGACTGTGGACGATCCGTACTTTTCGATTGAGCCGCCGCGGTGGCCGTTTGCGTATGCACGGAGCGTGGTGCTGCGGGAGGATACGGGATCGCTGGCGGAGCTGCCGGGGCGGTCGAGAAGCGGGCCCCCGACGATGCTGCCGGGGATGCGGCTGAGCGCGGCGGCGTTTGCGAAGCTGCTGGAGGGGACAGGAAAAGATGCTGCGGCGATCCTGAAGGCGGGCGGGGCGAAGCAGGGGCTGGAAAGCTTCGACATCCCGGCGCGCATGGAAGTGACGCTGCGGCTGACGGAGAAGAACATCGGCTCGCCAAATGTGCTGGGGGTGCTGCCGGGCTCGGATATTGCGTTGGCTGGGGAGTACGTAGTCGCGGCGGCGCACATGGATGGCTATGGGTTCGGGACGCCGGTGGGCGGGGACAAGCTCTACAACGGGACGCTGGACGATGCGGCGTATGTGGCACTGCTGATCCAGATGGCGGACGACATCAAGGCGGGGCGGCTGCCCAGGCCGAAGCGGTCGATCCTGTTCTGCGCGTGGACGGGCGAGGAGAAGGGGCTGCTGGGGTCGACGTGGTTTGTGGGGCATCCGACGGTGACGAAGGAGGCAATGGTCGCGGATGTAAACCTGGACCAGCTGCGGCCGCTGTTTCCGCTGACGATCCTGACGGTGCTGGCGATCGACACAACGACGCTGGGACAGACGGCGCGCGAGGTGGGGGCGAGCATGGGCATCGAGCTGCGGGCGGACCGGGAACCGGAGCGAGGGCTGCTGCGGCGGGCGGACCACTACCCCTTCCTGCGGGCGGGGATACCGGCGATCGGGTTTGTGTTCGGGTTCGACCCGGGGACGGACGCGGAGCGGCGCTACCGGCACTGGTATGAGGTGCAGTACCATCGGCCACAGGATGACCTGACCCAGCCGGTGGACTTTGCGGCAGCGGCTAAGTTCGACCAGTTCTTCTACAAGCTGGTGGGGACGATTGCGGATGCGGCGGGGAAGCCGGCGTTCGTGAAGGCGGGTGGGGTCGCGCAGTAGGTATGCGGAGACTGTGATGGTCCGGAGGAGTCTTGGCGCGAAGAACGTCAAGGTACGCGAGGGTTGCATGCGGCGAGTCTGGGGCCGCGGTTCTCCTGAAGCTTTCGTTCTGCTGTGGGCAAACTACGGAGATCCTTCGCTTCGCTCAGGATGACGCCATTCTCGGGAATAGCGCTCTCTTAGCAAATAGCGCCTCTGAGGAATAGCGCAATCCGTCAGGTTTGTGGGACGCCGGAGTAGCGGCCGGCGCTCTCCTCGTCTGTGGTGTGGGCGGAGATGTGGGGGCCGAGGCCGGGGTGGGAGCCGGTGCGTTGGGGGCCTTGTACCTGAACATGAACCGTGCTCTTGCCGACCCAGTCGAAGAGCCACTTTGCGTCGGTGCCCAGGAGGTGGACGCAGCCGTGCGACTCGATGGCGGGATCGCCCTCATGGAAGGCGCAGCCGCCGTAGAATAAGAGGCTCCAGGGCATGGGGGCGTTGTTGTAGGCGCTGCTGTGGTGCATGGTGTAGCGGCGGTTGGGATCGATGGGGACGTCGTTCAGGACGGGTGTAAGGTGGCCGAGGCGGCCGGTGGCGAAGGAGGTGATCTCCTTGATGAGGGCGCCATCCTGCTTGACCTTGATGGTGTGATCCGGGAGGGAGACGACGACCCAGCGGCCGGAGGTTGTGGCGGGCAAGGGGTGGGTGAGCGCGGGGTCGGGCACGGAGGTCCTTGTGGGTGTGGGAGTGGGGTCAGGGTAGCAGGGGCGTTTGTTCAAGCGGGTTAGAATCCCCGTCGATCCGAAATACAGGGGTCTCTCCACTCCGCTTCGCTCGGTCGAGATGACACGCTCCTTTTGTTTGCGGAATCGTTTTAGGGAGTCTCTGATTGAGCCTCGGCTGGGCCCGCGAAACGCAGATTCCCTTCGGGAATGACAACAAAATAGCGCCGCGAATATGGACGACCCAGATTAATCAGACCCTCCTTAGGCCTATTCGACTGCGGCATCACACGAGGCCGGGGTGGGGGCCGGGGCGGTGGGGGCCCTGGACCTGGACGTTGACGGGGTTGTTGCCGACCCAGTCGAAGAGCCAGGCGGCTTCGGCGTGGGGCAGGTGGATGCAGCCGTGGGACTCGACGGATGGATTTCCCTGGTGGAAGGCGCAGTCGCCGTAGAAGAAAAGGGCGAAGGGCATGGAGGCGCCGTCGTAGGTGATGCTGCGGTGCTGGCGGAAGCGGCGGTCAGGGTCGATGACGGCATGGGGACGACGGGCGTGAGGTACTGGCGGCGACCAGTGGAGAAGCGGGTGAGGCGGGCGACGAGGAAGCCGTCCTGCTTGATGTCGATGGTGTGGTTGGGGAGGGAGACGACGATCCAGCGGAGGGCGTCGGTGAGGGGAAGGAAAGGCGGGGCGTACAGCCGGGTGTGGGGGTCGGGACGGGGGGCCTGGGGGAAGGGTTCCTGGGCAGGCGCGTGAGCAGCATGATGGACATGCCCGGTGGGGTGGGCAGGCTCGGGCTGAAGAGGCTGGGCCACCTGAGCCTGGGGGAGAGGCGACTGCGGAAGCTGCGGCTGAAGTCCCTGCGATGGGATGTGGATGGAAGGCGGGGGCTGGACCGGGTGTGGAATCTGCGGGGGCTGCGAGCCTTGCAGGAGGTCGGGCCAGGGAGTGAGGTGGATGGGCTGGGGCGCGGGCTGGCCCGGCTTGGGGGTGAGGCGGATGGGATGGACGTCATCCTGCACGGGGGCTCCTGTGCGTTCCCTGGGGGCAGAAAGTGATTTGGGAGGACAAGAGTACCACGGGCGAGAGCTCGAGAGGGGATCGCTGCCGGCATAGCGTCCACAGTGGACCAAAGATAGGGGGCTCTCCACTGCGGCCGCAAAAGCGCGGCCTTCGGTCGAGATGACGCGCGGGGTAGGGCAGGAGAGATGTCGAATGCGGTGGGTAGTGAAGCGAGCGTGGCGCGATAAACTTTCGGGGTGGATATCCTTACTCGCTGGCTGCGTTCCTTTCTGCCGGAACTGCCTGTTTCTGACGAACAACTTGCCGAAGACCTGACCCTGCGGGGCATTGCCGTGGAAGGGATCTTTCCTGCGGAAGGCGGAGGGGCTGCGGGATCGCGCTTCGAGATGGACATCACGACCAATCGCGTGGATGCGATGAATCACTACGGCGTGGCGCGGGAAGCGGCGGCGGTGTATGACGTGGCGCTCGCTCCGCTTGGGCAGGGAACAGGGACTGCGGATAAGGGAACAGGTGCGTTCCCGGTGCGGATCGAGGCGGAGGAGCTTTGCGGGCGGTTTACGGCGCGGGTGGTGCGCGGCGTGACGGTGAGTCCGGCGATCGGGTTGATCGCGGAGTACTTCGAGGCGCTGGGGCAGAAAGGGATCTCGGGGCCGGTGGATGCGACGAACTTTGGGTGGCTGGCGATGGGGCAGCCGACGCATGTGTTCGACCTGGACACGGTGGAAGGCGGCATCGTGGTGCGGCGTGCGCAGGCGGGCGAGCGACTGCGGCTGCTGGACGGTACCGAGCGGTGGCCTGCGGCGGGGTCGCGGTATTCCCGGACGACCTGGTGGTGGCGGACGAGCGGAAGGCGCTGGGGCTGGCCGGGGTGATGGGCGGGTGGGATTCGCGCGTGACGGAGGCGACGAAGAACATCCTGGTGGAAGCGGCGTGGTTCGACCCAGCGGCGATCCGGGCGAGCTCGCGGCGGCATGGGCTGCATACGGATGCGTCGCATCGGTTTGAGCGCGGCGCAGACTTTGCAGCTGCGCCGCTCGCGAACAACCTGGTGACGCGGTTGATCGTGGAG
>CAXSHQ010000011.1:24630-28070 GCA_964236875.1 uncultured Acidobacteriaceae bacterium | reverse complement strand
GCCCAGCTTAGACAGCACCTCATCGAAGCTTGCTTGCTTGATCTTCTTGGCCATCGACTTCACCCCAACCGCTCTTAGAAGCCCGCGGCTCGCATCCCGTCATCCACTAGAATCGTTTCTAAGTAGACTCGTTCCTAAACTGTCGCACACCGGCGCGACGCCATCAACGCCCCAGCCGCTTCGCACACCATGCCGCTCTCTCCTGACAAGCCGCTCGGCACCAGCCTTCTCGACCGCGTAGGCCACACGCCGCTGCTCCGCCTCGACCGCCTCACCGAGCACCTCCAGGGCATTCACATTCTCGGCAAGGCTGAGTGGGCCAACCCCGGCGGCAGCGTCAAGGACCGCGCCGCCTCGGCCATCGTCGCCGACGCGCAGCGCAGGGGCCAGCTAACGCCCGGCAAGCACCTGCTCGACGCCACCTCCGGCAACACAGGCATCGCCTACGCCATGCTCGGAGCCGCCCAGGGTTTTCCCGTTACCCTTTGCGTCCCTTCAAACGTCTCGCCCGAGCGCAAGCACATCCTCTCCGCCTACGGCGCGAACATCGTCTGGACCGATCCCGCCGACGGCTCCGACGGGGCCATCCGAATGGCACGCAAACTCTTCGCCGAGCAGCCCGAGAAGTACTTCTACGCTAACCAATACGGCAACGACAACAACTGGCGCGCCCACTACTACGGCACCGCCAACGAGATCTGGGAGCAGACCGCCGGCCGCATCTCCCACTTCGTCGCCGGCCTCGGCACCTCCGGCACCTTTATGGGCGCCACCCGCCGCCTGCGCGAGCTGAACTCCGGCATCCAGTGCATCTCCATGCAGCCGGATTCGCCCTTCAACGGCCTGGAAGGCCTGAAGCACATGGCCACGGCTATCGTCCCGCCCATCTACGACGAGCACCTAGCCGACCGCAACATCGAGATGCCCACCGAGCGCGCCTACGCCATGTGCAAGCGCCTCGGCCGCACGCAGGGGCTGCTGGTCGGCATCAGCGCCGCCGCCGCCGTCTGCGCCTGCGTCGATGTGGCAGAAGAAGAAGCCCGCGCCGGCCGCGAAGCCATCATAGTCACCATGCTCTGCGACTCCGCGGATAAGTATTTGTCGGAACGCTTCTGGTCCGAGCCCACCGAAGAAGCCTCGGCCGACGCTGTCGACACGGAACAGTACGCCGGACAAAACGCCTGACCAGAAGAGTGGCTGTCAACTTTACTCATGGCAGGCGTCATCCTGAGCGTAGCGAAGGATCTCCGTAGTTCCCCGAGCGGAGCGAGAATCCTGCCCTGAACGTAGTGAATAGGATCCCCGCAGTTCGAAGCGGCACGAACGGTAGGGCAGGGCTTCAGCCCTGCCAATCAGCGCTCATCCACCTCAATTGGCTTCAGCCGCTGAGGGTAATCTCCACCGAGGCAACGATGCTCAAGCTTTCCAAGCCCCTCTACGACCAGCTCCGCGCCCACGGCGAAGAAACCTACCCGTACGAATGCTGCGGCATAATGCTCGGCAAGAGCACCGACGGCAACAACGAAGTCCACGAGCTCTTCCGCGCCGGCAACACCCGCACCGACAGCGCCCACAACCGCTACCACATTGCGCCCATCGAGCTCATCAAGGCGCAGCGCGAAGGCCGCGCCCGTGGCCTCGACATCGTAGGCTTTTATCACTCCCATCCCGACCACCCCGCCCAGTGGTCGCAGACCGACTTCGCCGAAGCCCACTGGTTCGGCTGCAGCTACGTCATCACCGCCGTTGCCGGCGACAAAACTATCGGCGCAGCCCAGCAGACCAACAGCTTCCTCCTCACCGGCACCGGCGAAGAAGACAAAGCCTTCGCCAACCAGCCGATCACGGTCGAATAGCTTCTGCGCATTCTGCGCCTGATTCCGCGCAATCTGCGTTCAGCTCCTCGCTTTCGTCCGCATCCAACTCACGCGGAGAGATAATTAGCTGATGAAGATTCACATCCCCACCCCGCTGCGCGCCTACACTGATAAGCAGGAGACGGTCACCGCCGGCGGCACCACCGTAGCCGCGGGCCTAGAAGACCTGGTCCAGCAGTTTCCGGCCATGCGCGGCCACCTGTTCACCCCGGAAGGCAAGCTGCGTTCCTTCGTCAACGTCTACGTCAATGACGAAGATGTCCGCTACCTGCCCGAAAAGGAAAACACCGCGGTTGACGACGCAGCCGAGCTCACCATCATCCCCTCCATCGCCGGCGGCTCCTCTCGCCGTGCGCGTTGTTGTCGCTAGCCGCGAGAACACGCTGAGTCTCGTCTGACTCCTCCCGCATCTTTCTAACTGCTATCCCGCTAGCGCAGGGGAGGAATACCGTGCGCGCGCCTGTCGCAGGCACGTGTGCCGAAGGAACTCATGATCGCTCTCGAAGAACAACCGACCACCGAACTCCCCCGCCTCAGCAACGAAGAGATCGCCCGCTACTCCCGCCACCTCATCCTTCCCGAGGTCGGCATGGAAGGCCAGCAGAAGCTCAAGGCCGCGAAGGTTCTCTGCGTCGGCACCGGCGGCCTGGGCGCGCCGCTGGCGCTGTACCTCACCGCCGCGGGCGTGGGCACCATCGGCCTGGTTGACTTCGACGTCGTCGACGAATCCAACCTCCAGCGCCAGATCATCCACTCGCAGAGCACCGTCGGCCAGCTCAAGGTCGACTCCGCCGAGCAGATGCTCAAAGGCCTGAACAAGAACGTCAACGTGGTTAAGCACAACACGATGCTGACCTCGGCCAACGCGCTTGAGATCTTCCGCGACTACGACGTCATCGCAGACGGCACCGACAACTTCCAAACCCGCTACCTCGTCAACGACGCCTGCGTCCTCACCGGCAAGCCCAACGCCTACGGCAGCATCTTCCGCTTCGAAGGCCAGGCCAGCGTCTTCGCCACCGAGCAAGGCCCCTGCTACCGCTGCCTCTATCCCGAGCCTCCGCCGCCGGGTCTCGTCCCGAGCTGCGCCGAGGGCGGCGTTCTCGGCATCCTCCCCGGCTTGGTCGGCGTCATCCAGGCCACCGAAGTCATCAAGCTCATCCTCGGAATCGGCGAGCCACTGATCGGCCGGCTGCTTCTTGTCGACGCGCTCGGCATGAGCTTCCGCACCCTCAAGCTCCGCAAGAACCCCGAGTGCCCCGCCTGCGGCACCCACGAGATCACCGAACTGATCGACTACAACCAGTTCTGCGGCATCGCTCCGCCGACAGAAGCTGGCCCACTTGAGGTAAGCTCCCACGGTATGACCCCGCAGAACACCCCCGAAGTCGACGGTATCCCGCAGCTCTCCGTCGAGCAGTACAAAGCGAAACTGGACGCAGGCGAAACACCGTTCCTGCTCGACGTCCGCGAGCCCCACGAGTACGCCATCGTCAACCTCGGCGCACCGCTCATTCCTGTAGACCAGGTCCCCGCCCGCATAGCCGACATCCCCGTCCAGAA
>CAXSHQ010000011.1:17734-24620 GCA_964236875.1 uncultured Acidobacteriaceae bacterium | reverse complement strand
GACGAGGTCCGCCCCCGGCTGCGCGACCGCGTCCCGGACGCCGAGATCGTCGTCCATTGCAAGTCCGGAGGCCGCTCACAGAGAGCCGCCCTCGCCCTCAAGCAGGCCGGCTTCACCAACGTCAGCAACCTCGCAGGCGGCATCACCGCCTGGGCCGAGAAAATCGACACCAGCCTGCCCCGCTACTGATCACTTCCAGACTGGCAGTGTCTGCGGAACGTAGTTGTGAACGATCGTGCCGGGTGGCACGATGTTCACCGAAGTTCCGGCGCTGTTGACCGCGACAGCGGAGAACTTGAGGAACTGCGGAAGTTCTTTCTCCCACGTCATGATCTTCTTCTGCGTCTTGTCCGCTCCGGGGAGCGCGGCATTGTGCCACTTCATGTAAGCCGCGTCCTCCTTCACCGGTGGCCCAAGGGTGATGGTGTACACGACGGAAACGCCCATCAGCACTGCCGTCTTCACATCCCCTTCCACCTTCTGGGACATCTCCGTATTGGCCTTTGCCCAGAAGGGCACTACGTTCAGCTTGTCCGCCCCGGAGCCGTTCAGATTATGGTTCAGCAGGTGGGCCAGCACGTAGTGCGGCTTCCTTCCCAACGAGCCGTCGACCCCCACATACGCCCGCTTCTTCACCTGCGCCCAGCAGTCTGCCTCCGCGGCGATCTTTACCTGATCCGGACAGGAGCCAAAGCCCACACCGAGCGAAGCATCCGGCACGATTGTGACCGTTGCGCCCGGCAGTCCGCTGCCCATCTGCGTAATGGGGTGCATCAGCAGGCTCACTTGCGAGTCCTGGATATAGTTCTGCTTCTTCAGCACCTTGCGAAGCCGCTGAATGTACCCCTGCCATGGTTGTCTCTTCGCAATGCCGTGGTCGTGGCTCAGCCGCTCATGCGCATAGCAGATCAGCATCTTGATTTCATCGAAGCCGGTAGCAAAGTCCGCTCCGCCCACCTCGAAGGTGCTCGGAAACATGCTGTCCGCGTTCTTGATCTTCGCCACAAACGCCTTGGGATTATTTTCCAGCTGGCTGCAAAGGCATTCCCAAAGCGGTTTGTTGGAATCCGACAGCAGCGGAAACTGTCCCTTGTTCAGCGCTTTCGTCAGCGCATCCAGAACTCTCGGCTCACACATGGTGTCGCTCCTCGTTGTCAGGGCCGGTGAAGGTTCGACCAGCATACACGCTGGTCGAACCCACCGGCATCAACGGGGAGCCTGGTGAGCTAAGGCTTGCCCGCGCCCACCGGCTTCGGAAACACCGCCACGTTCTCCGCAGCCACGAACACCCAGTTCCCGCCACGCCTTACCGCAACCAGCAGCATGCGGGCCCGCAGCACTCCCGGTTCCGCCGCCGGAATGCCCGGCGGCAGCGCCGCATAGCCGGTCACCTCATGTAGCGTGTGCACCACCGCCACCTCCGGCGTGGGAAACGTCAGGCTCTCCACCGAAATCGCATTGTGACTGCCCTTATAAAAGCCGCCGAAGATCATCCGGTGTGAGTTCTCGATCTCCTGCCGGTTCTTGAACACGTCACCTCGCAGCGTGACAAAGCGAGCGTCCTCTGCGAACACCGCTGCCCACGCAGCCGCGTCGCCGCTGTTCCATGCCGTTTGTAGTTGTGTCACCAGGCCGCGCACGGCCTCGTCCGAGTGATTCTGAATCGTTTCCATTTCTTCTCCAAGTCCTGAAGACTTCAATATGGGTTGAGCGCTGCAGGTACTCACCGCTGGCGGTTTCGCCACTCGGGAACCCGAAACAGCAGGCGCGCCGGACAACAGCGGCGCAACAAACAGGCAAAAAGTGAACATCATGTGCATAACGGAACTCCGGGCGCTCAGAACCGCGGAGGCGCAAAACCGCGCATCCGCCTTGCGGCGCGACAGCGTCTGCCCAACAGGGGAATGGTGCCGCAATGGGGTACGCAGCTTCAGGTCCGCTGGTTCACTCTTTGTGCGGGTCTGTGTCTGTTTGCTGCCAAAGCAGAAGCGCTGCATCCAAATTGCATGAACACGCCTTCTCTTGCTGGAACGTTCCAACTCGGCTCCTACACCGTTCACCGTATGGGGTACGGCGCCATGCGCCTCTCCGGCCCGCACATCTTCGGTCCGCCGGCCGACC
This sequence comes from uncultured Acidobacteriaceae bacterium, assembly GCA_964236875.1. Taxonomy (GTDB): domain Bacteria; phylum Acidobacteriota; class Terriglobia; order Terriglobales; family Acidobacteriaceae; genus Granulicella. The sequence goes on along the minus strand of CAXSHQ010000011.1, from coordinate 22,499 downwards.
CCGCCGAAGCAGCTGCCGTGCTTCGCGCCGCCATTGAGGCGGGCATCGACCACATCGACACCAGCGACTTCTACGGCCCCCACGTCACCAACCAGCTCATCCGCGACACACTCAATCCCTACCCGGAGTCGTTGGTGCTGGTCACCAAGATTGGTGCCCTTCGCGACAGCAAGGGCGCCTGGCTGCCGGCGCTCTCGCGCGAGGAGATCGTCTCCGCCGTGCACGACAACCTGCGCAACCTCGGTCTCGATGTGCTCCCGGTCGTCAACTTCCGTTCCATGACCGGCGGCCCTGCCGGCACCGCGGAGGGCTCCATTGCCGAGCCCTTCTCTGTCTTCGCCGAGCTCCAGCAGCAGGGCCTCATCAGGCACCTGGGCGTCAGCAACGTTACCCCCACACAGCTCCGCGAAGCGCAGTCCATCGCCCCGGTCGTCTGCGTTCAGAACATGTACAACATCGCCCAGCGCAGCGACGATCTCCTCATCGACCAATGTGCACAGCAGGGCATCGCGTTCGTTCCCTACTTCCCGCTCGGCGGCTTCCTGCCCTTGCAGGCCGCCGCGCTCGACGCCGTGGCGAAGCTTCTCGGCGTCACGTCCATGCAGGTCGCGCTCGCCTGGCTGCTGCACCGCGCGCCCAACATGCTGCTCATCCCCGGGACCAGTTCGCGCACTCACCTGGCCGAGAACATGGCCGCGGCCAGCCTCACCTTGCCCAGCGAGGTTCTCGGCCAACTCCAGGAACTCGGGAACGGTCTTCCTACACCCTGACGCACCGGCCGCGCTGGATCTCTTCAAATCCCCCGCATCTCCGCAAAACCTCCAGCAAAACAAAACCGCAGCGCCGTTAGATCACGGCGCTGCGGCGTATGCGGGCTACAGTGTTACTGTTCTACCGCTCGGCAGGTATATCGGCGCCCCAGAGCGCTGTCGCACCCCACAGAGCCGTGGCACCCCACAGAGCCGTGGAGCCGCTGGGAGTGTTCGCGCCCCACAGAGCCGTTGCACCCCACAGAGCCGTCGCGGCTTCCGGAGTTCCAGCGCCCCATAGGGCTGTCGCACCCCACAGAGCCGTGAAGCTGCCGGTCTCGCTGGCTCCCCACAGGGCGGTCGAGCCGTTGGGAATGTTCGCGCCCCACAGTGCGGTCTGGCCGGCTGGCGAGCTTGCGCCCCACAGAGCGGTTGCCGAAGCCGGGTTGTTCGCGCCCCACAGTGCCGTCGCACCCCACAGGGCCGTGTTCCCGCCCACGAAGGAGTTTGCGCCGTAGATGTTGGAAGCACCCCAGAGAGCGGTGGCACCCCAAAGCGCCGTGTTGTCGGTTACCAGCGATACGGTGTTGTTGCTAGAGTTGAAGACTGCGATCGGCGACATCGCCGTGCCGTTCGGGATCGGGTTCTTCAGCGCATCGTTGATCGAGGCATAGATGTCCAGATAACCGGCGCCCTGCGTGAACACGTCATTGTGCGCGGTATAGGCCACATGCGTAGTCGCGTCGGTGACGGTGTTGGTCCGCGGGATCACATTCTTGTTCGCGTCCCGCATCAGTACGGCCTTGACCTGATCAGGTGTCAGCGCGGGCGAAGCCTGCAGCAGCAGGGCCACCGCTCCGCTCACCACACCGCTCGCCATGCTCGTTCCGCTGAGCGGCATGTAATCGCTGGAGGGCTTGGTCCCATTGCCGTTGTTCTGGTAGAAGCCCAGCGGCGTATAGAAAGTCGGGTTCCCGGTCTGCAGGTTAGAGGAATTAGCCAGCAGGCTGGTAACCAGGTTGCCCGGTGCGATCAGGTCAGGCTTCGCGACCTGGTCGATGAAGGACGGCCCCTTGGAACTGTAGGTGGCCATCACGTCGTCGCTAAGCGAGGCGGTGTTGCTGGTGTTCGCTGCACCCACGGTCAGCGCGTACGGGTCGTTGCCGGGAGCTTCGATGGTGCCGTACCCCTGCGGGTTCAGCGCGAGATCGCGGCCGTTGTTGCCTGCCGCCACCACAACCACGATGCCGGCCTTCCAGGCTTCTTCAACGGCCCTGTCCAGCGGATCCAGCGTGTAGCTTTCAAACACCGGACGGCCCAGCGAAAGATTGATGACCTTGATGTTGTACGTGTTCTTCAGCGCGATGGCCTGCTCGATCGCCGCGATCACCGCGGAATCGGTGCCCTGGCCGTTCTCGTCCAGCACGCGCAGGTTGATCAGGTTCACGTTCGGCGCAATGCCCAGGAACGTGCGGAAGTACTTCTTGCCGTTGGACGCCTGCCCATTGCCGCCGATCAGGCCGGCAACGTGCGTGCCATGGCCGAACGGGTCGGCCGTGATGTTCGTTTCATTCGGAACGAAGCTCTGGCTGTACACCACCCGGCTGCCGGAGCCATACCCGTAGCTGAAAGTAGCGCCGGCATAGGTTGTCGTGTTGCCCGCGGACGTGTTGACCGAAAGGTCCGGCACCTGGTTGATGCCGCTGTCGATCACAGCCACGCCGACGTTCGTTCCCACATAGCCGGAGAGCCAGACCTGCGTGGCATTCACCGGTTCCGCCGTGTACTGCCCACTCGTTGCGATGGAAGAAACGGCGGGGCCGCCGCGTGCGCCGAGGGGGCGGTCCAGACTTACGTAGGCAACCTTGTCTTCCGCAATCAGGCGCTCCAGGGCCCTTGCGGAAAGCTTCGCGTGAACGCACGGGCTTCTTTCCCGCCCAGACCGGTAATCTTGTCTACGTCTGAGTCGGCAAGCCGATCCTTGTACTGGATGATGACCGAAATGCCCTCACCCTTGGCGGAACTCACATCTGGGGACAACTTGTAATGGTGGGGCCCGGCGGCAAATGTGGTGGCCGCAGCGCTCAGCAACAGCAATGCGGTAAAGCAACGGCGAAGGACAGACGAACCGTACATGTGGAACTCCCGGGAGTATATTCAGCACCCGTGCGACGTATCGCTGCTAAAGTCCAACGCGGCAATCGCTCGAGTTTGGTAACTGTGATGATGGTAACTTGGGTTACCATAAAAAGCAAGGTTAGATTACTCATTCCTAACCTCCTACAGCTATGGTACCTAGGATTAGGTGGTTACCACAAAGGTTGTAATGCCATCAACTTTCGGCTCATGGAGCCTCCGGGAGGCAGCTTCCAGGTGTTCCAGCATCACCGCTGCCGGCACGGGAAGCGTCGCCAGCAGGCTTTGCAGCGCCGCCGGCACACCGGCCGCGCCGAGCTCGCGAACCGGCGACTGGGCCGCGATGCTGCCTCTTTGCAGCACCGCCACCCGGCCGCAAAGTTGAAGAATCGAAACGATATCGTGCGAGATATAGAGCAGCGTCGTGCCGTCCTCCCGCTGGATGGACCGCAGCAGCGCCAGCACCTCGCGCTGCGTGGCCGGGTCGAGCGCGCTGGTCGGCTCGTCTGCGATCAGCACGGCGGGCCGGTGCAGCAGGGCCATGGCCAGCACCAGCCGCTGGGCCTGCCCCACGCTGATCTCGCCCGGCCGCCGAGCCAGGAACGCCTCATCGCCCGGCAGCTGCACCTTGCGCATCAGCTCGCTCACCCGGTGGGAGAAAGCCGCCGCGTTCCCGTCATGCGCCTTCCAGGCTTCCTTCATCTGTGTGCGCAGGCTCAGCGCCGGGTTCAGCGCGCTCAACGGGCTCTGCGGAACCAGCGCAATCTCCTTGCCGCGGACCCGCCGCGCCTCGCGCTCGTTCAGGGTCAGCAGGTTCCTGCCTTGCAGCATCACCTTGCCGCGCGCCCACCCGCGCCGCCACGGCAGCAGCCCCAGCAGGGCCAGCACCAGCGTGCTCTTGCCGGCGCCGCTCGCTCCCGCCAGGCCCACGCACTCGCTCGCCTCCACGTCGAGCGCCAACTCGTCGAGCACCGTCGTCTTGCCGTATCCCGCGCTCAGGCGCAGCCGCAGCAGAGGCTCACTCACGGCCTGCCCGCCTTCCAGTGAATGGCATCGATGTCGGACACCACGCCGGGATACAGCACCGAGAGCGCTGCACCCGTCAGGCGCGGCGACACCGCATACAGCACGTTCGGGTATACGAGGTAAATACAAGGCTGCTGCTCATAGACGATCTCCTGCACCCGGTCCACCGCGCGCTTGCGGTCCGCATCCTTCGCCGCGCCCGCCTGCAGGTTCATCTCCTTGTCGATCTCCGCTTCCCACGGGGTAGCCGGCGTCTTCTCCCCCGGGTTCCACGGGTGTTGCGCCGAGGAGCTCAGCCACACGTTGATCACGGCGTTGGGGTCCGGCTCCACATCCGGGTAGCCCAGCAGCGCCGCTTCATAGTTCAGCGAGTGCAGTAGCCGTTCCACCATCGCGGGAAAATCCAGCGTCACCACATTCACCTGCATGCCCACGGCCGCCAGGTCCTGCTGGATCAGCGCGGACATCCGTTCCCGCGCGCGGTTGCCAGCATTGGTCAGCAGGGAAAAGCGGACCGGATGTCCGTCGCGGTCCACCAGCGTCGATCCGTTCTTCCGGAAGCCGTCCTGCTGCAGCAGTTGCAAAGCCGCACTCTTGTCTTCGTGGATCGGCTGCAACTGCCGGTCGTACCAGACCGTATTGGCCGGCGAGATGAATCCGTTCGCCGGCGTCGCATGCCCGTCATACGCGATGCGCGCCAGGTCGGCCCGGCGGATGGATTGCGACACCGCCATGCGAAACGCGCGGCTCTGAAACCACGCCTTCTCCCAGGCCGGCAGTGGCGAGGCCGACGACTGGTTGAACCACATCTGCTCCGTATTCAGCGAAGGCCCCTTGTCCACCACCGCATCGGG
>CAXSHQ010000011.1:17193-17724 GCA_964236875.1 uncultured Acidobacteriaceae bacterium | reverse complement strand
TTGGCCAGCAGCCCGAAGCTGTCCGGCGGCACGCCCTCGATCACGTGGTAGTCTCCGCGCACAAAACGCAGCTCGTCCTGCTCGCGATTGGTGAGGATGTCCAGCTTGATCGAAGAAAGGTAGGGCAGCTGCTTGCCGCCCGCGTCGCGGCGCCAGTAGTTCGGGTTGCGCTGCAAGCGGAGGTACTCCCCTCGCCTGTACTCCGCGATGGTGAAGGAGCCCGCGGTCACGCGTCCTTCACTCGGCCGGTTCGCCGGCTCGATGGCGATTTCATCGAACACCTTTGCGACGAACGTGACTCTCCGTGGCAGCTGCACCTTCACCGTCAACGGGTCCGCCGCGGTCACCATCACGCCTGCAGGCTGTAGGAACTCCTCCGCCGCAGGCGCTTCTGTAGCCGGCAGCAGCACTCGCCGCAGACTAGCCACCACATCCGCCGAAGTCAGCGGCGAGCCATCCGAGAAGCGAAGATGATCGCGCAGATGAAAGGTAATCAGTCGTCCGTCCGCGCTCACGGTCCAGCTTGCGGCC
>CAXSHQ010000011.1:6558-17183 GCA_964236875.1 uncultured Acidobacteriaceae bacterium | reverse complement strand
TCGGAGAGCAGCACCTGCGGAGGCTAACCGCTTGCCAGCCACGGCTCGATCTGCTGCGTGCGCCGGTTCATCCGCAGCAGCACGCCGCCTGTGAGATAGCGCAACAGCTCCGTCGCCTGGTCACCTGCCTTGGCTGGATCCAGCGTCTTTGGATCGTTCTTGAGTGACCACGCAATTCCCGGCTCTCCGCCTCCCTGCGCAGGGCAAACGTCCGCCTCTGCACAGCACAAGAACACCGTCACCAACAGCAAGCGTTTGCAGAGCCCGATCACAACCTCACCTCGGAAGAAAGCGTTTCCAGCAGTAGCAACACCACAACCAGCAGCGCAATCGGCAGATACACCCAGCGCGTGCTGGCCAGCACAGCCGAGCTCTGCAACGAGAGCAACAGCGATCCCCACGAGGGCAGCGGCTCGGCAACACCCAGGCCAAGCGCCCCCAGGTTCGCCTCCGCCACCACGCAAACCGGCACATAGATGATCCACTGTGCTAGCAGCAGGGGACGCAGATGCGGCAACATCTGCCGCACCATCTGCCCCGGCCGCAACCCGTTCGCGCGGCTCTGTACCAGCCACTCCGCATTGCGCAGGGCGGAGGCGCGCGCATGGTTTGCTCGCGTAAACGCAGGCCACCCGATCAAGCCGAGCAAAAGAAACGTGAGCACCGCAGATTGGGACGGAGCCAAATTCAGCGGCAGCGCGGACCGCACGATCAGCAGCAGAAACAACCACGGCAGCGTAAGCGCAAGATCGCTCGCATACAGCAGGACGCGTCCGATCCACGGACGGGCAAAAGCCGCGGCCAGCCCCACCGCAACCGCCAGGCAGCTCGCCACAGCGGCAGCGGCGCCCGCTCCCGCGAGCCCCAGCAGCAAAGCCGCGGACGTCCGCACCGTGCGGTCGCGCCCAAGATCATCCGTGCCGGTCACGTGCGCTTTGGAGCCGCCCACGGCAACGTTGTCCCGGTCCTGATCCTTGTAGCCAAACGGTGAGCGAACCACAAGGAGCGTAGCCGAAGCCGTGAGCAGCACCAGCAGCACGAGAGCGGTTACGCGCATGGCGTTCGCGTTTAGGCGCATTGCTCTGCCCTCACCGTGCGTTGCGCATCCACAAACAGGCTCGCCACGCCCACGCAGCCCGCCATCAGCAGCGTCACCGCGAGCAGCACCGGAAGATCGCGGTTCATTGCCGCGTTCCAAGCCAGTTGTCCAAGGCCCGGCATATCGAAGATGACCTCCACCGGAACCGCCGCACTCAGCGCCAGCACAAACGACGTCATCGCCAGCGAAAACAGGTCCGGCATCACTGACGGCAGCAGATGCGCCCGCAGCAAACGGCTGCTCGAAAGCCCCTGCGCGCGCACATACAGGAAGTGCGGCGCACGCACCACATGCCGCAGCAGCCGATGCACAAGCTGGAAGTCGCGCGCGCCGATCAGCAGGCTCAACACCAGCACCGGCCCGCCAAAGTTCGCAAGCAGGCACGCTGTCGCCAACGCCGCCACGGGCGTCGCCAAAAGAATGGCGACAGGAGCCGCAACCGCCACTTCCCCCACGCGTGTACGCAACACGGTCAGCGGCAGCGCCAAAGTCAGCGCACCCAGCCAGCCGCACAGCACGCTCGCCAGCAGCAGCTTGCCGGTCACCTTGGCGCGATCGCGCAGCAACCCCGCAACCGGCACATCGAAGTGGCGTGAGCGCCCCAGGTCGCCATGCACCCATCCACGAGCCTGCGTCCACACAGCTCCAATCGCAGAGCCCTCGCGTTGCTGCTGTGCTTTCACCTGCTCGCGCGCCAGCGCCCCATACTGCCCATCCATCTCGCGGCTATCCATAAAGTATCCAGGCGCGAAACGCACCAGCAGAATGGTGCCCGCCATAGCCAGCAGCATCAGCGAAAACACGCGTGCCAGTCGAAGCAGGAACACGCGCACCCGGCTCGTCATACCGCGATAGCTTCCATGGCATCGGCCAACTCATTCGAGCTCGTCCGGCTGTAGTGGTTTTGTTTATCCAGATACATGCGCCGGTCCGCCACCGCCAGCAGCTCTTCCGCGGTCACGCCATCCACGGGATAGAACGAAGCTCCCAGGCTGGCCGTCACCTTCGCGCTTACCCCGGGGCACCGCCGCGAAGCCGCAATCACCGCCGCCGAGATGGCATGCAGCCTGCCGAACGCATCCTGCTCGCCGGTCTGCGGCATAAGGAACACGAACTCGTCGCCGCCCATGCGCGCGACCGTATCCCCAGGCCGGCACGTGCTTCGGAACGCCTCCGCCACGCGGCTCAACAGCCGATTGCCGGTCAGGTGCCCGCAGCGGTCGTTCACGTCTTTGAAGGCATTTAAATCGCACACCACAATCGCCATCGGTTCATTGCTCTCGCGGCAGCGGTTCAGTTCCGTCTCCAGGTGCACAAACAGTCCACGCGCATTCGGCAGCTCTGTCAGGAAGTCCGTCTCCGCATCGAACTCCGCCCGGCGGAAGTGCAGCGCGTTCTGCAGCGAAAGCGAGATCTTCGACTCCATGGCCTGCAAAATGCGCAGGTGGTCGCGAAGGAAAGAGTTCTCATGCCCGGCATACAACGTCAGCACGCCGAGCACTTCCTTCTGCAGGTCGAATAGCGGAACCGAAAGCGCCGACCGCAGCTCCCCGGGCTGCCCACCTCGATGGCAATAGTTAGGCTCCAGCGCGGCGTTGCCGTTCAGGAGTGGCTTGCCATTCTGAGCCACCCAGCCCGAGATGCCCTGACCGGCGAGAATCGGGTCGGACGAGAACGACTTCACGCACTCGCCGTCCACGTACTGCGGTGTCAAACGGATATAAAGCGCGCACGAATCGAAAGGAATCAGCCGCCGCAGCCGCGAAGCCATCACGGAGATCGTCTCATTCAGGCGCAGCGAGTTGCCCAGCAGCTGGCTCATCTCGAACAGCGTCTGCGCTTCATGGCTGGCCGCCGCAATCAGGTCCAGCGAGACCGTCGAGTGCTCGCCCTCCCCCTTGCCAAACTCGCTCGAGCCCGTAGCCTGCGCCGTCTCGCCCTGGTCCTCGAAGCCCGCACCGGGCGCCAGCCCGCGCCACACTTCCACCTCGGTGTTCAAAGGGGAGAAGGCCTTCTCTTCCAAGGCGCTTACCTCCGCTTCCAGCCGCATGTAGAGCTGCTCCAGCGCATTCACCACCTTGGGGTCGAACTGTGTCCCTGCCATGCTCCGCACAATGTTGATGGCCTGCTCGGGGCTCATGCCCTTGCGATACGGCCGGTCGGAAACCAGTGCATCGAAGCAGTCCACCACCGTCAGCACACGCGCACCAATGGGAATTTGCTCGCCCTGCAGCCCATCCGGATAGCCCTTGCCGTTCCACCATTCATGGTGCGAGCGCACGATCGGCACCACCGGATACGGAAACCGCACGCGCGCCAGAATGTCCGCGCCCACCACCGGATGGATCTTCATCTTCTCGAACTCTTCCGGCGTCAGCTTGCCTGGCTTGTTGATGATGTGTTCAGGCACCGCCAGCTTGCCGATATCGTGCAGGAACGCAGCCGTACGCAGCGCCTGCAACTGATCGCTGCCCAGGTCCAGCGCCTTGCCGACTTCCTCCACATAGCTGCGCACCCGGAACAGGTGATCGTGCGTGTTCTGGTCCTTGGCTTCGATCGCCATGGCCAGCCCTTCGATGGTGCGCAGGTGCAGCGCTTCGGTCTCCTCCAGGTGCTGTTGCCGTTCCTTGATCCGTGCGATCTGCCCCATATAGGACCGGTACACGGTATAGACCATCGGGATCAGCAGCAGCGCGGTCGCCCACCCGAAGCGCGCGCTCAGCCAGTCCGCCAGGCCGGCTAGCGCGGCGCCCACCATATAGAACGGCAGGTACCACGTAAACTCCGAGCGCCACAGCTCATAAGCGCCTTCGCCCGAAGACGACGCAATGATCGCAGCCACCGGACACGTGCTGCAGAAGAAGTACGCCACCGCGGCAATCGCCAGCGCGGGCCCCATCGGGAAGCCGAGCCCGACGAAGTAGGTGTAGGTGAAGTAGGCGCCACCCGCCGCCAGCATCGTGTTGGCGACATTGAAGCCGATCTGCACTGCCGTGAAGATCTTCGTTACCCGTACGCGGCACTGAGCCGCCACCGAAAGCGCCGTCAGCAGGAGCACCTGCAGCGGGGTAAGCTGCACAACGGCAAGAAGCAGGAACGGGAAGTTGAGCGACATGCTGCCATCGCCCCGCGGCAGCGCCACCTTGAAGCCTGAGCTCAGCAGAATCGCAGCCAGGAAGATCCAGAACTGAAGCCATCCACCGGCCGAGTGATGCGCAGCCCACACCGTCAGCGCGGTCGCTGTGAAGATGGTGAACAGTATCTGCAGCTTCGTACGAACAGGCATTCGCGTCTCGCGTCGTCCTTCCGATAGAGCGTGGATCGTGTACACCACTGACGGTAGAATCTACCGTTACGGGAGTACATATACTAAAAGTTGCAGAAAGAAATCTCCAGTAACATTACCAAGTCGGTAACTTCCGAAGCAAAGAGCCCGCACAATCACTGTGCGGGCTCTTTGCATCGTGAGAGCAATCGAAGTAACTTACATCGCGATCAGGCTGGCCAGTTGCCGTTCCGCCGTGCTCTCCAGCGCGGTAAACATCTGCGCATCGGTCAGGGGAATCTCGTCGCCGTGGTTGGACAGGCCGAACGACCGCGCATGTGCGTCCCGCGCCAGCTCCGACTGCGCCACCGTGGACATGACATGGAAGAAATTGTCCCGCGCATGCCGGCGCTCCGGGTCAGGACCGCCCTCCAGTTCCTCCCATTGCTGCCGCACCCAATCCACGCACAGGCTGTAAAGGCATATCTCCAGCCGCAGCGCCGTTACCGTCGATTGAGCGGCCGGAGCGCGTTCCTCCCAGGCCAGATCCTCATCATCGTCCTCCTCATCCTGGCCCGCGCTCAACAGGCTGATCCGGTGCCTCAAATGCTCGATAACGTCGCGAAACAGCTTCTCTGTCAGTTGCAAGTGCTCGATCTGCGAATGCATAGCCTGCTTCCTCTTGAACTTCCCTCATTGCGGTAAATCGTGACGGTCTTCTGCCGGCGCGGCGTTATGCCGAGCGCTGCAGCTTGAATGCGGAGTACGGATGCATACGGACCGGCGGAGCGGGGGATGCTGCCGCCTGCGCCCGGTTCGCCTCCATGCGGCTGATCTTCTCCGCCAGCGCCAACGCAATAAAGTGGTTGAGGGATGTGCCTTCGGAGTGTGCGATGCGTGTTGCTTCTTCGCGCACCGATACAGGAAGGCGGAGGAGGAAGCTCTGCTTCCGCTTTAGTTCCTGATCCATAACAAACGGGCCTCGTACATGAATGAGTTGTTCAACAGTTGCAATAGGGCAAGTCTCTGGTCGGCGAGTGGCTACGACAATGGCACCAAAGTGTGAGCACATGTTACTGCGGTTTACACCGATGCGCGGATTGGCGATTCAGGCACTCCGCGAATGTGCGGTATCGGTGGCGATATTGGATCCCGGCTTTTTATGACTTCCAGGTAAATCCATTCGTGCCATGGGTACCAAAGTGTCGTTTCCTTGGGACACGAGTTACTGCCGGGTAACGCAGAGCTCGCCTCCAAGGAGCTTCATGCGCCAGTCCGGTTTCACCTCGTCGAGCACGTTCCGGTGGGTCCTTTTTGCGATCGCGACCTCGATCTTCGCCGCGCCAGTGGCTTTTGGCCATTCGTTTCGGCCGGTCGGAGCGCTGAAGGCGAGCCTTGAAATCCTGGTTGCCCTTGGTATCGCCCTGTTCGCCATACGGGTTCCCCGGCAGGCTCTCCGGCGTCTGGGAGCCATGCGCCGCGAGCGTGCCCTGTTCCGCAGCATGGCCGCGCGCAGCCGCCAGGCATCGCTCGTGTGTGAGCCCGTCCGGGCGCCTGGCGGCGCTATAACGGACTTCCGCATCCTCTACACCAACCGTCGCGGCGCCAAGCTGCTCACGCCCGATGCCGGCCAGGGCAAAAGCCTGATGACGCTGCTGCCCCGGGAGGAGTTCACCGCCACTATGGAGACGTGGACGCGTGTCCTGCGCACAGGGCAGGCGGAGGTCGCCAAACTGGCCGTCCGGGGTCTGGGAACCGACAAGGGCGTCTGCGAGGTGCATGTCGTTCCCCAATCCGGCTGCCTCGTGCTCACCACCCTGCAGAGCCGCGAAGAAAAAGCCGCCCAGCGCCAGGTGGAAGAGCTCCACGACTTTACGCGCGCCGTGTTCGAGAGTGCTCCGGTCAGCATCATCGCCACCGACGCCAGCGGCGTCATCATTGCCATGAACGAAGGGGCGGAGAAGCTCACTCGCTATCGCAAGCATGAGCTCATCGGCAAGCACTCGCTTCTGCGCCTGCATGACCCCGAAGAAGTCAGCCAGCGATCCGTGGTTCTGCGCCGCGCGCTTGGCCGCCAGATGGGAGAGGTCGAGCTACTCATCGAGCACCGCAAGCGCAATGAAAAGGAGGATTGGACATACGTACGCCGCGACGGCTCGAAGGTGTGCGTCCACGTCACGCTCACGCCTTTGCATACCGATGGCGGCCTGAGCGGCTATCTCGCCGTCGCCTTCGATGTCACGGAACGCAAGCAACTGGCCGACACGGCTTTCTACATGGCCCATCACGACCAACTCACGGGCCTGCCCAACCGCACCCTGGTCAACTCCACCATCGAAACCGCCGTCGAGCATGCCAAGGACATCGCCGGCACCGTCGCCGTCTTCGTGGTCGATATCGACCACTTCAAGCGCATCAACGATTCCCTGGGCCATGCCGGCGGAGACACCGTCCTGACCACGGTAGCGGCGCGCGTGCTCGCCTCCATCCGCTGTGCCGACTTCGCCGCGCGCCTCGGCGGCGACGAGTTCGTCCTCGTCTTCCCGGATATGCGCAGTGCCGCCAACGCGGAAATGCGCGCCAAGGCTCTGCTCGACGCCATCTCCCGGCCCTTTCAGGTGGGAGCCCGCGAGATCTGCGTCACCGCTTCCATCGGCTATTGCCTGTACCCGGATTGCACCGGCTCCGCCGAAGACCTCCTCCGCCAGGCCGACCTCGCCATGTATGCCGCCAAGACCTCCGGCCGGGGCCGCTTCGCTCCCTTCTCTGAGGAGTTGCAGCGCACCACCCAGGGCCGCCTGGAGATGGAAGAAGATCTCCGCCACGCGCTTGAGCGCGGCGAGTTCTCCCTGCACTATCAGCCACAGGTTAGCTGCTCCTCCGGCAGCGTGGAAAGCGTGGAGATGCTCTTGCGCTGGAACAGCTCCAAGCGCGGCAACGTGCCCCCCAACGTCTTCATCCCCATCGCGCAGGAGGCTGGCCTCATGTTCGAGATCGGCGCCTGGTCTCTCAAGAAGGCCTGCCACGACTGCGTCGCGGCCCACGGTCTGCTCCATCGCCGCTTCCGTGTCGCCGTCAACCTTTCCGCCGAACAGATTCGCGAGCCCGAGCTGTTCCACATCGTGGAAACCGCGCTCAGCGAGTCGGGCCTGCAACCCGCCGACCTGGAGCTTGAGATCACCGAGGAGATGTTGATGTCCGGTTCCCCGGACGTCTTCGAAACACTGGACCGCATACGCGAGCTGGGCGTCAGCCTCGCCATCGACGACTTCGGCACCGGCTTCAGCAGCTTCTCCTACCTGCTCCAGTACCACGTCGACCGCCTGAAGATCGACCGCAGCTTCGTTTCGCAGGTCGTCACCGACACCAACGCCGCGGCCATCGTCCGAACCGTCGTCGCCATGGCGCACAACCTTGGCTTGAAGGTCTGCGCGGAGGGTGCGGAGACCGAAGCGCAGATCGACTTCCTTATGCGCCGCCGTTGCGACGAGATCCAGGGCTTCTTCTTCGCCAAGCCGGTGCCATTCTCGGAATTGCGAGACACCGTGCTCAAGGTGGAAACAACCAGCCGTCAGCACAGCCGGGCCGCGGCCGCCGCCAAGCGGCACGTAACCATCCCCTTCCCCGTAACCACGGTCTCTGCGGAAGAAACCAAACTCCCGCGTTTGCAAGCGTAGAGCGATCACAAGCAAGGGGGCGCGGCATCATGCCGCGCCCCTTTACTTGGTCCTGATCACGTGTTCCAAATGAGGAATATAGGGTTATCCGTTCCGTAAGCGAAACCATGGAAAAGGACCAATTCAGGAACGTATATCTCGGGCGCTATCGCTTTTCGGATTTATGTCGGCGCGCGACGGTAACTGGTAGCGCGCCACATCGGTAACCAGTCATCCTCCCATCACGCAGCACGTTGCACTCGCTTCGAGAGTGCCAGCGCGAAGCAAAAAGCCTTTTGGGAGATCGTCGTCATGGAAGCCACGCACTACATCGGGACCACGCCTGCGGCACACACGCGGGTAGCAGCGGACGCAAACACAAACACCGGAACCGCCCCGCACAACGCATCGCAAGGTCCTCTGCGGACCTTGCTCGCGCCACTGGGGGCACTATCGGCCGGGAAACAGAAAACAGGCCGCCGGATCAACATGCCTGCCTGGCTCCGCCGCTTCAGCCAGTTGGCTTTCCTACTGCTCCCTCTGCTCGCGTCGCAGGGCTGCGGTGGCGGCTACCCAGGGCTGGGCCTGACCGTCCTGACTGCCGCCGCCACCGCCATCGACGCCGGCCAGACGGTCGCAGTCACCGCGGTAGGCACCGGCAAGATGGACCCCATCGTTTGGTCGGTCGGCGCGCCCGGCGGCGGGGGCTGCGGCCCGCAGGGCTGCGGCAGCCTCTCAGGGTCGGGGGGCAAGGACGTCTACACAGCGCCCATCGGCATCAGCGCTCCCATCCAGGTCGTGATCACCGGTACCGTGCCCGGCACCACCGACACCCGCAGCACCACCATCACCGTCAACCCCGATCCCTCCATTAGCGGCCTGCTGCCCGCAGGCACCGTAGGCGTCCCCTACTCCGCCACCTGCGCGGCGCCGGCGTCACCGGGGCTCTCACCTTGAGCATCGCCAGCGGCTCGCTGCCTGCCGGTCTCACCTTCAACCCCGCCACCGGATCCATCAGCGGAACACCCATCGCCCCCGGCACCTCGAGCTTTGTCGCCAAAGTCACCGACTCCGCGCCGACACCCTTCTCCGCCACAGCGCCTGAGTCCATCACCGTCGCCGCCGCGGGCGCCGCACTCACCCTGCTCGGCGGCAATCCGCCCAACGGCATCGTCGGCACGCCCTACACCACGGCCCTGACCGCCTCCGGCGGCACCGCCCCGTACACCTTCAGCCTCACAGGCGGCTCGCTGCCCGCCGGCCTCGTGCTCGCCGCCAACGGCACCATTTCCGGCACGCCCACAGCCGCCGGCACATCCACCTTCACCGCGCAGGTGCAGGACGCCACAGGCGCCAAAGCAACCGCGCAGTTCAGCATTTCCGTTGTGTCGTCGCTTTCCCTCATGGTCGGCTCGCTGCCTAACGGCACGGTCGGCGTTCCCTACTCCGCAACCATCGGCGTCACGGGTGGAACATCTCCGTATGTCTGCACCGTCACAGCCGGCACCCTTCCCGCCGGCCTGTCGCTCGGCGCCGGTTGCCTCATCAGCGGAACTCCCACCACGCCCGGCACTGCCAGCCTCACGGTGAAAGCCACAGATAGCAGCAACCCGGTGCAGACGACCACCGGGCCCGTGTCGCTGACGATCAGTCCGGCGGGGCTGAGCCTCACCACGGGATCGCTGCCGGCGGGGACCGTCGGCACGCCGTATAGCTCCACTATCGGCGTCGCCGGCGGCTCCTCGCCGTACTCCTGCACCATCATCTCTGGCACGCTCCAAGCCGGCCTCACGCTCGGCCCCAACTGCCTCGTCAGCGGCACGCCCACCATGGCGGGCACGGTGAACTTGATGGTGAAAGCCACGGATAGCGGCAACCCCGCCCAAAGCACCACTGGGCCGGTCACCCTCACCATCAACCCGGCGCCCCTGGCCATCGGCGCCGGCACCCTGCCGGACGGCACCGTCGGCACGCCCTACAGCTCCACCATCGGCGTCACCGGCGGCTCCTCGCCGTACTCCTGCACCATCACCGCCGGCACGCTGCAGGCCGGCCTCACGCTCGGCCCCAACTGCCTCGTCAGCGGCACGCCCACGGCCTCCGGCACCGTCAACCTCCAGGTACACGCCACCGACAGCTCCAACCCGGCGCTCACGGCGGATGGCCCGGTCAGCCTCACCATTAACCCCGCACCCATCACCCTCACATTTGGCAACCCGCCGATCGCCATCGTCGGCGCGCCCTACACCGGGGCTGTCCCGATCACCGGCGGCACCGGCCCGTACACGTGCAGCGTGGCCGCAGGCAGCGCCCTTCCTGCGGGTCTCGCCTTCAGCACCGGCTGCACCATCACCGGCACACCCCTTGCTCCCGGCGCCACGACCGTCCAGGTCACTGCCAGGGACTCCGCCAACCCGCCCCACACCATGACCGCTCCCATCACCGTCACGGTGCAGGGCCCCGCGCCCCTCACCTTCACCGGAACGCTCCCCAACGCCATCCTCAACCAGCCCTACAGCCGGACCTTGACGGCCACCGGCGGAACCGCCCCGTACACCTACGCGGTCACCGCCGGCGCGCTGCCCGCGGGCCTCTCGCTCAACCC
>CAXSHQ010000011.1:0-6449 GCA_964236875.1 uncultured Acidobacteriaceae bacterium | reverse complement strand
CACTCGCCCTCCGCAACGCCACCATCGGCAGCTTCACCGCGGACGGCACCGGCGTGCTCACCACCGGCGAGCTCGATGCCAATCGTCAGGTAGCCAACCCCACCGGCGCGCAGGTTCCCCACAACGCGCTGCTAGGCACCTACACCATCGGCGCGGACGACCGTGGCACGCTGGTCGTCTCCACCCTCAACGCGGACGGCACGCTGCTCCGCACCACCACCTACGCCATCGCGGTCAAGGCGCCGGTTTCCCCGGCCACCACCTCGCCACGCGGCACGATGGTCCTCTCCAATGACAGCCTGCTGAACAGCTCCGACGGCAGCGGTACTTTCGTACAGCAAACCGCCGCCGCCTTCATTACTGGCCTCACCGGCAGCTATGCCTTCGGCCTGCAGGGCGATACACCCTGCCTGCCCGCGTGCACAGCCAACCTGCAGGCCGGTCCGGTCGCGACGGTAGGTCAGTTCACGATCGCCGGCAGCGCCATCACCGGCGAAACCGACACCAACACCGCGCAAGTCAACTACCCCACCGCCCCCCTGAGCGGAACGGGCGCCGCCGCGGACTCGAATGGCCGCGTGCAGCTCTCGCTCACCAACCCCAACATCCCTTCCGCAGCCTATCCCTCCGACTTCGCGGTCTACATGATCGACGCCAATCAGGCCTTCGTCATGTCCACCGACAAGCACTCGGCGTACATCCTGCTCGCCGGCAACATGAGCGCGCAGACCACCACCGTCTTCAGCAACGCCTCCCTCTCCAGCCAGTTCGTCGGCTATGAGAACGCGCCCACCAACCCCGGGCTCGCGGGTGTCGCGTTGCAGAACGTCACCAACCTTTCCACCGCCACGGTCTTCCAGGGCTCGGCGAACGGCACCGGCACCTGCACCACCAACTACGTCGAGCAGGGCGGCACCGCCGCGCTGGTCAACGGCCTCTCCGGACAGGGCAGCGGATCCAACATCCTCAACGCCCTGCTCGGCACCTACTCCTCCACCGGCAACAGCAACTGCACGGTCGGCACCAACGGCCGCGCGGTCCTCAACTACCCCGTGCCCAGCACCGTGCTCACCGCTACGCTCACGCTGCTCGGTCTATCTTCCAACCCACCCGCACCCCGCGTGGCCTACCTCACCAGCACGGACGCCGGCTACTTCCTCGAAACCGGCTACGCCGGCCTCGGCAACCTCGAACAGCAGACCGGCCAGCCTTTCTCGCTCGGAACGCTCAACGGCGCCTACGTCTTCGGCACCACACCGGCGGTCACAGCGGCCACGCTCAACGCCTCCGGTCAGTTCACCGCCAACGGCGCAGGCCAGGCCAGCTATGTCCTCGACGAGAGCATTCTCGCCGGCAACGTCAACGCAGTCACGCTCGGCGTTTCGGGCAGCGGAACCTATGTGCTCACCGATGCGCAGAACGGCCGCTTCACCTTCAACTCCGACGTGATCTTCGCCATCTCGCCCACCCGCTTCGTCCTCGTCGATGAATCGGCCACCACCACCTCGCCCTCCGTCGCGCTGCTTCAATAGCGCGGCGGCGGGCGGTCCCCGCCCCTAGGATTCGCAGCGGCGGTCCAGCCCCTTCTAAGACTCTCTGCTACGCGGTACGAACGGTAGGTCACGGCTTCAGCCGTGACATCACCGGCCTCGAGAGCAGTTCTCCTATGGCTGTAGTCCCCTTCCTGAAGGGCGTCATCCTGAGCGAAGCGAAGGATCTCTGTATTGCCCAAAGCGGAACTACACCCTATGGAGAACAGCTATAACCATGCGGCTTTAGCCGCTGAGAGCCTCGCCGCCGCGCGTCAGAGATTCCCCCAACCCCAATCAAACCACCCACACGCAAACAGGAGAAAGATCATGCGTCGGCCCGTCGTCAGCTACGCCCTTGCCGTCATCGCCCTACTCGGAATCTCCCGCGCTTCGCAAGCGCAGGAGACCTCCTTCGACCCAGTCCAGTTCGTGCCTCGTGTCCAGGCATCGGTCGGTTATCAGTTCATCCACGCCAACGCGCCTCCGGGCGTCAACCAGAAGTTCAACCTCAACGGCGGCTACGCAGCCGTCGACGTCAAGTACAAGTTCTGGCTCAGCTTCACCGGCGAGTTCACCGGCACGCACGCCAACCAGATCAGCGCCTTGGGCCAGAACCTCACCCTCATGACCTACACCGCCGGCCCTCGCGTCACCTTCCGCCGCCGCCGCACCGTGCCCTTCGCCCAGGTGCTCGTCGGCGGAGCCCACGGCAGCAACTCCTACTTCCCCACCGCAACCTCCTACACCACGTCGGCCAACACCTTCGCGCTCCAGGCCGGCGGCGGCATTGACTTCGAGCTGAGCCATCGCTTCGCGGTCCGCGCCATCGAAGCGCAGTACCTCCACACCGGCTTCAACAACGGCGTGAACACCTCCCAGAACCAGCTCATGCTCGGCGCCGGCCTGATGTTCAAGTTCCACGGCCGCTACGCCATGCCTCACACCCACGCCAAAAACGTTCCGCCACCACCGGCGGAACCGCCGTTGGCTCCTCC
Organism: uncultured Acidobacteriaceae bacterium; assembly: GCA_964236875.1. Taxonomy (GTDB): domain Bacteria; phylum Acidobacteriota; class Terriglobia; order Terriglobales; family Acidobacteriaceae; genus Granulicella. Next base: position 3,922 of record CAXSHQ010000011.1, on the reverse strand, counting down.
GCCTCCACCCACTCCACAACAGGCGGAGGCGGCTCCGGTCGCGCCGCCCTCCACCACCGATACAACAAACGCTTCGGCACCGACAGAAAGCGACTTCCACGACCACGTAAGCGACGCCTTCTTCGACTACGACAAGGCTGATCTGCGTCCGGACGCGCAGCAGGTTCTACAAACCACCGCGGCCTACCTGAAGCAGCACCCCGGCATGCACGTGCTCATCGGCGGCTACTCTGACGAGCGCGGCACGCAGGACTACAACCTGAGCCTCGGCGAAAAGCGTGCGAACGCAGCGCGCGACGCGCTCGTGCAGATGGGCATCGACGCAAGCCGCTTGTCCATCGTGAGCTACGGTAAGGGAGCCCAGGTGTGCACCAAACCTACCGAGCCCTGCTTCCAGCGCAACCGCCGTGTCGCCCTCATGCCGCAGCCATAACGGCCTGATCGAGGTTGTTGCGAATCCTGTCCAGCCCCGCGCCCCGCAAGGAGAGGAGGGGGTACCTACATCGACTCAGCCCCGGCAAGCCGCTCTTCCCAGAAACGAATCGCCTCCACGGCCTCTGCCGGAAACGTCAGGTGACCCACCTTGCGCCCCGCCCGCGGAGCCTTCCCATAGTCGTGCCGAAACAGCTCAGGAAACTTTGCCGTCTCCTCCTCCGCAGGCATGCTGCCGATGCAGTTCAGCATCACGGTTGGCCGGCTAGCCGCACTGCCCAGCGGCAGCCCGGCCAGCGCGCGAAGATGGTTCGCGAACTGTGAAGTCTCCGCGCCTTCGATCGTCCAATGCCCCGAGTTATGCACCCGCGGCGCCATCTCGTTGGCGATCAGCTCGCCACCGCGCACAAAGAACTCCACCGCCAGCACGCCCACATACTGGAGCGCCGCCATCGTGTCCCGCAGATGCTGCTCCGCCTTCGCCTGCAGCGCCGGCTGCACGTACGGCGCAGTCGACTTGCGCAGAATGCCTTCACGATGAACGTTGCAAGTCAACGGATACAGCGCCATCTCACCCTCCGCCGAGCGTGCCGCAAACAACGACACCTCCGCGTCGAACGGCACCATCCCCTCCACGATGCACGGCACGCCACCCACAGCAGCCCATGCCTCCGCAGCCTGCGCAACGTCTGTAATGCGCACCTGCCCGCGCCCGTCATACCCCATGCGCCGAGTCTTCAGGATGGCGGGCGTCCCGATCACCGCCAGCCCAAACTCAAGATCGTCCAGCGAGTCCACAATCGCGAACGGCGCCGTCTGCACGCCATGCCGATTGAAGAAAGTCTTCTCCAGCAGCCGGTCCTGCGCAATGCGCACGGCAAAGGTGTTCGGTGCCACCGGCAAGTCCTTCAACACTCGCGCATCGATGTTCTCGCTCTCGATCGTCAGGAGATCGACTCCATTCGCAAACTCCGCAACAGCACGGGCATCGGCGAGATCGACAGGCACTAACGGTGCGGCCTGCTCGGCACAATCACCGGTGTTCCCCGCGCAAACAACATCGACACTCAACGCCGGCGCAGCCTGCGCGAGCATGAGCGCGAGTTGCCCAGCCCCAAGAACACCGATGCGCGGATTGGATTTCGGAAGCGAACTCATGCGCGTGGATCGGGGTTGTTGAGCACATCATCCGTCTGCTTCTGACGAAAGCTATCGAGCCTGCTTGCCAGCGCGGTATCTCCCAGCGCCAGAATCGACGCCGCAAACAGCGCTGCATTCTTCGCGCCGGGCTCGCCAATGGAGAACGTAGCCGTGGGCACACCGCCCGGCATCTGCACGATCGAGAGCAGCGAATCGAGCCCGCTGAGCGCCTTGCTCTGCACCGGCACACCCAGCACCGGCAGCGGCGTAAGCGCGGCGATCATGCCCGGCAGATGCGCCGCTCCGCCGGCGCCCGCGATGATCACCTGCAGGCCCTGCTCCCGCGCACTTTTCGCAAAGTCAAACATCCGCTCCGGCGTGCGGTGCGCGGAAACCACCTCCACGCTGTACGCAACGCCTAGCTCATCAAGAACTTTTGCCGCATGCTCCATCGTCGGCCAGTCCGAGTGACCGCCCATCACAATGGCAACGCGTGGCTGGATGTTGTCACTCACATTCTGCTCCACTGCTGCAGGACTTCAACGAAGGCCACATTCTCCAGCGCCTGAACGCGTTCCCGCAGTGAGTCCACCGTATCACTGGGCAACACCGCGCAGCGCTTTTGCAGCACGACGGGCCCGCCATCCACCTCTTCGGTCACCTGGTGCACCGTGCATCCGCTTTCCGTCACACCAGCTGCGAGCACAGCCTCATGCACCGCACGATCCATCAACCCCGCAAACGCCGGCAGCAAGGAGGGATGCACATTGAGCAAGCGCCCTTCCCAGGCACGCACAAACTCCGCGGACACTATGCGCATGTAGCCCACCATCAGAACCACATCGATCCCGGCCTGTTGCAGCGCATGCGTAACCCCGGCATCGTAAGCCTCGCGCGGAAGGTTCTTCGGGCTCACAAACAGAGCCGGCGCCCCATGCCTGCCGGCACGTGCCAGAATCGGAGCATCGGCTTTGTTGGCGACCACAAGCGCAACTTCAGCATGAAGAATCTCGGCTGCGATGGCATCGAACACTGACTGCGAAGCCGTGCCGCGAGTAGAGCCGAGAATCCCTATGCGGAGCTTATCCCTCACCGCGCGGCTCCTCGCCCACGGAGTTCCTGCATGTGTGTGACCCGGCGGGCCAGCGCAGCCTCTGTCCCGATATCCCGCCGATGAAAGAAGGACCCGGGCACCTGCTGTACAGCCTGCTCGCACAGCGCTTCCGCTTGCGCGAGAGTAGGCGCCGTCGCAACAGCGGCCAGCGTGCGCGAACCCGTGGCGATGATCTGCCCCTCGCGCTCATCCACGGCGCTGAAGTAGAACGTAACGCTAGGTGCAGGTGAGGAGGGAAGCTCGACTCGGTCTCCCCTGCGCGGCGCGTCCGGATATCCCTCCGGCACAAGATACTTGCACACGCTTGCCAGCGGAGCGAAGTCCGCGCGGCTCACAACCTGGTCAAGTGTCTGCTCCACAACGGCGCGGCACAGTTCCAGGAAATCGCCCCGCAGCAACGTGAGCAAGTTAAGGCACTCCGGATCTCCAAAGCGAGCGTTGTACTCAATCAGCCGCACGCCTTCACGCGTGGCCATAAAGCCACCGTAGAGAACGCCTTGATACGGTCGGCCGCACTCCCGTGCAAGCGCTGCAATCGTGTGCTCGTTTATCTCTCTCGCAGCTTCGATATCCGCAGAACTGAGGAACGGCAGACCACCGTCGGCGTCCGAGTAGGAGCCCATGCCGCCGGTGTTCGGCCCCACATCGCCTTCGAACGCACGCTTATGGTCCTGCACGGCAGGCATATGGAGCAGCGTCCGCCCATCGCTCAAACTGATGAGCGAAAACTCCTCGCCCTCCAGCTTTTCTTCAATCACGAACGGATGTCCCGCGGCAGCGAGCTCGCAGCAGAAGGCAAGGCTTTCCTCAAGAGACTGCAGATGGTCGCCAAAGACTTTGACTCCCTTGCCCCCCGCCAATCCGTCATCTTTGACGACGTGATTGTCCGGCCAGCGCGCCAGCGCTGCTTCCACGCCGTCCACCGAGGTGAACCGCTGGAACCATGGATTCCCTGGAATGCCATAGCGGGTCAGCAGATCACGCGCAAATCCCTTGCTTGACTCAATGCGGGCCAGCGCAACCGTCGGCCCTACCGTTGGCACACCAGCCGCCCACAGCGCGTCGGCAACACCCGCCGCTAGCGGCGCCTCAGGCCCTATGATCGCCAGCGTGACCCGCTGCGTTTGCGCATAAGCGGCGATCGCTGCCGGATCAATTAGGCTGCCCGTTGCATACTCGCTCACCAGCGCTGCAATGCCGGGATTGCGCGCGCTGCTGAAACAAAGCAACTCCGGT
>CAXSHQ010000010.1:14978-28697 GCA_964236875.1 uncultured Acidobacteriaceae bacterium | reverse complement strand
GAACGCGAAGAACAGCACAGAGATTAGGTACAGTGCGGCCATGCCTTCGAGCACTTTGGTCGGCAGCCCCCAGCCGCCATGAGCATATCCGGAGCCAGTCACTACCGAAACGTGCGCGCTCCGGTTCTCTGTGTGCATCCACCAGCCCTGCAGCGCCCACTGCATGAACCCGCGAACGTCTCCAGCGGAGATTGAAACGCCAGGGAGCGCCGTGCCCGTGAGCAGCGCGCCTACCCACACTCTGTGCTGCACGGCCGTGCCCCAGCGCTTCGCCAGCCGGGACACACACATGGCAGCTACAAGCACCAGCGGAAGCTGCCACGCCGCATTCAGCACGTATACCCCGATCCACACCGTGAGCGCTTTCATGCCTTACCGTCCTCCGGCTCTGCCACGTATTTACTGAGTTCTGCAAGTCTCTTTGCGTCGATGTGCCGGCTCTTGACCAGACTCATCACAAGCTCCTCGCTGGAGCCGCCAAACATGCGGTCCACAAGATCGCGCAGCGCTTGGCCGATCGCCTTCGCCTCCGTCACGGCGGCACTGTAGACGTATGCGCGTCCCCGCAGCTTCCGCTTGAGTTGCCCTTTGCGCGCCAGGATGTTCAGCATGGTCTGCACAGTTGTGTAAGCCAGTTGCTGGTTCAGCCCTTCCTGGACTGCAGTCACCGTGCTCGACCCGTTTCGCCAGATCACCTGCATGATCTGAAGCTCCAACTTTGTAAGAACACCCTTCTGCTGCTTCACTTTGCATATCTCCTAATGTGTTAGGACACTAAGAGGTGAGCTCGCCGCTGTCAACTAAAATCTTAGGACTTCAGGCGTTCGCTCCGGCGCAGTTGCACATCTGCTTATGTCGTGGCGCAGGGCAAAGATACTCCCGCCAAAAGCCCGATGCGCACTGTCGCTATCGGCATAGCGTCGTACCGGCGAGGCACGGCTGCTGCTAGCCTCGATCCATGCGCATCCTCATCCCCGGCGGCTCCGGCCAGATCGGCACCATCCTTGCTCGCCACCTCACCAACGCCGGCCACACAGTCACCATCCTCTCGCGCAAACCCGCACCCACCGCGCAACGCTGGCAAACGCTCCTCTGGGACGCCGCGACCGAAGGCCCCTGGCTCGACGAGCTCCACCGTTCCGACGCCGTCATCAACCTCTGCGGCCGCAGCGTCAACTGCCGCTACACCGCTGCCAACCGCAAGGAAATCTTCGACTCGCGCACCGTCCCCACGCTCCTCCTCGGCCGCGCCATCGCTGCTTCGCCTACGCCGCCGGCCATCTGGATGAACGCCAGCACCAGCACCTTCTACCGCCATAGCTTCGACGTCCCCAACGACGAGTTCACCGGCGTGCTCGGCGATCTGCCCTCGCAGCGCGGGACGCACGAGCCCGCCGACCTGCCCGAAACCTGGTCGTTCTCCATCGATGTTGCGCACCGCTGGGAAGAAGCTCTCCTCGCAGTGCCCACGCCCAACACGCGCAAGATCCGGCTGCGTTCCAGCATGACCATGAGCCCCGACCCCAGCGGCGTCTTCGACGTCCTCTCCGGCCTCGTCCGCAAAGGGCTCGGCGGTACGCAAGGCTCGGGCAAGCAGTTCGTCTCGTGGATACACGACCAGGACTACTGCCGCGCCACCGATCTCCTGCTCGCGCACCCAGAGATCACCGACGAAGCCGACGGCGTCGTCAATCTCACCGCACCCGAACCGCTTCCCAACCGCGACTTCGTGCGCGCGCTACGCGAGGCCTGGCACGTCCGCCTCGGCCTCCCTGCGACCAAGCCACTGCTCGAAGTCGGGGCCTTCTTCCTGCGCACCGAAACCGAACTCATCCTGAAGTCTCGCCGCGCATTACCCGGCCTGCTGCTCAAACACGGCTTCGAGTTCGCATTTCCCACCTGGCCGAAAGCCGCCCAGAATCTAGTGCGCCGCACGCGCATGCGGTAGTCGCAACAGGCGCTACTCTTCTGCCTCGCCCGCGCCGACTTCACCCTGCCGCGAGGCCGTCACCGCGCGCTCCATCTGCTGCTTGCCCGCGATCTGCTCCAACTGCCGCCGCCAATCCAACTCCTCCACGAAGCCGCGCGACGCGCGCCACTCCTCCTGCACCTTCACGAACAGTTCCAGGAACACCCGAGTTCCCAGCAGGCCTTCGATGTCCTTCCGCGCCGAGGTGCCAATCTTCTTCAGCATCGAGCCCTGCTTGCCAATCAGGATCGCCTTCTGCCCCGAGCGCTCCACATAGATCGCCGCTGCAATCTTCGTCACCGGCAGGCGTCCGTCCTTGCCCTTCTTCGTGCTCGCGGGCTCTTCGAAACGCTCCACGACAACCGCCGCCGCGTAGGGCACTTCCTCCCCGGTCAGCAGCAGAATCTTCTCGCGAACCAGCTCCGCCACCAGAAAACGCTCAGGCTGATCCGTCACCTGCTCCTTCGGGAAATACCGCTGTCCTTCCGGCAAGCGATGCACCAGCTTATCCAGCAGCAGTTCCAGCCCTTCGCGCTTCTTCGCTGATATGGGAATCACGTCCGCGAACTCATGCAGCGCCGACCAGTGCGCACTCAGCGGCAGCAGCACGCTCTTGGGTAGCGCGTCGATCTTGTTCAGCACCAGGATCACGGGGCACTCCAGCTTCCGCACTAGCTGCAGCGCAAACTCATCCTCCGCGCTCGAAAGCGCCCGCTTGTGCTGCCCCATCGACCGCACCCTGCGCAGCTCGGCAAACTCTTCACTGGTCTGCGCCTTCTTCGGTTCAGGCAGCCGGTGCGTCGCATCCACCAGAAACAGCACCACATCGCGAGATTCCAGCGCGTCATGCACTTCCTGCATCATGCGCTTGTCGAGCTGCGTTTCCGGCTTGTGGACCCCCGGCGTGTCCACAAGCACCACCTGCGCCGCCGGTCGGCCCGCATCGCCCTTCGCCTTCTTGCGGACCGGCAGTTCCAGCACGCCCTGGATGCGCGTGCGCGTAGTCTGCGGCTTGTGTGTCACGATCGCGAGCTTCTGCCCCAGCAGCGCATTCAGCAGCGTCGACTTACCCGCATTCGGACGACCCACAATTGAAACGAATCCAGAGCGAAGAGCCATCCCACCATCATCGCATTGTGAGGATCATTGGCACCTGTTGAGGTTGTCATCCTTCCGCGAAGCGGGAGGTGCTTCTGCTCCTGCCCATGGTTCTGTAGCGCCCGTTCTTACTCCGGTTCGCCGCTCTCCACGGCGCCCACCCGGCACACCCGCACCCGTTCCACCAGCCGGTCCGTCGACGCGATCACCTCCATCCGCAGCGGTCCATCCTCCACCACCTCCCCGGGCAGCGGAATATGCCCGGCAATCTCGCTCACTAACCCGCCCACCGTGCTCGCGTCGTACTCGCTCAACCAGGCCGCAAAGCCAATATCCGTCGCCGCGCCATCTTCCGCGCCTTCGCCGCCACCCTCCGCTTCACCGAAGAGCTCACGCAGCCGCGCCGCGTCAAACCCGCCCGGCACCACGAACGCCCCATCCGGCTCCGCCATCGGCTCATCCGGCTCCGGCTCATCGTGCTCGTCCACAATCTCGCCGACGATCGTCTCCAGCAGGTCCTCGATCGTCACCAGCCCGGCCACGCCGCCATACTCGTCGATGACCACGCTCATGTGCTGCTTTTCGCGCTGCATCTCGCGCAGCAGCTCACTCACCTTCTTGGTCTCCGGCACAAACTCCGGATCACGCTTCAGCGACGCCACCGTCAGGCTCTCCGCCTCGGTGTCGGCCACCGCCAGCAGGTCGCGCGCAAACGCCACACCCGTAATCTCGTCCAGCGACTCGCGATACACCGGCACGCGCGAAAATCCGTGCTCGTTCACCGCGGCGGTGAACTCCGTCAACGTCATCGTCTCCGGCACCGCGAACATCTCCGGTCGCGGCGTCATCACCTCCCGCACCACCTTGTCGCCGAACTCCACCACGCCGCGCATCAGCTCGCGGTCGCTTTCTTCGAGGATGCCTTCTTCCTCGCCCGCTTCCAGCAGCGCGTTCATCGCCTCACCCGGGTGCTCTTCCTCCGCAGCCTCCGGCTCCGCCAGCCCGGCAATGGAAAGCAGCAGGCTGATGGTCAGCGTCACCGGCAGCATCAGGTAGAACATCGCCTGCACCAGCGGCCGAATCCTCCGCAACCACTGCCCACGCGTACGCGTGAAGAAAAGCTGCGGCAGCAATCGGTCGAAGAACACCAGCACCAGCAACAGCTCGAGCACGGTTTGCGCGATTTCAGCGGGCGTACGCAGCGTATGCCGGTACAGCCGGAATGCCAACAGGAACGTCAGCGCGACCAGCGTGATCTGCCGCAGCACCGAAGCCGACAGCGCCGCCGATTCGCGGCTCAGCTTCAGCGCCGGCTCTACATCCGTCTCCCACGCATCGATGTTCTCCGTGTACTCGCGGGAAAGCACCTTGCCGATCTCGAAGTAGATGCGGTCGATGTACGCAGCCAGTGTCAGCAGACAAAGCAGCGCCGCCACCGCAAGAGGAAACGCCCAGTTCATTGCGCCACCAGCTTTCGGCTGCGCGACGGGGTACTCTGCATCACGCTCACTGCCCGCGGGGTCTTGACTCCAGCTTCCTTCTTCCTGCTTCCTGCTTCCTGAGCTCTCCCGATCAAACCAACCGGCAGCCGCAAGCGCAGCCGCAGCTCCGCCTCCCGCGCTGCCATCTCGCCGCGGTCGGCCTCGTGATCCATGCCGCTCAAATGCAGAAGCCCATGCAGCAGCAACACGCGCACCTCATCGCCCAGCGCGTACCCATGCTCCTTCGCCTGCCGCGCCGCGGTTTCCAGCGACACGGCCAGATCGCCAGCATGCTCCGCCGCAACCTCCACCGCTGCCGGAAAGCTCAGTACGTCAGTCGCCTTGTCCTTGCCGCGGTACTCGCGGTTCAACCGCCGCAGCACAGTATCTGTGGTCAACAGCACATCCACGCCGCCGCGCACCCCCACCAGCTCGCGTGCCCGCGCCGCAAAGCGCGTCAACCCCCCGCGCGAAATCCCGAGAACGCGCCAACCTTCAGCGCCTTCCGGCACACCTCGCGGAGGCTCAAGCGTAATCATCAGTGCTCTGATGCTACCGCACCGTCACTGCGGCTTCGGCAAAGGTTTCGCCGCCGAGGACACTCCGCTACCGGCGGGCCCAGACCCCATCCCGGATCCCATGCCAGCCCCCATCCCAGACCCCATTTCCGCCCCATCCATAGCCAGCGGCAACTGCTCGGCCCGCGTGTGGCTCTCATACGCGCGCACAATGCGCTGCACCAACTGGTGCCGCACCACGTCGCCCTCTTCGAAGTGGCAGAACCGAATGCCCTCCACGCCGTCCAGCACGCGCAGCGCATCCAGCAAGCCGCTCTTCTTGGGATTGGGCAGGTCGATCTGGCTCAGGTCGCCCGTGATCACCGCCTTCGATGCATTGCCCAGCCGCGTCAGGAACATCTTCATCTGCTCGTTGGTCGTGTTCTGCGCCTCGTCCATGATGATGAACGCCTCATTCAGCGTGCGGCCGCGCATAAAAGCCAGCGGTGCTATCTCGATCACGTTCGTCTCCAGCATTTTGTCGACCTTCACCGGGTCGATCATGTCGTAGAGCGCGTCATAGAGCGGCCGCATATACGGGTCGACCTTTTCCTGCAGCGACCCGGGCAGAAACCCCAGCCGTTCGCCCGCTTCCACGGCCGGCCGCACCAGCACGATGCGCGACACCTTCTTGGCCAGCAGCGCGCCCACAGCCATGGCGACGGCCAGGTAGGTCTTGCCCGTGCCCGCCGGCCCCAGGCCGAAGACCATGTCGTTCTGCTCGATGGCCTCGACATACTTCCGCTGGTTCGGCGTGCGCGGCTGGACCACGCGCTTCGCTCCGGCTGCCCGCTGCTTGCCGCTCTCGATCAAAGCCCGCAGCGTGCACGTGGGGTCGCTCGTCACCATCTTCAGCAGTCCGTGCAGCTCGCCGTTGTGCGGGTGCACGCCCACCTTGCGCAGGTGCTCGAAGTCGGCAAAGATCTGCTCCACACGGCTCACCGCGGAGGCCTCCCCCATCACGCAGATCGAGTCGGATCGCAGATCGATCTGTACGTGCAACCTGTCTTCCATCAGGCGAAGGTTCTCGTCGCGCGTGCCGTACAGCGGCTCGATTCCGGGGGTCAGGGGCAGGGACTTCTTCACGCTGGGGGATGACAAGTGGGGTGCGGACCTCCGTCCGAAACAGCAGTTGCTTCCAGGAGATTAGACACATCCTCTGTGAAGAAGATGCGAACGTGAGGGCCGCGCCGGGGAGCCTTAGAAGCCCGCGCCCGCGCCGCCCACGTGTTGGCAAGGTGTGCCAAAGGAGTGTTGCGAATCACAGTAGCGCTGTGCGCCGCCCTCGTCAACAGTACTTGCGGAAAACGAGTACCTACGACGGTTCGCGGGTATATTTCTTCCATGAGTACGCGAAGGCATTTCCGCCGCCTCTTTTTCGGTTGGATAGCCGTCGGTGCATTGCTCTTTGCCATTGCTGAACTTGTACTCGTCGGCTTCCCCGGCATTTGCGGCTTCACGGGCGTTCTTCTCGGGAGCTTCGCCGATCATCATGGCACGTTCGGTTTCGGCTGCTTCTACGTTGCGCTGTTCGCGCTCCCGGTCTGTCTGCTTAGCTTCGTCCTGTGGCTTGTCTTGACCATGCTTCCCGCTGCGGCCGTTGACCGGCCCCTCTCAAACCCATAGAATCGAGACTGCAGAGGAATCGGCTGCACTGCGTTCTGACGCGCACTCCAGCGTGTCCGCAACAGCCACCAGTCTGCATCCCCATTTCCCGACAACCGGGCTAAATAGAAAAGAGACCTCGCCACCATGGCAAATCACGTTTCCTCCCTCAAGCGCTCGCGCCAGACCGAAAAGAAGACCCTCGTCAACCGGGCCAACAAGTCCAAGCTGCGCTCCGTGCTCCGCGCCATGCGCGAGGCCATCACCGCCGGCGACGGGCAGGCTGCCACCACGCAGTACCGCGCCACCGTGTCGATGCTCGATAAGTCCGTCCAGAAGGGCATCCTGCACAAGAACACGGCCAGCCGCTACAAGGGCCGCTTGAACGCACGCCTCAAGGCGCTCGCCACCAAGACCGCCTAACTCATCTCTACGCACAAGCAGAAAGGCCAGCCTCAGGCTGGCCTTCTGCTTTGAACTTACGCGCTACTCCTGATCCGCTCACTCCGGCCTTTTCTTCTCCTTGTACTCCGCCTTTTCTCCCGGCTTCAGCAGAGTCGGCGGCTTGCGGGGCGCCTGACTGTCCCCGTTGGCGATAATCCCCACGGAGGGAGCAGCCTTCCCCGCCGGAACTTCGGCAGCCAGCGAGGGCGCGCCTGGGACTGCAGCCACAGTGCCCTCCGCCTCCTTCAGCGGCGCCGGCTGGGCATCGTCTTCCACCAGCTTGCGCAGGTTGATCGGCCCCTTGCCGCCCACTGGAGGCTCCATCTTCGCCACATCCTCCAGGTCTTCACGGTCGGTCTTGCTGAGCGCCGGCAGCTTGTAAAGGTCCAGCTCGCCCTCATGCACCACCACCACCCGCGAGCCGTCAGCCGCCATGTCATAGTTTTCGGCCGTGCGGAAGGTGGGAGTGACCCCCACCTTCAGCAACAGGTCGCCGCTCTGCATCTGGTAGACGCGCAGCTCCTGCGCGGGCCCGCTCGGCACATCCCCCGTGTCTCCCGGTTGTCGGGTCCCCACCGGCAGCAGCCGGCTCATCGCGAACCGCCCCGCCGGCGGCGCATAGGTGAACGAAGGCGTCACCGGCACCTCGCCGATGGGCTCCTCCCACATCTCATGCCCGGCAAAGTCGTAGGCCTGCATGGTGATCGAGTCCTGGTTCATGGCGCTGCGGCATGTAAACGCCAGCAGTTGGGCCCGGCTGGTCAACGTCAGCACCGGTGGACAGAAGCTGCCCACCGGCGCCAGCGCCCGTGTTCCGCCCTCGTAGTTTTCAAAGCTCACCTTCCAGTTGCCCTTCGGACCTTTCGCTCCGCTCTGTGAGCGCAGATACCCGTCGCCATCCACCGGCACTCGAATTGCGTCGGGCGACCGCACTACGCCGGCATGCTCGGCCTCCAACGGCGAGGCCGGCGAGCCTTTCCCCGCGATCCGGTAGAAGTCGATGTACACAAACCCGGCCGTCTTATCGACCAGCTCACCCGACCCCATCACGCTCACCGTGCGGGAAGGCTGCACCACTCCCGGCGGCTTCGCGTTCAGCGGCCGGGTCACCAGGCCCAGCACCCTGCTGTCGGCGGAAAGCTCCACCGCCTCCAGCAGCCCCCGCCGATGCATCAGGTTCGTTCGCTCCCAGGGGTTCTTCGTTTCCAGATTTTCTACCGGCGCAAACGTAGAAAGCTCCTGGTGAACCCGCAGCAGGAACCGTCCCTGTCCCAGGGGCCACAGGTAACGTCCGTGGTCATGGAGGCGCCACTCCGTCTTGCTCACGATCTTCCCGGACGGCAGCTCCACCAGCTCCGCAGTCACCAGCCGGCTCTGGTCGCCTTCCAGGTCGTCGTTGGTCCTGGGCACCAGCTTGCGCGACCCGAACGTCACCAGCAGGTGTCGCTCGCCAACGAAGTTGACCGTCAACATCGAAGCCCCTGCACCCAGGAACGTCGCCGAAAGCCCCGGGATGCCGAGCAAAGCGAAGGGCAATCGTTGGTCCGGCACCGGCGGTTTGGCCGTCGCGGCCCCCGCCACCGCGCACCAACCCGTTGCGGCCAGCAACAAAATCGCCCTGCCCACTGCCGCCCCACCCCTCGATGTCCTGCTCGTCACTGCCGGTCCCATGCTCGAAATGCCTGCTTATACTCTTTCATAGAGACGAGGGAGCGCGCCCACCGGATGCGCCGCGCCGTACCTGCGTTCCCGCCCCATCCTCAACCAGCCGGAGTTTGTTCCAGTGCAGCAGTCGTTCCCTCTTCTTTGCCGCCTCTCAGCTCGGGCCTGCCAAAGCCTTCACGCCCGTTACTCTCGCCTGGCTGCGTCCTGCCTCCTTCTTCCTGCCGCCTTCCTCCTGCCTGGTTCCTCCGCGCAGGCCCAGCAGCCCGCGCCCCCGCCCGTCACCGCTCCGGTCACTCACTACGAGCTAGGCCCAGCCTTCGACACCGCCTCCATGGACCCCAAGGCCGACCCCTGCGCGGACTTCTACCAGTTCGCCTGCGGCAACTTCGCCGCGCATCACCCCATCCCCGCCGACCAGTCCGCGGTCGATCAGTTCTCCATTCTCGAGAACTACAACACCCAGCAGCTCAACGGCCTGCTGACTCGTTTTGCCACGCCCTCGCCCAGCCGCTCCGCCCTGCAGGCAAAGATCGGCGACGATTACGCCGCCTGCATGAACACGGCACTCCTCGAGCAGAAAGACTTCAAGCCCCTCGCCGGCCTGCTGGGGGAAATCGATCGCGTCAGCAAGTCCGGCATCCCTTACCTTGCCGGCGAGCTCCAGCGCATGGGCGTGAACGTCCTCTTCGGCTTCGGCCAGGAGCAGGACTACAAAGACTCCACCCAGCAGCGGGCTGTCGTCGACCAGGGCGGCCTCGGCCTGCCGGATCGCGACTATTACACTCGCACCGGCGCCAAGGATGAAGAGGTCCGCAAGCAGTACGTGGAGCACATCACCAACATCCTCGCCTTCGCTGGCGAGTCGCCCCAGCAGGCGCTCCTGGACGCCCGCAACATCCTCGCTTTCGAAACTGCTCTCGCCAAAGCTTCCCTGACCATCACCGAGCGCCGCGACCCCGAAGCCACGTATCACCCCCAGACACTTGCGGAGTTCCAGAGCAGCCTCCACGGCGTGCCTTTCGCCCCCTTCCTGGAAGCCGTCCACGCCCCGCACATCACCTCGCTGATCAACGCCAGTCCCAAGTTCTTCCCGGCCATGGTGGACGCCGTGTTCAGCGCGAAGCTGGAGACCCTGCGCGCCTACCTGCGCTTCCAACTGGTCAGCACCTATTCCTACGCCCTGCCCAAGCGCATCCGCGACGAACACTTCGACTTCTACGGCCGCAAGCTGGAGGGCCAGCCCGAGCCCACGCCTCGCTGGAAGCGCTGCTCCTACGCTGTTGATGGTGCCCTTGGCGAAGCCCTGGGCCAGATCTACGTCGAGCAGTACTTCCCCGCCTCCGCCAAGGGCAGCACGCTGGAGATGGTGCATGACATCGAAGCGGCCATGAACCGCGACATCGACACCCTGGACTGGATGAGCCCCGCCACCAAAACGCGTGCCCGTGAAAAGCTGGGCATGATCGCCAACAAGATCGGCTACCCCTCCAACTGGCGGGATTATGCCAGCCTGCAGATCTCCGCTGACGATGCACTCGGCAACGCCCAGCACGCCTTCGCGTTCGAGAACGACCGCCAGATGGGCAAGATCGGCAAGCCTGTGGACCGCGACGAATGGGGCATGACGCCGCCCACCGTCAACGCCTACTACAACCCCAGCATGAACGACATCAACTTCCCCGCAGGCATCCTCCAGCCCGCCTTCTATGACTCCAAAGCCGACTTGGCCGTTAACTACGGCCACGCCGGCGGTGTCATCGGCCACGAGCTTACCCACGGCTTCGACGACCAGGGCCGCAAGTTCGACGGCAAGGGCAATCTCACCGACTGGTGGAGTCCCGAGGACATCAAGAAGTACGAAGCCCGCAGCGGCTGCCTCGTAAAGGAGTACGGCGCCTTTACTGCTGTAGACGACGTCAAGGTCAACGGCCAAAACACTCTCGGCGAAAACACCGCCGACAATGGCGGCGTCCTGCTCGCCTACATGGCCTACTTGGACCGCGCCAAGAAGCAGGGTCTCGACATCGCCGCCAAAACCGATGGCTACACCGGCCCGCAGCGCTTCTTTATCTCCTGGGCGCAGAACTGGTGCGAGAACTCCCGCCCCGAGGTGGTTCGCGAGCGCGCCCAGACCGACGTCCACTCCCCTACCCACTTCCGCGCCAACGGCTCGGTGATCAACCAGCCCGGCTTCGCCCCAGCCTTCGGCTGCAAGAAGGGCCAGCCCATGGCTCCTGCCGACTCCTGCCGCGTCTGGTGATGCAGACGTCCTTTGACGAATCGAAGCCGCGGAATGCAACTACCACCGCGGGTGTCATCCTGAGCGAAGCTCAGGATCCCCGCATTTCGTTCCAAGCGCCTCAAAAGCTCGGGGACGGTCTATCCCA
This sequence comes from uncultured Acidobacteriaceae bacterium, assembly GCA_964236875.1. Classification (GTDB taxonomy): domain Bacteria; phylum Acidobacteriota; class Terriglobia; order Terriglobales; family Acidobacteriaceae; genus Granulicella. The sequence continues at coordinate 17,491 of CAXSHQ010000010.1, read as the reverse complement.
GGCCACCAACCCGCCCAACCGCCGCGCCCTCGGCTTCGCCGCCTGTGCCCTCGCGGCCTGTCTCTGGGGCACAGGCTTCTTCTTCGGCAAGATCGCCCTCCGCGAGATGAACTCCGGTGCGATGGTCCTTTACCGCTTCCTCTTCGCCACCGTCGGCTTTCTGCCGCTGCTCGTCACTCGCCGCCCCGGCTTTTCCGCTCGCGAGTGGCGAACCCTCTTCATCGCCTCATTCCTGGGCGTCCCGTTGCAGTTCCTCCTGCAGTTCAAAGGGCTCGCCCTCACCACCGTCTCGCACGCCTCGCTCATGGTCGGCACACTCCCCGTGCTGCTCGCCGTAGGCGCCACCCTCTTCGCCCGCGAGCACATGCACAAGCTCGGCTGGGTAGCCCTTTGCGCCTCCAGCGCCGGCGCCGCCCTCATCGCGCTCGGCGGAGAAAGCCACGCCGCCACCGGCGGCCCTACCCTGCGCGGGGATGTCCTCGTGGTCGTCTCCATGGTCATCGCCCTCGGCTGGATTCTCCTCAACAAAAGCCTCGTTGCCCGCCATTCGCCGGTGGTCGTCACCGGTTACGGCATGGCTCTCGGCACGCTGATGCTGCTAGCCTGGGTTCCTTTCCGCTACGGCCCGCCGCCCCTGCATGGCGTCTCACGCAACGCCTGGCTTGCCCTCGCCGCCAGCGGCATCCTTTGCACCGCCATCACCACGCTTCTCTGGAACTGGGGCATGCTCCATGTGCAGGCGTCGCACGCTGGCGTCCTGCTTAACGCCGAGCCCCTCATCGGCTCGCTGCTTGGCGTCCTCCTCCTGCATGAGACGCTCGGCCCCACCGCCGTCCTCGGCGGTGCCATGATCCTGCTTGCCGCGGTCGTCATCACCACCACCTCGCCCGCGCCGGCATCCCCGGAAACCATATCGACGTAAGGCCTGCTACCATCGCGTCCAACAGCATGAACGCAGGAGCTCACATGTCCTTACGCCACAAGCTCGCCGCCCTTGTACTCGCCGCCGCCACGATCCCAGCCCTCATAGGCCAGAACACCCCGCCGTCGCCACAGACCCCAAGCACCCCGCCGCCTCGAGCACACCCGCCAAGCGCACACCGCCCAAGCCTCAAACCGAGCAAGCTCCCGGCGCCGCGCCCGACAAGGTTTGGCTCAACGGGAAGAGCAACGTCTACCACTGCCCCGGCGACCGCTACTACGGCAAAACCAAGGACGGCAAATACATCTCCGAGCCCGACGCCAAGAAAGCCGGAGCCCACGGCGCCCGCAACCAGACCTGCTTCAAGTAGCAGACCGTCCACGCCAAAGGCGTTCTCCTTCAGGTGTAGCCCTCATGACCGTTTGGGCCTTGAGGACCCCCTTGGTTGTCATTCCCGCAGGGAATCTGCGTTTGGACCGGTACAGCCACACCTCGACGGGAACAGCTACAGCCAGCCGACATCGACGCACTATAGCATTTCTCCCACAGCTATAAAGCTTGTCATCTCGACCGGAGCGCAGCGGAGTGGAGAGACCCCTGTATTTGGATCAGCGAGGACGCTACACCTGCGGCGGAACACCTCGAAGCTGCCTTTCCTCCAAGCTCTGAGCTCATTCCAACTCGCGCCCGCCCACGCCTACACCGGCGTAATGATGCCACCCACCGGCAGCGAAGTCGGCAGCCACCCCGGGCGCCTCAGCCCGATGGCCTCTGCCACCGTGTCTACATACTTCAGTCCCGCGCCGGTGTTGAACAGCACCACCCGCTCGCCTGTCTTGATCTCGCCGCTCGCCAGCAGCTTGTCGTAGCCGGCCGTAGCCGCCGCGCCTTCCGGGCAAAGGAACAGCCCTTCTTCCGTAGCCCACTCCCGCAACGACGCCGTGATCTCCTCATCGGTTGACGCAACGACGCTCCCGCCGCTTGCCCGCACAATCTCCAGGATGATCGAGTCCCCATAGGGCTTTGGTACGCGCAGCCCCGAGGCAAACGTCTCCGCGCCCTGGAAGAACTCGCTCGCCGACTTTCCTTCCTCATACGCCCGGGCCACCGGCGCGCAGCCCGCCGCCTGCAGCGCATACATCCGCGGCCGCTTGCCGGTCACCCACCCAAGCTGCTCCATCTCCTCAAACGCCTTCCACATCCCGATCAGCCCCACGCCGCCGCCGGTCGGGTACAGCACCGCATCAGGGTATTCCCACCCCAGCTGCTCCACCAGCTCATACCCCATCGTCTTCTTGCCCTCGACGCGGTATGGCTCCTTCAGCGTCGACACATCGAACCACACGTCTTCCGCCGCAAGCCCCTGCTCCTTCTGGCCCTTGATGGCTTCCGCCACCATCCGCCCGCAGTCGGAGATCAGCCCATCCACCATGGTCACGTCCGCGCCATACAACACGCCTTCCAGGTAATTCGCCAGGGGCACATCCCTCGGCATGAAGATGTGCGCCGGCATCTTGGCCGCCGCCGCATACGCCGCCAATGCGCCCGCCGCATTCCCCGCCGAAGGCGTCGCCAGGTGCTTCAGTCCATA
>CAXSHQ010000010.1:13024-14968 GCA_964236875.1 uncultured Acidobacteriaceae bacterium | reverse complement strand
GCGCAGCATGGGCGTCCAGCCCTCACCCAGCGTTACCGGCGCCACATCCGGCAGCACTTCCGCATACCGCCACATCCCCAGGCTCTCGCCCGCCGCAGCCGCCAGTTCCGCAGGCCGCTCGCGCCGCGCCGTCCCGCGCAGCGCTTCCATGTCATAGCGCACATACAGCGTGCCTGCATCCACCGGGCAAACTCCCTGCGGCGTCGCCGCCGAAACCCTGTACCCGCACCGCGAGCACTCCAAAAAAGCAATCTGAGCCATTTCCTTTCGATGCTCATGGCCTTCTGCGGTCGCTCAGCACTTCGAGCTTGGCCCAGTGGTCAATGTCGTGGTCCGCGTACGGTCTCACCAACTCTCCGCGGTAGGACGCGTACTGCCCTGGGGTCTAATCAGCAGAGTGCCACCGCCCCGCCTCATCGCGATCGACATGGACGGAACCCTGCTCGGCTCCGCCGGCCGGGTCAGCGCCCGCAACCTGGCCGCGCTCCACACCGCCGAGGCCGCCGGCGTGGAGGTCGTCATCGCCACCGGCCGTCGTCACGGCTACGCCATGGGTGTCCTCCGCGGCTTGGGCCTGCGCGGCACCAGCGCGCTGGTCAGCTCCAACGGCACCGTCGTCCGCACCCACGCCGCCACGCTTGTCCACCGCCACCATATGCCGCTCGCCACCGCGCGCTGGCTCTGCACCCACGCAGCCGACTTTCGCAGCACCCTCGTCTTCACCTTCGACAACCTCGACCCCGACGGCCGTGAAAACCCCGGCGCCCTGGTCGTCGAGCAGACCAGCGAGCTCCACGGCAGCATCGGCCGCTGGATGGAAGCCAACGCGCCATTCATCCGCACGGTAAACGTCCTCGAAGAGGCTCTTGAGCCGGACGCCCCGCAAGGCGCGCCCATCCAGGCCATGCTCTGCGGCCCAGTCGCCCGCATGCGTGCCGCCGAGGCACGCCTCCTTGAGCACCCCGGCGTCATCGCGGTGGGCGCCACCGGCAGCGATCAGCCCGACCCGGACGGAGGGCCGGCGCTCACGTTGCATCGCACCGAATACCCCGACCGCGACCTATCCATCGTCGACATCCTGCCCGCCGGCTGCTCCAAAGCCACAGCGATCGCCCGTCTGGCCGAGGCGCAGGGGATTATCCCCTCCCAGATCCTCGCCATTGGCGACAACTGGAACGACCTCCCCATGCTTGAGTTCGCCGGACAGGCCGTCGTCATGGCCAACGCACCGGCCGACTTCCAGGCCCACGCCCGCTCCCGACGCTGGATCCTCGGGCTCTCCAACGACGAGGACGGCGTGGCCCACGCCATCGAATCTGTCCTGTAGCCGTTCCCCGCCCACGCCCGTCCAAGGCTGCAGGAGCTCCATGGGCCGGTTATCATGGAGGTACAGCTCAACGAAAGTGGCACCGTTCTTGGCACCTCTGGGCAGCAAATGCCCGGCTCGCTATAGCCCCGCAATGCTAGTCTCATTCTCAATGTTCCGTATGTCTCCACATCGCCGCCGGGCCCTTTTCGCCGCGTGTCTCGCCACGCTCGCGTCCGCCTCCGCGCGCGCCATGGAACGCGTCACCCTCCGCAGCGGCTTCACGCTGGATTGCGCCCACCACGAGATGGTCGGCGACCGCGTCCGCCTGTACACCGGCAAGGGCACCGACTACCAGGAGTTCTCCATGCTCCAGGTCTCCAACATCGAGCTCGTTCCCGATCTGCCCAAGCCCATCGTGCTTGCCAAAACCGCCGCCGCCGCGCCCGCATTCGCCTCCGTCATCCCACAGGCGCAGGCCCCGCGGCCCGAGCAGGATGTTCACGACATGCTCCTCCGTGCGGGCGCGGACCACAATATCGACGTCGAGCTCCTGGCCAGCATCATCCACACCGAATCCGGCTACAAGGTACGGGCCATCTCCCACGCCGGCGCGCGCGGCCTCATGCAGCTCATGC
>CAXSHQ010000010.1:8137-13014 GCA_964236875.1 uncultured Acidobacteriaceae bacterium | reverse complement strand
CCGCCCGCACCTTCGGCGCACATGACGTCTTCAAGGCTGAAGAAAACATCGCCGCCGGCACCGCGTTCCTTGACGCGCTGCTCAAGCGCTACAACGACAACCTCGCCCTCGCCCTCGCCGCGTACAACGCCGGTCCCGGAGCCGTCGAGCGCTACCACGGCGTGCCTCCCTTCCGCGAAACCCGGGCTTACGTCACCAAGGTGATCAACGAGTTCTACCGCCGCAAGATCGCCCTCGGCGCAGTTCCGGCTTCCAACAACGCCGCTTCGGTTCCCGCCAAGCAGGCCCTGGCGTCCGCCGCGCCTGTGGCTTCCGCTGCACTCAAGCTGGCGTCCTCGCCAGCGGCCATGCCCCTGCCGTAAAGGGTCTTTTCAAGACCCGTTTCACTTACGACAGGCTTCATCCTGAGCGCAGCGAAAGATCCCCGCATTGTATATGCGGCTCCCCACTCTTCAGGAAAGCTGTTACTCCTCGAAACTCAAGCACCTCAGAGCTCGTTCCAACCTGCTCCCCCACATGCAAGCCGCCGCCGTTCAGCTTCGAGGCGGAACAGTCAGCTCGCAACGCGCATGCGGCGTGCCTCCGACGGGCACAATCATCGAAGTGTCCCAAACCCTCCTCTTATGGCGCTGCCCTCCCTCTACACTGGCAACGTGTCCATCCCTGAGGTGTCCTCTTGAGCGCACCAGATCCCCACGTTTCCTCAGTACCTGAGCCGTCGCCCGCGAAGTCCTCCGCACGCACGCGCATCCTGCTTCTCGTCGCGCTCGTCGCTGCGGTCACCTTTGCGGTCTTCCACTTCCGCAACCGCATCTCCTTCGACTGGACCTCCCTCGGCGCGCAGCTCCGAGCCGTTTCCTGGCAGCCCATTCTTCTCGGCATCGTCCTCATTTACATCTGTTATTGGCTCCGTGCGCTACGTTGGGCCATCCTCATCCGGCCGCTCCGCCGCGTGTCCCCCAACGCTCTCGTGCCTTCACAGGTCATCGGCTTCACCGCGGTCGCCTTTATCGGACGCGTGGCGGACTTCGCCCGCCCCTACCTCGTTGCCCGCCGCTTCAACCTCCCCGTAGCCGGCCAACTCGCCATCTACACGGTCGAGCGCGCCTTCGATCTCGCCGCCGCCGCTTTCGTCTTCTCCGCCACGCTGGAGTTTGCCCCGGCGTCGCTCCCGCACCACCACGCCTACGTCCGCGCCGGAGAAATCTCCCTCGCCGCCACGCTGGGCATCGTGCTCTTCGCGGTTGCCCTTCGCCTGGCCGGCGGCACCGTGGCCTCCATCCTGCGCACGCTCATCAACCCGCTTTCGAAAGACTTCGCGCAAACCGTCGCTGCGCGCATACTCGACTTCCGTGACGGTCTCGGCACGGTCTCCTCTGCACGCCAGTTCGGCTTATCCGCGCTTGTCTCGCTCGTCATGTGGTACGCCGTGGCTGCGTGCTATCTGCTCAGCGCCCGCGCCTTCACCGCCGAACCCACTCTCGCGAAGCTCAGCTTCACCGCCGTCATGGTCATCTTCGCGAGCAGCCTCGGCGCGTCTCTCCTCCAGCTTCCCATCATCGGCTGGTTCACGCAGATCGCGGTCCTGGCCGGCGCGTTCCACACCCTGCTCAACGTCCCCATCGAAGCCGCCACAGCCTGCGCCGCCGTCACGCTCGTCATCACCACGCTCGCCATCCTCCCCGCCGGCCTTATCGCCGCCCGCTTCCAGGGCACCTCGCTGCGCAACGCTGCCCGCGCCGGCGACACAGCTTCAGCCGGCTAATGTGACCTACAGCACCCGCCGGTACCGCACCGCCCGCTCCACTTCCACAAACCCCACGGCCTCATGCGCACGCTGCGCCCCAACCTCCTCCAGCAGCGAGTCCGAAGCCATCTCGGCGTAGCCCTGCTCCCGCGCCCACGCAATAGCTCCATCCACCAGCGCTCGCCCCACTCCGCAGCCGCGCAGGTCAGGATCCACGTACCACCCCTCCAGAAACGCCACCGGCGACGTGTCGCAGCCGTCGGCATAGGCGCGGGCGCCTACCTCAACGAACCCGCCCAGCCGCGACTCGTTCAGCCGTTCCGCTACCAGCACACCGGCATCTCCACGCTGCAGCCATGCCCGCGCGTCCACCTCGGCATCCTGAGCTTCAATGTCAGGCCAAAGCGCCGACCGCATACGCACCCACTCCGTGAAGTCCGCCGCCCGGTATGCCCTCACAGCTACTCCATTCACAAGCGTGTCCTCATCGCCTCACTAGAATAGTCAGTGTGAGCAAAGCACCGCCCCTTCCGTCCGCTTCAAAGAACTTTCGCATGCCCGCCGAGTGGGCCCCGCACGCCGCCACCTGGATCGCCTGGCCTCACAACCCCGAGGACTGGCCCAACAAGTTCCAGCCCATCCCCTGGGTCTACTGCGAAATCGTCCGCCATCTCTCCGCCGCGGAAGACGTACACATCCTCGTCAAGGATCTGCCCGCCGAGCGCCGCGCGACCCAGATGCTCCGCCGCCAGGGCGCCAACCTCGCCCGCCTGCACTTCCACCACTGGCGCACCGACCGCGTCTGGCTTCGCGACTCCGGCCCCATCTTCGTAAAGAGCGGGGCCGGCGACATCGCCATCACGGATTGGGAGTTCAACGCCTGGGCCAAGTACCCCAACCACCTGAACGACGATCTCATCCCCCGCCATGTCGCAGAGCTCTACGCGATGCCAAGCACGCAACCCATGGTCAAGCTCGCCGACGGGAAGGAGCACCGCCTCGTCCTCGAAGGCGGCTCCATCGACACCAACGGCGCGGGCATCCTCCTCACCACCGAAGAGTGCCTTCTCTCTGACGTCCAGCAGCGCAACCCGGGCGTCTCGCGCGAACAGTTGGAGCAGGCTTTCGCGAAGTCCCTCGGCATCGAGCAGGTCCTCTGGCTGAACCGCGGCTGCGCCGGCGACGACACCCACGGCCACGTCGACGACATCACCCGCTTCGTCGCCCCCAACACCATCCTCACCGCCGTCGAGCCCAACACCGCCGACGAGAACCACCTGCCGCTGGCGGAAAACCTCGAGCGCCTACACGCTGCCCGCAACCTCTCGGGACAGCCGTTCGAGGTCCGCACTCTGCCCATGCCCGCGCCGGTCATTTTCGAAAACCAGCGCCTCCCGGCCAGCTATGCCAACTTCTACATCTGCAACAATACGGTCCTCGTCCCCACCTTCAACGACCCCAATGACCGCATCGCCCTCAACACCCTCGCCGACTGCTTTCCCGACCGCACTGTCACCGGGATCCACTGCACAGACTTCATCTGGGGCCTCGGCGCCCTCCATTGCATGACCCAACAGGAACCCGCCTGACAAGGACTCCTCTGTGCCGACAGACAAACCCTGGCCCCCACCGCCCGACATCGACTCCATTCAGGAGCTCGTAGCCACCGCCGATGTCGAGGGCTTCATCGCCGACGGCGCACCCACCGACGAGTACGAGACCGAAGCCGAGCTGCTCTTCAACCAGATCGAGAATTTCCCCACGGCTGACCTCGTCCCCGACAAGATCCTGCCCATCCTCGAAGACGTATGGGCGCGCAACTTCAACCTGCCGCCCGAGGAACTTCTGCAGCGCCGTCCCGCGCTCCTCACCCTCGCACAACAGATCAGCCGGTTCTTCGGCCCCGAAGCCCAGCCGCAGGTGCGCGGCTCATGACCTACCCGCCTTCCATAGAGAACGAGGCCATCATGCGCCTCGCTCTCGCTGAGGCTTACGCCGCCGAAGCTGCCGGCGAAGTCCCAGTGGGCGCCATCGTTCTCTCTCCCACCGGCGAAGTCCTCGGCTGCGGCAACAACCAGGTCCTTCGCACCTCCGACCCCACCGCGCACGCAGAGATCGTCGCTCTCCGCCAGGCTGGTCTGGCCGTCGGCAACTACCGTCTGCTCGGCTGCACCCTCGTCTGCACGCTCGAGCCCTGCGCTATGTGTGCCGGCGCTATCCTCCACGCCCGCATCGCCCGCCTGATCTACGCCGCACGCGATCCCAAGGCGGGCGCCTGCGGCTCGGTACTCTCCGTCCTCAATCATTCTGCGCTTAATCACCAGATCGAAGTCACCGAAGGTGTACTGGCGGATGAAGGCAGCGCCATGCTCACCGACTTTTTCCGTCGCCGTCGAGCCGCGTCCGCAGGTCTGCCGCCGCTCTGAAATCCGCATCACACATCCTGATGGAGGGCCACCAGCATGGTGACAAAGGAAGCTGCCGCAAAGAAGGTTCCGGCAAAGAAAACATCCGCGAAGAAGTCCACCACGCCGCCTTCGCGCCGCTGGTCCGCGAAGGTCAAGACCGATTCCACCAAGCCGGCTCCAGGCCTGTTCAAGAAGAGCGGCAAGGCCATCGCGGAAGGGCTCGCCAAGCCGAGCGTCTCGCCGGAAGGCCCGGGCCAGGCCGTGCGCATGCTCAACTTCTACGAAAACCGCGGCGGCAAGAATCTCACTGGCGAGCGTAAGAACGCGCTGGAGCAGGCCAAGCGGCTCCTGCACAACAAAGTGGAAGCGAAGAACGCCGCCGAAAAACCGGTAGGGAAAGCCGCCGCCAAGAAGACCATCGCCAAGAAGACCATCGCCAACAAAACCGCTACCAAGCGCACGCCTCGCAAATCCGCCACAAAGAAAGCGAGTCAATAGATGCCCAAACGGTTTGACGGCAAGGTCGCCGTTGTAACGGGTTCTTCCTCCGGCATCGGCCAGAGTATCGCCGTGCGCCTCGCCGGCGAAGGCGCGGCCGTCGTGATCGACTACCGCAGCCATCCCGAAGGCGCGGCCGACACCGGCCCTTCTGCCCAATGCCAGGACGACGCCGACGGTGAAGACAAATCCGGCGGCCATCCCCGGCACGCCCGCGGCGAAGG
>CAXSHQ010000010.1:0-8127 GCA_964236875.1 uncultured Acidobacteriaceae bacterium | reverse complement strand
AGCAGATTGCCGGTGCCGGCGGCACATCCATCACTGTCCAGGCTGACGTTTCGAGGGTAGCTGACACCGCCAACCTGATCGAGCAGGCCTGGCAGAATCTCGGCGGCTGCGACATCCTCGTCAACAACGCTGGCGTCGAGAAGGGCTCCGACTTCTGGGACACGCCCGAGGCCGACTACGACACCGTACTCAACGTCAACCTTAAGGGTCCGTTCTTCCTGACCCAGGCCTTTGTCCGCAAGCTGCGCGAAGCGAAGAAGCCCGGTCGCGTGATCAATATCTCTTCCGTGCACGAAGACATGGTCTTTCCCCATTTCGCCACCTACTGCGCGGCCAAGGGTGGCCTTCGCATGCTCATGCGCGACCTCGCCGTGGAGCTCGGCCCGCTGGGCATTACGGTCAACAACGTCGCACCTGGCGCCATCGCCACGCCCATCAACCAGGCGATGATGAAGAACCCGGCGCAGCTAGACCCGCTGCTGCGCAACATCCCGCTTGGCCGTCTCGGTACCTCGGACGAAGTCGCCGGCCTGGTCGCCTATTTGGTTTCGGAAGAAGCCGCCTACATCACCGGCTCCACCTATGTCATGGATGGCGGCCTCATGCGCAACTACCACGAGCAGTAACTACCGGCACGCAGTCGAGATCACCAGGCGCTTGGACTTCGGCTTCTCGCCCACTGTGCCGTTCCCCTCACTCAGTCCTGCTACATCATCGGTAAAGATCGCCGTCAGCCCGGAGCCCTTTGCCATCGCCGCTACCGTCAGCAATAGGCAAATAGACGGCCATACACAGAAGTCGCAGCAACCCCATTGCTCCCTCCACCCTTCTGAAACGTAGCGAAGATGTGACGCTCTGCCGGCTCAGACGTTTTTCTCTTCCCAAACCTTTGTGTGCAGCAGGGAGTCCCGCATGGAACTAATCGTCTATTCCGCGTCATGGTGTCGCGACTGCCGCGAGGCCAAACGCTTCCTCGCCAAGCACTCTATTCCGTACAAAGAGATCGACATCGAGTCGGTCCCCGGCGCCGCCGACGAAGTGGTTCGCCACACCGGCAAGCGGGCCATCCCGCAATTCGTCATGGACGGCAAGTGGGTCCAGCCGTATCGCCCCGGCCGCGGCTTTCTCCACGCGGAAATGTCGCAGCTCTTCGGTGTGCCCGCGGACTGACCGGCTCAACTCGCGGGCAGCGCCTGCTCGGACCCTGGCACGCCGGAACGGCCCAGTTGCAGCCGTCGCAGGGCGCCGATGATGGCTTCGCCCCGATTCTCCAGCTCCTTCAGGTGTTGTCCGACTAGCAGTTCCAGCGTGTGCAGCCCATGCGGCGTCAACTGCACCAGCGATCGGCGAAGGTCGCGCTCGTCGTTCTCGCGCCGCACCAAGCCAGCACGCTCCGCGCGATCCACCAGCTCCACAGTGCTGTTGTGCCGCAGGATCATGCGCTCCGCCAGGTAGCTGATGGTGGGCTGCTGTCCGGCAGGTGTGGAGGCAATCACCTGCATGAGCTGGTATTGCTGCGCCGCTACCCCGACGGCTTCGGAAGCGCTCTCGCTGAAGCTCAGAAAAGTACGCAGTTGAAAGCGGAACTCGGCCAGATCGGTTAAGCGCGCAAGTGCTCCCTGCGTGTCATGAGACGCCATTTCTTCCCCTGTGTCCCGGTCCCGGTACGATGCTGACCATAGTACACAATCGCGTGCCGCCGGCGCTCTTCGGAAATCCACGTCCCCTCATAAAGCAGCGGCACATCGTGACCTCAACGCAAGTGGCTGCTGCATTTTCATGCCGGCGAAAAACACGTTAGCATTTGTGCATCTAAACCGCTTGACCACCGCTGCAGCACTTGCATCCTTCAGCCTGGTTAGGAGTCTCCCCCTTGATCCCTCGCTACTCACGTCCGGACATGGCTCGCATCTGGTCCGACGAAAACAAGTTCCGCAACTGGCTCAAGGTGGAGCTTGCCGCCACCGACGTTCTCGCCCGCGCCGGCATCGTCCCCGTCGACGCCGCGCAGGAGCTCCACGCACGCGCCGACTTCACCATGGAGCGCATCCAGCAGATCGAGCTCGAGACCCGCCACGACGTCCTTGCCTTCACCACCGCCGTCGCTGAAACCGTAGGTCCGGCCGCCCGCTGGCTGCACTTCGGCCTCACCTCCACCGACATCGTCGACACCGCCCAGGCGCTCTCGCTGCGCGAAGCGTCCACCATCATCCGCGCCGGCATCGTGCGTCTGCGGGAGGTGCTTCGCCGCCGTGCCCTCGAGTTCAAGCACACCCCTACCATCGGCCGCACCCACGGCGTCCATGCCGAGCCCTCCACCTTCGGCATGAAGCTGCTGCTCTGGTACGCGGAAACAAGCCGCAACCTTCGCCGCTTCGATGCCGCCGCAGAAGACCTGCGCGTGGGCAAGCTGTCCGGCGCGGTCGGTACCTTCGGCCACCTCAAGCCGGAACACGAAGAAGCGATCCTGAAAAACCTCGGCCTCAAGCCTGCCTCGGTTTCCACCCAGGTGCTGCAGCGCGATCGCCACGCAGCTTACATCTGCACCCTCGCCGTCCTCGCTTCGTCGCTGGACAAGATCGCCACCGAAATCCGCCACCTTCAGCGCACCGAAGTGCGCGAAGCGGAAGAGTTGTTTTCCGCGGGTCAGAAGGGCTCAAGCGCCATGCCGCACAAGCGCAACCCCATCACATCGGAAAACATTTCCGGCCTCGCCCGCGTCATGCGCGCTAACGCGCAGGTCGCGCTGGAAGACGTTCCCCTGTGGCACGAGCGAGACATCTCCCACTCTTCCGCCGAGCGCGTCATCCTGCCCGACAGCACCACGCTGGCCGACTACCTGCTCGACAAGACGGCCACCCTCATTGACAGGCTGCTCGTCTACCCGGAGCGCATGCTCACCAACCTGAACCTAACCGGCGGCCTCATCTACAGCGGTCAGCTCCTGCTCGATCTCACCCAGTCCGGCCTCAGCCGCGAGCAGGCCTACAAGCTCGTGCAGGGCCACGCCATGAATGCCTGGGAGAACGGACAAAACTTCCGCGAGTTGATAGCCGACGACGAAGACATCACCAGCCGCATACCGGCACAACAGCTCACCGAGATCTTCGACTACAAGCGTCAGCTGCAGAATGTAGACGCTCTATTCGCCCGCGTCTTCGCCGAAGAAGGCGAGAGTCCTGCCTGAGAACAGCTCTGAGCTCAACACCCTCTAAGCTCCAGAGCACTTCTCTCCAGATATAGTCCTTCCCTCTGACGGGCGTCATCCTGAGCGGAGCGAAGGATTTCTGTAGTCTGCCCGGAGCAGAACTACACCTTCGAATAAAGCGCTCTAAGCCCGTTCCCTTCTTTACCGGCAAGCTTGCGTGCCGCCGCACGTGACACCATTTTCTCCTGCCGCAGGCTACACATACCACTCGGGTAAAAGCGACGCGCGTATTTCCTTGCGCCGCAGCATCTCCGCGGACCGTATCTCGCGGCGCTTTGCAGCGTCCTCGTAGCGCCGCTTCTGGTGTTCGGTATCTGCGATGACCGGCGCCACTTCGATCTTCTGCCCCATCATGTCTACCGCGACATACGTCAGGTAGGCCGAAGCCACATGCCGCGTTTTTCCGGAACCCAGCATGTCTTCCACCATCGCTTTCACGCCAACTTCCATGCTGGTGCGAAACGCGCGGTTCACGCTGGCCTTCAGGATCAACAGCTCGCCCACACGCACGGGCCCCACGAAGTCCAGGTGATCCATGCTCGCCGTCACCGTGATCGCGCGCGCATGCCGGCACGCCGACACCGCTCCCACCAGGTCGATGAACTGCATCAGCCGCCCGCCAAACAGGTTGCCGATGGGATTCGCATCGTTCGGAAAGATTAATTCACTGCGTTCCGACTGCGACTCCCGCACAGGCCGCGGCTCCAGATTTACGCTCATACCCATATTCTACTTCCGCGTACTCTGCGACCCAGTCTGCGCAACTTGCATCCGCTTCGCTTTACTTGCCGCTGTGCTCGTCACTCGCCAGGATCTGCTCGCGCGTATAGCTCTCCCAGACCCACGGCGTCACCGTGTCTCCAAGCAGCTTCTCCAGCAGCGGACGAAACGCCAGCTCGCCGTTGTTGCTGTTGGTCAGCAGCACCATGCACGATCCGCTCTTCGCAAAGCAGATAACGTAGTTCTCCGCTCCGTCCTCATGGCCTTCCTTGAAAAACGCCGGGCCATACTTTGTCTTCGTCAGTAATCCCCAGCCCAGCCCATACGCCAGCCCCACCTTCGGCCCTTCGGTGCCGGGCTGCGTCTGCAGCATAGGAAATTGCTGCGCCGTTCCGATGCGCACCTGAGGTGTCAGCATCAACCGCAGCGTCTCCGGCTTCAGCACGCGTCCCGCCAGCAACGCTTCCAGGAACGCGCCGAGATCGTTCACTGAAGTCACCATGGATCCCGCCACATCGGCGCGCTTTCGCCGTGCCGGCCCGATCAACTCATCCTTCGCGCTGTAACGCATCTCCGCGTTGGCCGCGAACTCCTCCTTCCACGCCATGCTCGTATGCGACATGCGGAGCGGCGCAAACAGGTCACGTTCCATCGCGGCGCCCAGTTCCACGCCCAGCTTCGTTTCCAGCGCGAACTGCAGCAGCTCCAAACCCTCGCCCGAATAGGCAAACTGTGTTCCCGGCTCGAAGTGCAGGCGCATCTTCTTGTCGGGCTCGAATCGCGCAAAGTTTGCCAGCCCGGCGCGATGCGAAAGCAGCATGCGCGGCGTGAGGCGCAGCCATCGAGGGTCTGCCACCATCTCCACCGCGCTTTCCTTGTATCGCTCATACTCGAGCAGCGGCTTGGGCAGCATGTGCGCCACCGGCTCGTCCAGGTCCACAAGCCCACGCTCGACCTGCAGCATTACCCACGTCGCAAAGACGCTCTTGGTCACGGAAGCCGCCGTAGCCACGGTATCCGCCGTCATCGGCAGCTTTGCCTGCGCGTCGCGAAGCCCATACACATGCGTCCACACCACGCGTCCGCCGTTCAGGATCGCGAGCTGCGCACCCATCACGTGTTCCGCCGCAAGCTCGGCATCGGCAATCCGGTCCGCCTCCGACCCGCTGATCTTTCGTCCATCCAGCGTCCTTATAGCCGCCTTCTTGGAGTGCTGCCCATGGATCAGGAAAGTGCTGCTCAGCAGCATCGGGAGAACGAGCCAGCTCGTGCGCATCCCGGAAGTATACGGTTCAGCCAGGGCGTCTACAGCCGCGAACTCTGCGGCAGGCCGCGTACACTATCGGTGTCCTTCTCATGAAGCCCACCCACTCTGGCGAATGGTTCCTGCTGGCTGCCCTTGCGCTGTGGTGGCTGCTCTCGCTGCTCATCCAGCCGAAGTCGCGTTGGCTCGGAGCCGCCGAACGCATCGACATCCTCGGCCTGCTCCCGCGCTATCGCTTCTTCGCGCCGCGGCCCAAGGCACTCGACTACTTCATCGAGGTACGCACGCGCACATCCGGGCAGGATACGTGCGCGTGGACGCGCATACCCTTCGACCCTCCGCGCTTCATCACCACCTTCTGGGCCCCCGGCGCGGAAGCACGGAACATGTTCAACACTCTCGCCTTCCTTCTCGTTCGCCGGACAGAACGACGCGGCGAGAACGACGCTCGGAACAGCGCGGCCGCACGCCATCTGCTTGCCTGGGCGGAGTCGAAGTTCTGGGCGCCCGGCGTTACGAGCCTGCAGTTCCAGGTACTCACGAGCAAGCCTCTTGACCATTCGCCAGACCCCAAGCTGCGCTTCCGCTCCGACTGGCACGCCCTGCCGAGATGACGTTTCCCTGCCCGTCTTCCGGCGTCTGTCTTCGCACCACGGAAGCCATGCTTGCCATCGGCTCCCTGCTCCTTTCCGCCGAGCTATGGTTTTCGCGCTCCGACCTTCGGGATGCCGGCCTGCTCTCCTGGCCTCTCTTGCAACCCATGCTGCCCGCGGCCGCGCGCCGTCTCCTTGCAGTCGCACTGGACCCGCTCTTCCGCTACCCCGCCGTGCTGACGTCGGTAGTGTTCCGCTTCATGGCCGCGGCGGTTCTTCTCCTGTTCGTCTTCTCGCATCGGCCCACTGCCCTGCCGCTCCTTTGCCTCGTCCTCTTGACAGCCCTGTTCCACCTCCGCCAGCCATTTGCCCGCGATGGCGCGCGGCAGTTCCTGTTGATGGGGCTGATCGCCTGCGCCGCTGCCGAATGCTTCGCAACGCCGGTCGCCTGCCGTCTCACGCTCCTCTTTCTCGCGGCCCAGGCGTCGCTCGCCTACGCCACCTCAGGCGGTCTCAAACTCTTCCATCGCGACTGGTGGAACGGCAGCAGCATCCTGTATGTGCTTTCCGCTCACGACTGCGGAGTTCCCACTTTGTACCGCCTCTTCACCAGGCAGCGCTCGCTCGCTTCTATCGCCGGCGTACTTCTCGTCCTCGGCGAGTGCCTGCTCAGTCTTGCACCCCTCCTGCCGCTGCCCATCTGCGCGCTCCTGCTCGCAGGTGGAGTCCTGCTTCACTTGACCCTCGCCCGCATCTTCGGCCTCAAC
Organism: uncultured Acidobacteriaceae bacterium; assembly: GCA_964236875.1. Classification (GTDB taxonomy): domain Bacteria; phylum Acidobacteriota; class Terriglobia; order Terriglobales; family Acidobacteriaceae; genus Granulicella. The sequence continues at coordinate 1,575 of CAXSHQ010000010.1, read as the reverse complement.
ATCTTCGTCTGGGCCTTCCCTGCCAGTTATCCCGCCGCGTACTTCATCTCCCTCTGGCTTTACCGCGGCGCGCTCTAACCCACTTCTCCCGCGGACATACAAGTGCTTGTCATCTCGATCGGAGGCCGCGCTTTTGCGGCCGGAGCGGAGAGACCCCTGCCTTTGGGAAGACCACGAACGTTACGCTCGCGAAGAAGTTGCTTCGAGCGTATTTGGCCTGCCGCCACACGGCACCGAACTCACCCCGCCAGCCGCATCCAACCTCGCATGGACAAGATTGCCATGCTCTCCGAGATCCCCGCCGCCAACCCCGCTGACAGCTTCGCCCGCTACGGCCTGGCCATGGCCTACGCCGCCGAAGGCCGCAGCGAGGAAGCGCTCGCCGAGTACGCCACCACGACCGAAAAAACGCCCGACTACGTGCCCGCCTACCAGATGTCCGCGCAGCTCCTGCTCAAGCTCGGCCACACCGAAGAGGCCCGTACCCGCCTCGAAGCCGGCCTCGCCGCCGCCGCCCGCACCGGCAACGCCCACGCCGCCAGCGAAATGCAGGCCATGCTCGATGATCTCGCCTGACCCACTCTCTTGAACGATGTCATCTCGAACCCTGAGCGAAGCCGCAAGGGAACGATCCCCGCATTCGGGCCTGCGCACGCTCGCGCGCAGGCATAAACTGCTTCCGTGCCTTCCCTCTCCCCCGACGAAGAAAGCAGCATCCGCCAGGAGCTCGCCCCCGGCGAGACCATCCTCTGGACCGGCCAGCCCAGCCCGAAAGCGATTTTCCACGCCTACGATTTCTTCCTGGTTCCGTTCAGCCTTTTCTGGTGCGGCTTCACGCTGTTCTGGGAGCTGGCAGCGTCCCGCAGCGGCGGCGTCTTCTTCCTTCTCTGGGGTGTTCCCTTCATCCTCGTCGGCCAGTACATCCTCTGGGGACGTTTCGTCTACACCGCCTGGAAGAAGAAGCGCGTCCTCTATGTCCTCACCGACCGCCGTGCGCTCACCATCGTCCGCCCGCCCCAAGCCAGGGTCATTGCGGCCAACCTGTTCGTGCTGCAAAACGTTCAGAAAGAGCTTCGGCGTGACGGCATCGGCACTGTCACTATCGGCACGGCCTCCGTGATCCCCATGGGTTTCGGCAACCGGCGCACACAATCCACTGACGGCCTTTCGCTGAACGCCGGGGTACCAATCTTTGTTGATATCGAGAACGCCAGCGACGTGTTCGCGCTGATAGAAAGTCGCCGCGCTTTGCTCCATGGCGCTCAAACGAGCGTCCTGCCGCCGCCGGTGCTGCCGGCCCGCTGAATCCAGCCTTTCCGCTCCACATCTATACTTCCACCATGCCGACAAATGCACTTCCGCGCACCCTGGGCCAGCTCCGCACCTCTGAATACACTCCCGAGCGAGTCGGCCGCTCCGTCAAGGACGAGCTCCGCGACAACCTCATCGCCCGCCTCCGCAGGATCGCAGGCACCGACGAATCACTCTTCCCCGGCATCGTCGGCTATGACGACACCGTCATCCCTCAGGTCGTCAACGCGCTGCTCAGCCGCCACAACTTCATCCTGCTCGGCC
>CAXSHQ010000009.1:0-29587 GCA_964236875.1 uncultured Acidobacteriaceae bacterium | reverse complement strand
GAAGACCTCACCGACGCCCTCCTCCCGGCCGGCAACCGCCGCGAGCCGCTCTCCGCCCTGCGCCGCGCCGACGCCGTCGTCCTCCGCGAGGAGGAAGCCGAAGCCCTCACCGGACCGCTCCACGCCCTCCTCCGCGATGCCAACAGGGTCCGCCCGCTCTGGACACTGCGCCGCCACCTCCGCTTCCCGCCCGGCCTCGGCGTCTTCTCGGCCGGCCTGCGTCCGCTGGCTTTCTGCGCCATCGCCCGTCCTGAAAACTTCGTCACCATGCTCAGGAAGGCGGGCTGCGGCGTCATCGACGCGGTCACCTTCCGTGACCACGCCCGCTACGGCGAGCACGAGCTCGCCCAAATCATCCGCTACGCCCGCGAGCTCCGCGCCACCGGCCTCCTCACCACCGAAAAGGACGCGATCAAGCTCGACCCCGCCGCCCTCCGCCGTCTCGAAGACGCCGTCGGTTCCGTCGTCATCGTGGAGCTTGAAGCCGAGTTCATCTACACCTCGCCCGTCCTTCGCACTCTCGAAGCCTGCCTCCAGCCCGCCACGCATGCCGCCAACCAGGCCGAGTCCACCGTATGATGGCTCCGTTCCCCGCGCTTCCCGTGTGCCTCATCCCTGCCGCATGTATTCCCATGGGTGAGCTTCGCCGGAGGCGGTCATCACCGCCCAGCGAGCCGCGCCCATGAAAGTCCTGATCAGCCGCATCGGCGCCATGGGCGACGTCCTCCACGCCCTCCCCGCCGTAGCCACCCTGCGCGCCGCCTGCCCGGACTGGCAGATCGACTGGGCCGTCGATCCCCGCTGGGCTCCGCTCCTGGTGAACAGCGAAGGCTCGGGCCCTATCGTCGACCGCGTGCACCTGGCCGAAACCAGGCTCTGGTCGAGTGCCCCGTTCTCGCTCGAAACCCTTCGCTCCATTACCGCCCTTCGCCGCGCCCTGCGCGCCGCCCACTACGACATAGCTGTCGACTTGCAGGGCACCCTGCGCTCCGCCGTCATCACCCGCTTCTCGGCCGCGCCGGTCCGTGTCGGCTATGTGGACCCGCGCGAGCCCCCGGCGGCAAGGTTCTACACCCGCAAGTTTCCCCATCGCGCCGCCCATGTGGTTTATCAGGGAGTCGACCTGCTCCAGCGGTCCTGCGGCCTTCTCTCCCTCCCCGATGACCCGCCCGCCCCAACTCACATCGAAGGCAGGTACGATCCCGCCACAAACCCTATCCTGCCGCACGAACCCTGGGCAGACGACTGGGCCGCTGAAGAAGCTCCCCCGGACCGCCGCCTCGCACTGCTCGCTCCCGGTGCCGGCTGGGGAGCCAAGCAGTGGCCCGCCGCCCGCTTCGCTGCCCTCGCACGCGCGCTCCACGGACAAGGCTTCGACGTCGGCATCACCGCTGTCAGAAAGGACGACGATCTCGCCCTCAGCGTCGTTACCGGAAGCAAAGGAGTGGCCCGCCTCATCGTCTGTGACATTGCCGGCCTGCTCGCCATCACACGCCGCGCCGCGCTCAAGGTGGGTAGCGACTCAGGCCCTACCCACCTCGCCGGGCTGCTCGGTATCCCGCTGGTCGCCCTCTACGGTCCTACTAGCCCCGCCCGCAATGGCCCTTGGGGTCCTGGCCCAATGCGCGTCCTCCGCGACAAATCTGCTGTCACCAGCTACAAACATGTGGCCACTCCCGACCCCAGCCTCGCCTGCATCTCCGTCGAGCAGGTGATCCGCGCTTGCCACGAAGTCACCGCGGAACCTTCTGATCTCCCAAACCTCTGAACCCTGAGTTCGTTTCAGCCCGTTTTACTTGCAGCCCCGAACTCAAGACTCAAGACCGGACGAATAACTCGCCAGCTCCGGTTTGCGACAATACCAGCATGGCCGCAGGCAGCAACCGAACCACTTGGCAGAAGATCGCCCGCCGCATTCGCGTGCCGCTCGGCTTCCTCACCGCTGCCGTTTTCATGTTTTTCGCCCGCCCCAGCCCTCGCACGTTGCTGCTCAGCCTCCTGTTGGTCGGTCCCGGCGTCTGGCTCCGCGCGTATGCCGCCGGCTATGTCCGCAAGAACGCCGAGCTCACCCGCACCGGCCCCTACGCCCACACCCGCAACCCGCTCTACCTGGGCTCGGTCCTCATCGCCTTCGGCTTCGCCGTCGCGGCGGGCCGCTGGGCGCTGGGTCTGCTCCTCGTCGTTCTTTTCCTGCTCGTCTACTGGCCCACGATCAAAAGCGAGGAAGCCTTCCTCCGCTCCACCTTCCCATCTTTCGAAGACTACGCCGCCCGCGTCCCGCGTCTGCTGCCGCGGCTCACCCCCGCCCGCTTTCCCGGCGAAGCCGCCGGTGCCGGCCGCTTCGGCTGGCAGCAATACCGCCACCACCGCGAGTACAATGCTCTTATCGGTGCGCTGGCCGTGTACGCTGCTCTCGTGCTGCGGATGTGGTGGGCTCACCGTGGCGCCTCCTGACCCGTCCTGACGCCCTCAGGCCCTGTCCGGTCCGCGTCCCCCTCGATCCGGGAGACGGCGTCTTCCTGCTCCCGGCTCGCGTCGAACTCACGTAGGGCCGCGTGGAATCGCATTCGCCCGTGTTCCTATAGCCGTTGTTCCAACAGGCCCGCCAGCCGAATCCCGCCACAGGAGACCGTGCATTTTGACCCGTTCCGCACGTCTGGCGGCCCTCTCCCTATTCGTCCTGGCCGTGGCCGGAACCCGCCCTGCTTCGCTTCCGCTCCCCGCGCAAATCTTCTCCTCCAAGCCTGCCGCGGCGCCCAAGCCGGTCACCATCCCCGTCCTGCAGGCTCCGCAACCCGGTTTCCAGTACCCCGAGCACCAAACACTCACATTCTCGGTCGATTGGCGCGTATTCACCGCCGGCACCGCGGTCTTTCACCTCGATGCCGCCCCCGGCGACCTGGAAAAAATCTCCGCCACCGCCGATACCGTCGGCGCCGTCAACATGCTCTTTCCGGTCGTCGACCGCTTCCAGTCCGGCATCGGCACCAAAACCGGCTGCTCCCCCGGCTTTACCAAGCAGATCCAGGAAAACCGCCGCAAAATCGCCAGCGACCTCAACTTCGACTATGCCCACGGTCGCCAGATCCAGAATGAGCGCAACCTGGTCAAAGGGACCGCCACCCACAAGGAAGCCAACGTCCCTGCCTGCGTGACCGACTCCCTGTCGGCAATCTTCTACACCCAGTCCCAGCCCCTCGCCGTCGGCCAAACTGTCAGCTTCCCGCTCGCCGACTCCATGCGTACCGTCACCGTGGGCATGAAGGTCGAGTCTCGCGAAGAGATCAAGACTCCCGCCGGCACCTTCCAGGCCCTCAAGGTAGAAGCCACCGCCGACTAAGGAATCGTAAAAAATCGTGGCCACATCTGGATCTGGTACACCGACGACGCGCGCCACCTCCCTGTTCAGATCCAGGCCCGCCTCTTCTGGGGCACGATCACCTTCCATCTGCAATCGGTCGAAGCAAAATAAGCATCTGAAAACCCCATGAGCGAACAGCAAGACAATCTCGACCGCCTCTCCGACGAGTCCTCGACTTTCCCCGACGGGCCGCCCGACACCCTGGTCACCATCGGCATCTTCCCCGGCCCTGCGGAAGCCGACATGGCGCGCGCGGCCTTGGACGCCGTTGGCATCCCGTCGTTCATCCACGGTGAAAACGCCAACAGCCTCATCCCGGTCGCCTTCCTCGCCCGCCTCCAGGTCCGCTCCTCCGATGAAGCCGTCGCCCGCAATATCCTGGAGGTTCCCTCCGAACTTTCTGAGGTAAACGCAGCCGAAGCCCTGACGGAGCCTCACCCGCTTTGAGCCCGAGCTCCACCGCCTCTGGTGCCTCCACAACCCGCCCCCAAGCCGTCGTCTGCCTTTCCGGCGGCATGGACTCGACCGTATGCGCGGCGCTGGCGGCCCGCGACTTCGACGCCTTCGGCCTCCATATCAGCTACGGCCAGCGCACCGAGGCCCGCGAGCTCCGCTCCGCTGAAGCCGTAGCCGCCGCCGTCGGCCTGCGCGACCTCCTCACACTTCGCACCGACTTCTTCCGCCGCATCGGCGGCTCCGCGCTCACTGACGCTTCCATTGCCGTTCCCGAGGCCGGTCCAGAGCCGGATTTCGCTCAGGCCGACCGCACCGGGACAGACGTCCCCGTCACCTACGTCCCTTTCCGCAATGCACATTTCCTCTCCGCCGCCGTCAGCTGGGCGGAGGTCCTCGGCGCCGCCACCGTCTTCATAGGCGCCGTCGAGCAGGACAGCTCCGGCTACCCTGACTGCCGTCCTGCCTACTACGAAGCCTTCAACCAGCTCATCCGCAGCGGTACCCGCGAGGGCTCCATCCAGGTCGCCACCCCGCTCATCCATCTCCGCAAACACCAGATCGTGCGCCTGGGAGTTGAACTTGGCGCGCCCCTCCATGTAAGTTGGTCCTGCTACTCGGGCGAGGCCGAAGCCTGCGGCGTCTGTGAAAGTTGCGTGCTCCGCTTGCGCGCTTTCGCTGAAGCCGGCGTTCCGGACCCCATCCCGTACGCGGCGCGCTGATGCCGCATCTCAATCCATGCAACACGGAAGAAGATCCCTTATGACGACACCTAAAAAAGCCCTCACAGTGTTTGCCCTCTTCTTCACCGCCGCCGGAGCGGCTCGCCTCCACGCGCAGACCGCCAGCATCCACGGCACAGCCAAGGACGAAATCGGCAATCCCATCAAGGACGGCGAAATCAGGCTGACTTCCGACATTACCTCCGCCCCGGAGGCCCGCAAGTACCCGTTCGTCTTCAAAACCGACGACAGCGGCAACTACAAGGGCTCCGGCATCGCCCCTGGAAACTACGACGTCGTGCTCTTCCGCCAGGGTAAAAGCGTGGACTTCGTGTCCGATCCCAAGGACGCCAAGACCGCAGTGCCGCAAGTCTTCAAGGTTGGCGAAGACAAGACCGAAGACTTCGACATGACCCGCCCGGCGTTCCTGGCCGCGCTCACGCCGGAGCGCCGCAAGGAAATCGAAGATTTCCGCGCCAAGAACACCGCTGCCATGGGTGCCAACAAGGTCGTGGCGCAGCTCAACACGACCCTCAAGACCGTCCGTGCGGACCTCCTCGCGGCCGCCCCTCCGAACTATGGTGACGTCACTAAGGATGTCGCGGACATGAAGGCCGCCACCGACGCCAAGCCCGATGAATCCATCCTTTGGATCACCTACGGCGACACTCTCAAGGCGAAGGGCGACCACCTCAAGCACGAGGACGACCAGCAGCATAAGCTCATCACCACCGACGACGCTGCCATGAAGTTTTACTCCGACGCGACGGACGCCTTCAAGAAGTCCGCTGACCTGAACGCCGCCTCCAAGAAGCCCACACCGGCCGACCAGGCCGTCGCCTACAACCAGCTGGGTAACGTTTACGCAACAGAGCGCAAGACCCCGGATGCCGTAGCCGCCTTCGAGAACGCCGCAAAGCTCGACCCCGCCAAGGCTGGCATGTACTACAACAACGAAGCCGCCATCCTGGCCAACAACAACGCCCCCACGGAAGCTGGCGCCGCCGCCGACAAGGCCATTGCCGCCGATCCTTCTCGCCCCGATCCGTACTACATCAAGGGCCAGTCGCTCATCGGCAAGTCCACGGTCGTGGGCGGCAAGCTCACGCCGCCTGCGGGCTGCATTGAGGCTTATGAGAAGTATCTGGAGCTCGCTCCGGAAGGCAAGTTCGCTCCTGTCGTCAAGGAAGTCCTCGCCAGCCTCGGCCACACCGTCAACACCAAGTACAAAGCACCCGGCAAGAAGTAACAACAGCAAACGCCCCACGCACAAAGACGGTATCCGTCCTTCGGCGTGGGGCGTTTTGCTCAGCACTACACTGGACCCATGCCGCCACCCGCTGAACGCGTCCTCTTCTTCTCCGACGCGTTAGCGGAAGTCCTTCACCACGCCCGCGCCGTACCTTCGCCTGCCGGGCAGCAAACCGTCCCGCTCGCTGACGCCGCCGGCCGCGTCAGCGCCGCCTCCATCTGCGCCGAGCGCGACCAGCCGCCCTTCGCCCGTTCCACCCGCGACGGCTACGCCCTCCGCACCGCCGACCTGACCTCCGGGCAGCCCCTGCGCGTCGCCGGCACGCTGCGCGCAGGAGAGCGTCCCACCGGCATCGCGCTTGCCGAGGGCGAAGCGCTCGAGATTATGACCGGCGCCCCCGTCCCCTTCGGAGCCGACGCCGTCCTCATGTTGGAGCACGCCGTCCTTTCCGCGGACACGGTCAGCCTCGTTCGGGACCGCACTCTTGCGGCCGGCGAAAACGTGGTCCCTCGCGCCGCCGAGGCCCGCATCGGCGCCGAGCTCATCCCCGCCGGACGCCGCCTCGCCGCTCCGGAGATCGCCCTCGCCGCAAGCTGCGGCCTTGCCCGCGTCAGCGTCTTTCCTCAGCCCAAAGTCGCTATAGTCGCCACCGGCGACGAACTCGTGGAGCTCGACGCCTCGCCCGAGCCGTGGCAGATCCGCAACTCCAACACTCACGCCCTCGCCGCCCTCGTCCGCGAAGCCGGCGGCCACCCACAGCCCCTCGCCATCGCCCGCGACACCCGCGAGGACATCGAGGAGCGCCTCGCCGAAGCCCGCAGCGCCGACCTGCTTCTCCTCTCCGGCGGCGTCTCCATGGGCAAGTACGACCTCGTTGAAGAGGTCCTGGCGTCTCACGGCGCCGAGTTTCTCTTCACCGGCACCCTCATCCAGCCCGGCAAGCCTCTCGTCTTCGGTCGCCTGCCCAGAGGCAGCCACCAAGAAGCAGCAAGCAGCAAGCGGCCGGAAACGTCCAACGTTGAACGTCCAACGTCGAACGCCTTCCAGTACTTCTTCGGCCTCCCCGGCAACCCCGTCTCCACTGAGGTCTGTTTCCGCCTCTTCGTCGCGCCGTTTCTTCGCGCGCTTGCCGGGCAGACCGACCTGCCGCCCCGCTTCGTCGAAGCCCGCTTGGCTGAAGACGTCCGTGGCGGAGCCCGCGTAACCCGCTTTCTGCCCGCGGACCTCACAACCGACTGGCAATCAGCCACCGTCAAGCTAGTCCCCTGGCAAGGCTCCGGCGACCTCGCCGCCAACGCCCGCGCCAACTGCTTCGCCGTCCTCCCTGCCGAGACTCCCGGGTTCGCCGCAGGCGAAACCGTCCGCGTTCTTCTGCGTTAGGCTTCGAACCATGCCCGACCAACTCTCCCACTACGACGCCGCCGGTGAAGCCCACATGGTCGATGTCAGCACCAAGTCCCCGACCCGCCGCGAAGCCGTGGCGCGCGCCTTTGTCGAGCTCAACGAGCAGGTGCTCGCCGCCCTTCCGAAAAACCCCAAGGGCAATCCCCTGGAGGTCGCCCGCTTCGCCGGCATCATGGCCGCCAAGCGCACCGCGGACCTCATCCCCATGTGCCATCCGCTGCCCCTGAGCTTCATCGACGTAACCGCCACCGTCACCGCCGGTGGCGTAGAGATCACCGCGACGGCCGCCACAATCGCCGGCACCGGCGTCGAGATGGAAGCCATGACCGCCGCCGCCGTAACCGCCCTCACCGTCTACGACATGACCAAGGCTCTCGACAAGGGCATCCGCATTCGCGACATCATTCTCCTCAGCAAATCCGGCGGCAAGTCCGGCGACTACCGCCGCGGATAGGCGCAAGATCGGCGACCTGCTGGATCGGTCCACACCGCTTCCGCTTACATCCCGCCGCCCCTGGCATATGCCTGGCTCGCACCGTACCCGCCACCGAACTCCCTGAGCTCATAGCTGGAAAGCTCACGGCTCAAAGCTCGTTCCCAACCTGCTCCCGCTCATGCACGAGCCCACTCACCCGGCATGCAGGAGAAGGTCGAAGGCGACGCCAGAACGCAGAGAAACGCACAAGCAGGCATCGTCACCGTTCAGCGGAACCTCATTCCGTCCGCTTCTTGTTCCGCGCCTTTACCTTGAACCAGATCGGACTCCCGATGAACTTGAAGCTGTCCCGGATCTCGTTCGCCAGAAACCGCTCATAGCTGAAGTGCAGCTTCACATCGCGGTCCGTGAACAGCACGAAGGTCGGCGGAGCCACCGCTGCCTGTGTCATGTAGTAGATCTTCACGCGCTTATTCATCGGCACGCTCGCGCGCTGGAAGTCGACGCGATCCAGGAACCGGTTCATGCTTCCGGTGGAGATGCGCTTGCGCCTTTCCCGCGCCACAAGCTCCACCTTCTTGAACACTTCGTCGATGCCCTTCGCTTCCGCTGCGCTTACGAACAGCAGCGGCGCATAGTCCAGATACTTCAGCGCATCGCGCACCTGCTGCTCATAGACCTTCTTGTCTGCAGGCGGCTTGCCGTCGAAGGGCCGCATGCCGTCCGGCGTGAGCTGGTTCTTCGGCGGAGCCATCAGGTCCCACTTGTTCACCACGATGATCACGCTGCGCCCGCTTTCATGCGCATAGCCGCCGATGTTTGCATCCGCCGCTGCGATGCCTTCCGCCGCATCGATCACGAGCAGCGCCACATCCGCCGCTTCCAAGTGCTTGCGGCTCATGATCACGCTGAGCTTCTCGGCCAGCAGCTTGGTCTTGCCCTTGCGCCGGATGCCAGCCGTGTCGATGAACCGGAAGTCGTGCCCATCGCGCGTCACCACCTCATCCACCGCATCGCGCGTCGTTCCTGCAATCGGAGAAACAATGGCGCGGTCTGTACCGGTCAACGCATTCAGCAGCGTCGACTTGCCCACATTCGGCCGTCCGATGATGGCGACCTTCGTCTCCCGCTGCACATGCTCGCCATGCGTCCGCAGCCTCCGCTCACGCGGAGGCATCGTCGCCGCGCTCTCCACATCGGGTAGACCCACCGGCGGCGCATCCACCCCCGCAGGCTCCTCCTCCGTGGCCGCCTCGCCGCGCATCATGGCCTCGCGCATCGCCCGCGGGTCCAGCACAGCGCGGTCGGCGATGTATCCACCCTCATCTTCCTCCGCCTCGGCCTCGAAGCCTTCCATCACCTCATCCGGCTCCGCTTCCGCGGGCTCCGGCAGCACCGCCCAAACCTCATCCAGCAGGTCACCGATGCCGGACCCATGCTCCGCGCTCACCGGCATCACATTCCGGAAACCCAGCGTGCGAAAGTTCTCAGCGCCTGCCTCCAACTCCGCCGAATCCATCTTGTTCACGGCCAGGAACAGCGGCCGCACATGCGCATTCCGCAGCAGCAGCCGTGCCAGCTCCACGTCAGGCGCAGCCAGTTCCGTGCGTCCGTCCACCACCATGATGATCGCGTCGGCCTCACCCAGCGCCACCTGCGCCTGGCGAAAGATCTCCGCCGGAATCAGCGCCTCGTCATCGGGCACGACGCCGCCCGTGTCCACCAGCCGCACCGTGCGCCCGCTCCACTCCACTTCGCCGTAAATGCGGTCGCGCGTGATCCCCGGCTCATCGCCCACGATCGATCTACGCGTCCCAGTCAGCCGATTGAACAGCGTCGACTTGCCCACATTGGGCCGCCCGCAGATCGCCACCAGCGGCATCTCGGCTTGCACGCGAGAAGCCCCATCGCTCGCCGCCGCCATCTCGCTCGCCAGCTGCTCCAGTTCACGGTCTTCGCGCTCGCCATGCGCGCTGCCCGCGCCACCCAGCCGCAGCTTTGGGCTCCTTCGCTCAGTGCGTTCCGCGCGCGCCTCCTCGTCATACTCGCCCGAGTGCCCACGCCGTTCCTTTGGGGCGGAGGAATCCGTGAGCGTCACCTTCCGTTCGAACTCCGGGCTCCGCTTCGGCATCTTGCTTTTTTTCGCCGCTGCAGCCTTCTTTGCTGCCATCTCTTTCCGCTGCTTCGGAGAAACGCCCGCAACCTGCGCCCCCGTCCGGGCGCCCGCCCGCGGAGCCTTGCCCAGCTTCGGCCGCGTGCTCGCCTGCCGATGCTTCTTGCCCAGTCGTTTTTTCTGTTCGCGTCGCGGTGCCATGCTTCACCTGCTATCTGCGCGTCCGGGCGCACTTGCCATTATAGGAACAGTGACAGTTCACGAAACTGTCATAACCCGCCTAGCAATGCGGTTGTCTACCCTGTTGAATGGACCCAACAAAGGAGAAACCTCATGCCAGCCTTTCGTTCTGCCCTCTCTTCCGGAACCATTGCAGTCGTTCTTCTGTTCGCAGAAGGCACCGCACGGGCCGCCACACCACCTGCCGCTCCTGCCCACCCCGACATGCAGCAGTTCGGCGTCGGTGCGCGCATCAAGCTGCATACCGCAAATCACGAACGGATGGAAGGCACCATTCTCTCCATCGGCGAAGAATCTTTGTCCATACTCCCCAAGGGCAAAGCCAAAGCGGTCACTCTGCCTCTCGCGGAGATCACCTCCGCGCACGAGCACGCTCCGCTTGGCTCCCGCTTCAGATTGGGTCCTTGCATCGGCCCGGTCACGGTGGCCATCGCTTCGCCCTTCATCCTGGGCGCGTACCTGTCAGGCCACTGAGTCGCCTCTTCGCACACCGCTCGAATACCATGGCGGGATGAACCCTGTCCGCTTCGGTATCCTCGGCTACGGCCTGCACGCGCAGTACCGTCTGCTGCCTTCCTTCGAGCGCTGCGAAGTTGCCCAGCTCGGCGGCCTATGGCGTCGCGATCCAGGCAAGGCTCAGGAGTCCGCGCAGATCGCGAACACCCGCGCTTACGGATCCGCTGAAGCTCTCTGCGCCTCGCCCGACATCGACGCCATCTTCATCACCAGCCCCGATGCCGTCCACCTCGAGCACGCTGAGCTCGCGTTTGCCCACGGCAAAGCCGTGCTCTGCGAGAAGCCCCTGACCGCTACGGTCGAGCAGGCCGAAGCCTTGCTCGCTGCCGCGGAACGAAGCGGCAAGCTCTTCGGCGTCGCGCATCACTACCGCTGGGCGCCTTCGGTCAACGACATGCGCACCCGCATCGCCGCCGGCGAGATCGGCGAAGTCCGCACCGCTCACGCCGAGTTCAACTATCCCGCCCAGAACTCCAAGCGCGCCTGGATCATCGACCCCACACTCGCTGCCGGCGGTCCCATCGGCGATGTTGGCGTGCATTGCATCGACACGCTGCGGTATGTTCTCGGCGCGGATGTGGTGAGCGTCTCCACCTTTGCCACGCGGGACGAGCTCTCCGGCCCGGTCGAAGCCTCCGCCGTGCTGCAACTGGAACTGACGCACAACATCGTCGCGAGCGTCAACACCTCGGCCCGCGCCGCCTACCGGACTGTGCTTGAGGTAGTGGGCAGCGAAGGCGTGCTCTTCGCCGAGAACGGCATGACGGTCGACTGGCCAGTGGACGTGGTGCTGCGCCGCGGCGGCAAGCTGATCGACACACGCCCCTTCCAGAACCGCGACGCCTACGCCCTCATGATGGACAACTTCGCCCGAGCCATGAGCAGCGGGGAACCCTTCGCCGGCCCCGGAGCCGAAGGGGTCCGCAATCAACACATCCTCGACGCCGCGTTCCGAAGCTGGCGCACCGGCCAGCGCGAGCGCGTGATCGAGCCGCCAACTCTCAACGCGGGAGCATTTCCCAACGCGCTGTGATGATTTCATCTCCGCAACGCGCGCTTAGCTGCTACGCTGGAGGCCGGCCCCCGACAATCAGAAACACCAGGAGATGCCTCCCATGGCAACCGGCACTGTCAAGTGGTTCAACGACTCCAAGGGCTTCGGCTTCATCACACCGGACGGCGGCGGTGAAGACCTCTTCGCTCACTTCTCTGCGATCACGATGCAAGGCTTCAAAAGCCTCAAGGAAGGCCAGAAGGTCCAGTTCGACATAACCCAAGGGCCCAAAGGCAAGCAGGCTTCCAACATCCAGAGCGCGTAGCTTTCAGCGCACGCGGCTGAGCTAGCTCGCTTCTCGACGCCCCGGTCGCTGCTCGCCATCGCAACCCAGACGTTGCGAGGAGCACTCCACGACATGTGATCGGTCAGGAGCCTCTGAACAAGTGGTACAACCGGTGGGTCACGGCTTTAGCCGTGACATGGGGCAGCTCGCATTCGATGAGGCGTCAGCCGAGGGCCTCCCCTCGAAATCAGAATCCCTGGGCGAAGAAACGGCGGCTATCATCGAAGCTGACCAGTGCCGCCGCTCGCCCAAGTCGACCGCAAGACCCCGCTGAGCGAAGCGGCTGATGAACGCAGTCTTCCCAGCCTCTACGACTTCTTCAACCCCCAGGGCATCCTCGCCAAGTCCTCGCTGGCCTTCGAGCACCGGCCAGGCCAGTACGCCATGGCCAAGGCCATCGAGCAGGCCTTTGCCGACCGCCGCCACCTCATCGTGGAGGCCGGCACCGGCACCGGCAAGACCCTCGCCTATCTGCTCCCGGCGTTGCGCCGCGCACGTGAAGGCAAGCAGCGCATCATCATCTCCACCGGCACCAAAAATCTCCAGGAACAGCTTTTCTTCAAGGACATCCCGTTCCTCGAATCGCTCCTTGGCCCCCTGCGCGTCTGCTACATGAAGGGCCGGGCGAATTATGTTTGCAAGCAGAAGCTCTACGCGCTGCGCGACAACCCTATCCTCTCCGGCCTTGAAGACATTGGGCAGTTTCACGCCATCCTGCAATGGGAGCGCGGTACAGATACCGGAGACCGCGCCGAAGTCGACGTCCTTCCTGAGTCCTCCGCGCTCTGGCACAAGCTCGATGCCCGCTCCGAAGTCTGCCTCGGCCAGACCTGTCCCAACTGGGAGCCCTGCTATATCACCTGCATGCGCCGCCGCGCGCTAGAGTCCGACATCGTCATCGTCAACCACCATCTCTTCTTCGCCGACCTCAGCATCAAGCAGCAGGCTGCCGGCGCACCCGACGCCGGCATCCTCCCTGAAGCCGCCGCCGTCATCTTCGATGAGGCCCACGAACTAGAGGACGTGGCCAGCCAGTATTTCGGCATCGCCCTTTCCAACGCCCGCTTCGACGAGCTCGCCCGCGACACTGAATCCATGCTGCGCGCCAAGGGCGTCAGCACCTCCGCGATCGAAAGCTGCACGGCCACCCTCCGCGAGCGTTCACGTCTCTTCTTCGGCTCGCTTCCTGTAGGTCCGTCTCACATGGGCCGTCTTGAGTTCACCGACCGCGCCGACTTCCTGGAGGAACGCGGCGACGCCTATCTCGGCGCCTCCAATGCTCTACTCCGCCTGGAGTCGGAACTGGAGCGCCTCCGCGAAGTCGACGAAGCCGCGGGCTTGCGCAAGCGTGCCGGTGACATCCGCACCCACCTCCGCTTTCTGCTCGAATCCGAAGACCGCAACCAGGTCTTCTGGATCGAGCGCCGCGCCGCTTCCAACGTCCGCAACGCCACCCGCAACCAGCCGAGAACGACTTCTCTGGTCAGTCCCACCACAGACGCGTCATCTCTACTAGATCGCCCTGCCTCTTCCGCGTCATCTCGACTGGAGGCGCGCAGTGCCGGAGTGGAGAGACCCGCAGTCGGCCCGGCAACAATGCAGCCCGAACCCGTCTACCAATCCTTCACCACTCACCTCCAAGCCACGCCCATCGACGTCTCCACCCTGCTCGCCGAAACCCTCTTCACCCAGTACCCCAGCGTCATCCTCACCTCCGCCACGCTCACCGTCGCCGCCGCCGACGGCAAGCCCGGCTTCGACCATCTCTCCAAGCGCCTCGGCATCCCCTTCGCCAAAGAGCTCGTCGTTCCTAGCCACTTCGACTACGGCACGCAAGCGCTCCTGTACCTGCCCACCAGCATGCCCGACCCACGCCACCCAGAGTTCACCCGCCAGGCCGCCGAGAAAATCCGCCGCGTGCTCGAAATCACTCGCGGCCGCGCCTTCTGCCTTTTCACAAGCTACGCGCAGATGCGCGAGCTCCATGACCGTCTGCTCGCCCAGCTTCCGTTTCCGCTGCTCCTGCACGGCTCAGCGCCGCGCCACGTGCTCCTCCAGCAGTTCCGCGATACCCCCAACGCGGTCCTCTTCGGCACATCCAGCTTCTGGCAAGGAGTCGACGTACAGGGCGAGCAGTTAAGCTGCGTCATCATCGACAAGCTGCCCTTCGCCGTCCCCTCGGACCCCATCCTGCGCGCGCGCACCGAAGCCATCGCCGCCGCCGGGGGCGACCCCTTCCGCGACCTCTCCGTTCCGCAAGCCGTCATCACGCTCAAGCAAGGCTTCGGCCGGCTCATCCGCTCGCTCACCGACCGCGGCGTGCTCATGCTGCTCGATCCGCGCATCCGCACCGCGCGCTACGGCCGCACCTTTCTCGACTCACTGCCCGCCTACCGCCGCACCGAGGACATCGCCGAAGTCGAGCGCTTCTTCGCTCCCTAAGCGGATCTACTTGCAGGTAATCTTCTCGATGAGCGGCAAACCGCTCACCTGCTGCCGCGGGTTGTAGGTCACCGCGCACGATGTGACGCTCGCCGGCAGGCTCTTCGAGAGGGTCACAGCCGTGCCCGCGTAGCCGCACGTGAGCCAGATAGCCCGGCTGCTTCTGGAACCGAAGAGCCACGTCGCAATCTGCTTCCCCGCAACCCGGCTGGAAACTGGAGCAAGCGACGCATTGTCTTCCGGTGGTCCGTCGAAGAAGGTGATGAGCGCCAGCCGATGCGGAAGCGAGTCGAGGCCCGCTTTCCAACCTTCTATTGGAGAGCTTAGTTGCTGCTTCACGTCGATCGTGTCCGGGCAGCTTACCGGATACGAAGCTGCCCACGCGTAACCGCTGAACAGGAACATCAGGAGGCCGGAGAGTACATGTCCGCGTCTCATGCGATCACCACTCAATCACGGAGAATGCGCTGCCATCGTTGCTCAGCCCCGGTCTGGTCGCCTTCCAGTGGATCGTGCGTGGTTTAACCATGCCTTGCGCCTGCCACTGATCCAGTACCTGGATGCCCAACGCGCTCTGGCCCATGTAAATCGCCGCATGCATTCCGGTGCTTCCCGTCTGTGGGTACTTGCCGTTCACAAAGGTTGCAATCGCTGTGCCGGGCTTCAGGGTCATGTCGCCTGCTGTGACCTTCTTGCCTTCTTTCCACATGGAGGTGATCGGCGCATCCAGTGTTTGCTTGATGAACTCTACACACTCGGTGTGGCCCTGCGAATTCTTGTAGCCGATGCCGACGTAGGACTGGTCCATCGTCTTTCCCGGCACCGGACTCAGTATGTGAGGCATGACACTCTCCCTTGGGCGCTTCAAGGCTCCGTGGTTCTGCACTCAGCAAGCGTGCCCGCAAGACTACACCAGTCAGGCGCATCCCGCCGCATACAATCCCGCCCGCATAGCCTCCGCCACATGAGTAAACGCGAGCCGCGTATACACTCCCGGTTCTCCGTCCACACGCACGCCTCGTCCCGGCAGCCCATCTCGGACGCCATGATCGCCAGCTTCCGCTCCCAGCAACTTCTAGCCGCGCTTGGCGCTATGCTTGGGAAGAGCCCCATGGGACGCAACCTCTACATCCTCGCCGGAACGCTCGCGCTCTTCGCTATCGTCTCCATTGTGTTGTCCTTCACCAATCTTGCCCAGCAGCCCGGCTCGCCGGGAGACACTGCCCTGTGGCGCACCACCGGCATCGCCCTGTTTTTTGTCGCCCTCCTCACAGCTCTCGCGGGCGTCCTCTCCAGCCTCTTCGAGCAAGCCGAGCGCCGGGCCGACGATCAGCAGCAGGCTGAGCGCGCCGCCCGTCGCCGCCCGCCCCTCGGTCAACGCCCGGTAGAATGAGCCTTGGCGCTTCTTCAGCGCATCTGCTCAGCAGAAAGCTCAAGCGAAAAGAACCGATCTCCGCTCCATGTTTGAAATCACCGTGCAGTCTGGCTTTTCTTCCGGCCACTATCTCCGCAACTACAACGGCAAGTGCGAAAACCCGCACGGTCATAATTACCGCGTGCTCGTCACGCTCGCTGGCGAACATCTCGACGAAGCCGGTCTCCTGCTCGACTTCAAGCTCCTTAAGCAGGTCCTCCGCCCCACGGTCGACTACCTCGACCACCAGATGATCAACGAGCTCGAGCCCTTCACCACGCTCAACCCCTCGGCTGAAAATCTTGCCAAGTACTTCTTCGACCAGACCGCCGGCCAGATGCACGACATGACCGAAGGCCGCGTCCGCGTCAAGGACTGCACCGTCTACGAAACCGACACCAGCTTCGCGCGCTACACTGGGTAGGCACAGCTTACGAAGGGAGCCACCATGAGCGCTTCAGAGCAAGTCATTACGACAACAACCGCAACCGCTACCCCGCAGTCAGCGCAGACCCCGGAAGACATGTTCACGCCCGAGCTTGTGGCTGCCCGTCTTGCCCAGTTTGAGCGTCTTCAGAACCTCCTTGCACAGGGAAATTCCACCTCCGGCCGAAATGGGCGGCCTTGGCGTGAGTGGATCAACGACCACGAGGAATAACTTGTGATTGTGGACAGCTCTGCGGCATTGAGTTGGGCTTTTGCCGATGAGAAGAGCCCGATTTCTGAAGCTCTGTATCAGCGCGCAGCGCAGGAACAGGTGCATGTTCCCGCCATCTGGCCGTTCGAAGTTGCCAATAAGCTTTATCTCGGCCTGCAGAAGGGTCGTCTCACCGCTAATGAACTCAGTGAAGTCTTCGGAACGTTCCAACTAATGGACATACGCGTGCACGAACCGGCGCCGCTGCCAGCGCTTGTAGCTGCGGCACAACGCTTCGGCCTAACCGCCTACGACGCGGCTTTCGTGGAACTAGCCCTCCGCCAACGCCAGACTCTCGCGACCTTCGATCAGAAAATGCGTGCGGCAGCTTTAGCCGCAGGCATCGTTGTCATCCCCTGATGCGACTCATCGA
Organism: uncultured Acidobacteriaceae bacterium; assembly: GCA_964236875.1. Lineage (GTDB taxonomy): Bacteria > Acidobacteriota > Terriglobia > Terriglobales > Acidobacteriaceae > Granulicella. The sequence goes on along the minus strand of CAXSHQ010000009.1, from coordinate 12,824 downwards.
GCTCTACAAATCCGTCCAGGGCGAAAGCTCCTTCACCGGCGTCCCATGCATCTTCGTGCGCCTGGCCGGCTGCAACCTGCGCTGCTCCTGGTGCGACTCCGAATACACATTCACAGGTGGCCAGCCGTTCTCGGACGACGAGATACTCGCCCAGATTGAAGCGCTTCAGCCTTGCCGCCTCATCGAGTTCACCGGCGGCGAACCCATGCTGCAGGCCCGCGAGCTTCTCCCGCTCATGCAGCGCCTGCTCGACGCCGGCTACGAGCTCATGATCGAGACTTCAGGAGAACGTCCGCTCTCCGACGTCCCCAAAGCCGTGCACAAGATCGTCGACGTCAAGTGCCCTGCCTCGGGCATGTCGCACACCTTCCGCCTCGACAACCTCGACGCCCTTACAGCCCGCGACGAGGTCAAGTTCGTCCTCAGTGACCGCGCCGACTACGAGTTCGCGCGCGACTTCATCCGTACCCATGCGTTAGAAACACGCTGCGGCGGCATCCTGCTCTCACCTGCCTTCCGCAAGCAGCCCAGTGACGAGCGCACCGCAGATAATATGGTGCTCGACGCGCGCGAAGTCGTGCAATGGATGCTCGATGACGGCCTGCCCGCCCGCCTCAGCCTGCAGATTCACAAGTTCATCTGGGAGCCCCGCAAGAAGGGCGTCTAGTGCCGCTTGCCTGCAGGGGTGGACCTCCTTGTCGCCTCTCCTGATCCGTCCGTTCCGCTGCGGACACACTACAGAGATCCTTCGCTTCGCTCAGGATAACGCCCTTCAAGAAGGGGACTATAGCAATAGGAGAACTCCTTTAGCCCCCGTCCCTGTCCTGGATTTCCGCTCCAGATCCGTTTGTATACAGTCTCGCCCGCCATCCCACAGGCGTTCCGCGTAGCTGCTTTCCCAGCGCGTACCACTGCACCGCCAGCAGGACCACCATGCCAAGCGGATGCAACCATGCAGACCGCAGCGGCTGCCGGAATTGCGCCGCGGCGAGCAGCCGAGGGACAAAGCTCGCCAGGAGCGACAGGTACACGACGGCGGTCACCAGGTCTGCCGTCCTGCTCCACGCAAACCCGCCGATCCTCATCGCGCTCTCCGCCGCCAGCAGGTACACGACAGTCCACCATGCGGCAAACACCAGCGGCGCCACCTGCCCCAGCAGCAGCAACAATGTCAGCGGCACAATCCGTTTCGGCGACGCAATCCCCTCCGTTGCGTTCTTCGCCAGCCCGTGCCAAACGGCACCGGCCGAGCAGTACATCCGCACATCGGCCAGGTTCGTGAGGTCGGCCAGATCGGTCTTGTAGCCATGCTCGCGTAAGAGCTTGGGCAGGCGCAGTCCATCATGCATCGTCTCGCGGATGGCCGCATGGCCGCCGCTCGCAAAGTAGGGGTCGCGCTCCACCATTAGGAACTGCCCGCACCCGGCTGCAAACGCCGGCAGCGTGGAGTGGCGCATGCGCCTCATCGGCAGAAATCCAAGCAACACAAAGTGGATCAACGGCAGCAGCAGCCACTCCAGGAACGTCACTGTAATCTGCCGCGGGAATCCCGAGACCAGCGCCGCCTGGCTTGCCTGCTGAAATGCCGCCATCCGCGCCACCGCATCCGGCTGTAAGCGCACATCCGCATCGAGAAACAGCAACAGGAAAGCGCCTGTCTCCTGAGTCGCCTGCGCAAGCCGCCAGCATGCATGCTGCTTGCCGTTCCATCCAGCCGGCAGGGAGGAGCCGCGCAACAACTGCACGCGCCCGTCTTTCTCTGCCAGCGCCTGCACAATCTGTGCCGTGCGATCAGCGGACCCATCGTCCATTACCAGCACATGGAGCGCAACGCCGCGGCTCCCGAGCACGCTGCGCACACACGCTTCGATGTTGGCTTCTTCATCGCGCGCCGGAATGAGCACAGCGACGTGGGGCTCAGCTTGTGCCGAAGGCGGAGGCTCGCGATAGAGCCGCAGGTTTCTACAGAACAGCACCGCCGGCCCAAGCGAGCACACAAACGCAAGCGCCAGCAGAGTCAACACCATCGCTCGTCATTGTCCCACGCGAGCGCTGTCTCGTAGCGCTACTCCGGCCGAAGCGTGTGATCCTTCTGGACTCGCGCCCCAAACAGCGCCCTCACGCGCCGCACGAGCGCATACATCCCGCCGGTGCCGCGCCCGCCGCGCAACACCGCTTCAAACGCACGCGCATCGCGCAGCGTCGAGCTGGCCTTCAACGCCTCCATCTCCGTTTCTAGCGCGCGCTCCAACTGCGCCGTCACCTCGGCAACTGAAGCCTCGCCACTCACGCGTACCGGCTCGCCGAAGCGCATCAACGTCTCCGGCAGCCGTTCATCCCAGAACGTGTACTCCACCGCCATCGGCAACACCCACGGCTGGGAGTCGGCCAACGGCTCCACCGCCATCGGCAACAGTGGCGTTTCCGGCAGGCGCGTGGCCAGCAGGCCGATGCCGGTTTTGAATTGCAGCGGCCGTTCTCTGGGATCCGCAAACCGGCCCTGCGGCGTAAGCCAGAGCACGCCGCCGGAGCGCAGCACCGCCGTGCTTTTGCGCAGAAACATGGCTGCGCCCCGCGCCGTCGCCATCTCCACGGGGAAGACACCCAGCCTGCGAAAGATGGGGTACCGCTTCAATGCCTCCGCATCCATGGGCGCATAGTGCCGCCGCCCGGGCAGCGCCACACGCGCCAGCAAGACCATCAACAGCGGGTCCCACCACGATGAATGATTGCCGTACACGATCAGCGGCCCGCGTGCCTGCCGTAGCAGGTGCAGCCGCTGCACCATGACCGACCGGAAGTGCTTGCGAAAGTACCGCTTCGCCACACGCCGGAAGTACCACAGCGTCAGCGGAGCGATCTTCGGCAGTGCGGAGTCGTCGGCCATGCGGCTATTGTCGATCAAGCGAGGAACAAGTGGCGAGCAAAGCCTAACGCCGGTCACTCACCACATAGCACTCATCCCCGCTTTTTACGCCGCCAGCGCACCGCTCTTTGCATCCTGGTCCAGCGAGTCCGCCGCGATCCAGCCGCTCATCATCACCATCGGCATGCCCGGCCCCGGGTGCGCGGCGCCGCCTGCGAGGTAGAGCCCATCCACTTCGCGGCTGCGGTTGGCCGGCTTGAACGCGCCCGTAAACCGCCCATGCGATGAGAGCCCATAGATAGCCCCGTTCAGCACGCGGTAGCGCTCATGGATATCCTGCGGCGTCACCGCGCTTTCGAACACGATGCGCTCTTCAATGTCTGTGCAGCCGGCGGTGCGCTTCAGCTTGTCCAGGATGACCTGCCGGTACCCCGGCAGCATCTTGCGCCAGTCCTGCCCCGGCCGCAGGTAGGGTGTGTGCACCAGCACATACATGGCCTCGCCGCCTGCCGGCGCGCTGGCTGGATCGGTGGCCGCCGTGCATGCCAGATAGCATGTAGGGTCCGGCGCGGGCACGCCCTTGTCATAGATGGCGTGAAACTCTTCCTCCGGGTCGTGCGAGAACACAAAGTCATGGTGCGCCAGGTGCTCATAGCGCTTGTTCAGCCCCAGGTACAACACAACGCCCGAACACGCGGGCTCATACTTGCGCGCATGCTCAAAGTGCTTGGCGGCATGCGTGCCCGCGAGCAGCTCGCGATGGGTTCGCACCGAATCCTCATTGCTCACCACCGCGTCGAACTCCAGCTGTTCGCCGCCCACAAGCTCCATGCCCGTCACATGCTCGTGCTTGCCGCCGCTCACCAGTAGCCGCTGCACATCTGCGCCGGTGCGATACACCACGCCGAGCTCGCGTCCGAGCTTTACCATCGCTTCCGGCACGGCACGCGTACCGCCCATCGGATACCAGATGCCTTCCTGCGCCTGCATGTGCCCGATCGCGGTGAGAATGGCAGGCGAAGCATCCGGCGAGGAGCCTACATACTGCACCATGTGGTCTAGCATCTGCGCGGTGTTTGCGTCCGGGATGAACTCGCGGATCGTGCCCGCGACGGTCTTGCCCAGCCGCATGCGCATCACGTCCTTCAGCACTTTCGCGTCGAACGCGCCGCCAATCTCGAATGTGTCCTTGATCGAGCCCACCGACTTCCAGAAGAAGAACTTGTCGGAGATCTCATGCAGGTCCGCGGATAACCCCATCAGCTTCGCATAGCGCGCGCCCATGCCCGGCCAGCGTGCCTCCAGGTTCGCGCTCATCGTGCTCTGGTCGTCCAGCAGGTCGATGACGCTGCCGTCCTCGAAAAAGCAGCGCCACTGCGGGTCGAGCCGCACCATGGGGCAGTAGTCTTCGAGCTTCTTGCCTGCTTCGGCGAACACTTTGCGCAGCACCGAAGGCTGGATCAGGATCGTCGGCCCCATATCGAAGCGAAAGCCCGACTCGTTCAACTGCGCAGCCTTGCCACCCAGCCACTCATTCTTCTCGAGCACCGTGACCGCGTGTCCGCGAGCCGCCAGCGTGCATGCCGCGCTTAGGCCCGCGAGCCCCGATCCGATGACGCCAACCTTCATGCCTGCTCCTTCTTCTTTTGGGCGTCGCGTTTTCTTCCCAGCGCCGCCACCTGCAACATGGCCGCCCAACGTTCCCGCCACGATCCCCCATGCGTCACCCGCACGAGGCTGGCCAGCAGCGGCGCGTCCCTTTCGCTGGTCGGCTCCAGATGCCGCATCGAACCGCCGCGTCGCACCAGCAGCACCTTCGGTGCGGTCATCTCCAGCAGGCCCTCTTCACCGCGCGTCGCGCCGAACCCCGAAGCGCCACGTCCGCCGAAAGGCACACGCGGATCTGCTGTCGGCGCGATCACATCGTTCAACAGAACAGTGCCCGCGCATAGTGTCAAACCGATGGCACGCGCCTGTGCCTCTTCCGCGCGTCCGCAGAAGAGCGACAGCGTCAGCCCATACGGACAGGCTGCATACGCCCGCGGCAACTCACTCATGGCGGTCAGCTCGATCATCGAAAGCACAGGCGCAAACACATCGCTGCCGGCCACGCGCATCCCGGTTCGCGCCCCGCGCAAGAGCAGCGGGCGCTGTGCTCCTGCATCGACTTTGCCCAGCAGCTCTGCGCCGTCGGCGCACGCCTCGTCCACCAGCTCCCTCAGCAACTCGGCTGTTTTCGCCATGAGTGCAACCGCAGGCACTTTCTCCAACTCCGCAATCAGCAGTGGCAGCAACTGCCGCATCGTCTGCGCCTCGGCAAACAAGCGCCGCGGAGACATGCACACCTGCCCGCCATTCAGCCGCAAGCCAAACGCAATCGCCTTCGCCGCCTGCGGGAGGTTAGCGCCTGGCATCACCACAACGGCATCCGCGCCGGAAAGCTCCATCACCGCCGGCGTTGCCGTCTTCGCCAGCTCGCCCAAGACCGCGCATCCGGTCGCATGCGAACCCGTGAACACGACCTTGGCGGGTCCGGCTGCAAGCTCCGTCTGCGCAGCTTCCACGCTCTCGTCGGTCACGCGCAGCAGCCCATCCGGCAACCCCGCCGCATGCAGAGCTTGCGCGACCAACTCAGCCACCACGCGCCCTCCGGGCGCGGGCTTCCACACCACGCGATTGCCCGCTACCAGCGCCTGCATGACCTGCACACCGGGAAGAAACAACGGGAAGTTGGCCGGTCCGATGACCAGCACATCGCCCAGCGGTTCGCGATGCACTTCCGCCGCCACGCCGCTCAGCCAAAATGGTCTACCGCGCCGCCCCAGCTTGCGCGTACGCAGCACACGCGCGGCGTTCTTCTCCAGGAACTTGCAAGCGTCCAGCAACGGCATCAGCTCGGCTGTCAGCGTGTCCGCGCTCGTGCGTGGCAACGTGGACGAGATGGCCGCCGTGAACAGCTCGGCATCGGAAGCCATGCGGTGCCGCGCCGCGCGCACGAAACGAAGGCGCTTGGCCACTGGCGTGGCTGCCCACGCGGTTTGCAGGGCGTGCTGCGCCGGCCCTGCCGTCTCCTCCGCCATGCCGTCAACATACAGCGCCGCGTCCGCCGCCTGCGCCGCTCCGATCACGAGGCAACCTGCATCAGGTCTTCCGGCAGCGTCAGCTTGGGTGCCGCCGTGCTCCACTGCGGCTCCAGCTTCAGGTCTTCCAGCAGCAGCCGCGAGCTGATGCGCGCCGACTCGAAGATCACCGGCAGCCCGGAACCAGGATGCGTTCCGCCGCCTACCAGGTACATCCCCGGCACATCCTCGAAGCGGTTATGCGGCCGCAGGTGCAGCATCTGCCCCAGCGAGTGCTTCATCGAAAACGTCGCGCCCAGGTGCAGCCCGAACTCATCGCGCCAGCCCGGAGGCGTCAGCACGCGCTCGGTGCGAATGCGCCGCTCCACATCCGTGATGCCGATCTTGCTTATCTGCTCGAGCGCCAGCTCACGGTAGCGGGGCGTCTCCTGCTCCCAGTCCACATGCTTGCTCTGGTGCGTCACCGGCAGCAGCACATACAGCGTGGAGCAGCCCTCCGGAGCAAGCGTCGTATCCGTCACACCCGCATTCTGCACATAGAACGAGGGCTCCGCGGAGAGCTGATGCTGCGCTTCGATGTCGCGCAGGTTCTGCTTGTAATCCTTGGCCAGGTAGATCGTGTGGTGCGCCACCTCGTCATACAAACCTTCCACGCCGAGGTACATCATGAACGTCGAGCAGGAGTACTGTTTGCTGGCAATCCGCTTGTCCGTCCATTTGCGCCGGTACTTCTGCGGCAGCAGTGTTCGCGCCGCGTCGGCGAAGTCCGCGTTCATCACCACCGCATCCGCCTGTAGGCTGCGCTTGCCGGTGCGCACACCTGCGGCCCTGCCGTTTTCTACCAGCACCTGCTTCACTGGCTCGTCGAGCAGGATCTTCACGCCCATGTCGGTGCACACCCGCGCCATCGCCGCGGTCACCGCACCGCAGCCGCCAACGGGATGAAACACCCCGTGTTCATACTCAAGAAACGACAGGATCGAGAACAGGGAAGGGCAGCGGAATGGGCTCATGCCCAGGTACTTGGACTGAAAGCTGAAGCCCAGCCGGATACGCTCATCTTCAAAGTGCGCGCGCAGGTCGCCATCAAGGGATAGCCACGGCTTCAGCAACGGCATCAACTTCAAAAACTGAGGTTTGGCAAGGTCGCTCCAACCTTCGAACGGTTGTTGCAGGAAGGGCATAAAGCTCTCCAGCTTCGACCGGTTGCGCTTCATGAAATTGTGGAACTCTACCGCGTCGTGCGGGCTCAGCTTCGCAATCGCTTTCTCCATGCGATCGACATCCGGCGTGGCCAGCAGCTCGCCGCCCGCGCCGAACACCAGCTTGTACTGCGGATCCAGCCGCTTCATCGGCACTTCGCGTTCCAGGTCGTAGCCGGCCGCCGCAAAGATCTCTTTCAGCACGCGCGGATACAGGAAGAACGTCGGCCCAATGTCGAAGCGAAAGCCTTCCTGCTCCAGCGTGGCCGTACGCCCGCCTACGCGGTTGTGCTTCTCCACCACCGTGACCTGCGCGCCGGAGCGCTGCAGCAGCATCGCCGCCGCCAGCCCGCCCGGACCCGCGCCGACGATGACAACCTGCCTGGCCTGCTTGTTCTGACTTGGAAAAATGCTCATGCGAAGGTGAATGCCTGCAAGTCTTGCTAGGTTGTCGTCCCGTTATGTCCCTGAGTGTAGCGCGGGGAAGTTCGCCCTTCCCTCCCTGTTCAAAGAACGCCTGTGCCTCCCGAAAGGATTGCAGGGGCCGCGTTGCATCGCACCGAAACGGACTCCGCCGCGCGAGCTGCGAACATTTCTGCTGACATTCGCCGCCAACCGTGCGAACCTTCTCCCAACACTTCCGACCCCCTATGAAAATCCTCAAAGCGCTCGGCGTTGTGGTCCTGCTTCTGCTTCTGGCTGTGCTGGTGATGACGCTGGTCGGCGCGCGCCTGCCGCACGCCCACACCGCCACGGCCAGCGTCGAGCTGAACGCGCCGCCTGCCCGCGTGTGGCAGTCGATCACCGACACCGCCTCACAGCCCGGCTGGCGTAAAGGCCTCAAGTCCGTCACACCCATGCCGCCGCAGAACGGCCATCCCTGCTGGCAGGAAACCAACAGCATGGGCAAGATGCCGATGTGCGAAGTCGCCGCCGCGGAACCGGTCTTGCGCGTGGTGCGCATTGCCGATCCTTCGTTGCCCTTCGGCGGCGACTGGGTCTACCAGATCAGCCCCGCGTCGCCGGGCGTGACGCGCCTCACCATCACGGAAAACGGCACCACCGGACCGGCGCTCTGGCGCTTTGTCGGCCACTACATCTTCCACGAAGACACCCAAATCAAGCAGTACGAGCAAGACCTGCAGCAGCGCCTTGCGCAAGGCTCCTGAACTCTCACCAGCCTCGGGACAACGGCGAACAAACCGCAAAAACCCGCGCTACAATCAGCCATGCACAGCGGGCCCCCTATTGCGACCGCCACGCCCGAGCAGCCGCTGACGCACCCAGCCCTCGCCTGGGCGCATCCCCTCGTGCAGGAGTGGTTCCTCACCAAGTTCGGCTCCCCCACGGAGCCCCAGGTCGCCGGCTGGCCCGCCATCCTCCGCGGTGAACCCACCCTGATCTCCGCGCCCACCGGCTCCGGCAAAACCCTCGCCGCCTTTCTTGTCTGCATCGACGGCCTCCTCCGCGCCGCCCTCGATGGCCGCCTCTCGCCGCACACCCACGTGGTCTACATCTCGCCTCTCAAGGCGCTCTCCAATGACGTCCAGAAGAACCTGGACGGGCCGCTCGCCGAAATCCAGCAGCTCGCCGGCCAGCGCGGTTATCTGTGCCCCGAGATCCGCACCGGCGTCCGCACCGGCGACACCCTCGCCAAAGACCGCGCCGGCATGCTCCGCCATCCGCCGCACATCCTCGTTACCACGCCGGAGTCGCTCTACATCCTGCTGACGGCAGGCAAATCGCGGCAAACACTCACCCGCGTCAGTACCGTCATCGTCGACGAAATCCACGCGGTAGCCGACGACAAGCGCGGCTCTCACCTGGTGCTGTCGCTGGAGCGCCTCGAGGCCCTAGTGTGCGGCGAGAACACGCTCAGCCCCGGCGCCAGTCTCACCGGGCTCTCGCAGCCACCTCAGCGTATCGGCCTTTCCGCCACGCAGAACCCTATCGAGCTTGTCGCCAACTTTCTTACGGGCTCGGCTCCGAACCGCGCGACCGCCACCGTCATCCAGGTCGGCCAGCGCCGGGTTCTGGATCTAGGGATCGAAGTCCCCAGCGAAGAGCTTAGCTCCATCGCCAGCACCGCCATGTGGGTGGAGATCTACGAAAAGCTGGCCACCTTCGCCAACGGGCACCGCTCCACGCTGGTGTTCGTGAACACGCGCCGGCTGGTCGAAAAGCTGGCGTTCGAATTGACCGAGCGACTCGGCCCAGACGCTGTCGCCGCTCACCACGGGTCCTTGTCCCGTGCACTGCGTCTGGACGCAGAGCAGCGGCTCAAAGCAGGCGAGATCAAGATCCTGATTGCCACGTCCTCGCTCGAGCTTGGCATCGATATTGGCAACGTCGACCTCGTCTGCCAGATCAACACCACCCGCGCGGTCGCCGTGGCGATGCAGCGCGTTGGCCGCGCCGGCCATTGGCGCGGGGCCATTCCCAAGGGCCGCTTCTTCGCCACTACGCGCGACGATCTCCTTGAGCAGGGCGCTTTATTGCGCAAGATGACGGCCGGCGAGCTTGACCGCCTGGAAGTGCCCGACGCTCCGGCCGACGTCCTGATGCAGCAGATCGTCGCCGCCGTCGGCGCCGAGCCCTGGAACGAGGACGCCCTCTTCGCTATGATCCGCCGCGCCTGGCCTTACCGCGACCTCACCCGCGCGCACTTCGACGAGCTCCTCAACCTGCTTCACAGCGGCATCGAAAGCACCCGCGGCCGCTACGGCGCCTATCTGCTCCGCGACCGCGTGCACAACGAGCTTCACCCGCGCCGCGGCGCGCGGATGATCGCCATCTCCAATGGCGGCGCCATCCCCGACGCTTCGCTGTTCGCGGTCATGCTGCAGCCGGAAAACGTCCAGATCGCCACGCTGGACGAGCACTTCGCCGTCGATTCCTCACCCGGCGATGTGGTCCTGCTCGGCAACACAAGCTGGCGCATCCAGCGCATCGATCCGCAGGGAAAGGTCCTGGTCGAAGACGCCCACGGCGCGCCGCCCAGCATTCCTTTCTGGGAAGGGGAAGCCCCGCAGCGCACGTTGGAGTTAAGCGAAGGAGTCAGCGACCTGCGCGCCGAGATCGACGCGCGTACCCGCAACGTTCGACCAAGCGACCTCCGCTTCCTCTCCGACTTTGTCAATGATTCCGAGCCTCTAGAGGGTGTCATCCTGAGCGAAGCTCAGGATCCCCGTATTTCATCCGTCCCCGGCGCAAACCCTTCCGGGTGGGATCCCGCAAAGGCGAGCACAGCCGACGACCCAGAACTCCAACTCCAACAAACGCACACGTGGCTCCAGCAAACCTGCCACCTGTGTCCCTCGGCCGCCCGCCAGCTCATCGCCTACGTGGTCGCCGGCCGAGCGGCCCTGGGCGCCGTCCCCACGCGAACGACCATCATCGCCGAGCGCTTTTTCGACGAAGGCGGCGGCCAGCAGCTCATCCTGCACGCCCCCTTTGGCGGCCGCCTGAACAAGGCCTGGGGCCTGGCCCTCCGCAAGCGCTTCTGCCGTGGCTTCAACTTCGAGCTCCAGGCCGCCGCCACCGACAACGGCGTCACCATCTCGCTCGCCGAGCAGCACAGCTTCCCGCTGGAAGATGTCTTCCGCTTCCTCACCGAGTTCACCGCGCGCGAGCTCCTCGAACAGGCCTCAATTCCGTCGCCGCTGTTTAAGAACCGCTGGCGCTGGGCGGCCGGCCGCTCGCTGCAACTGCTGCGCATGCAGAAGGGCAAACGCGTCGCGCCGCAGATCCAGCGCACGCGGTCGGATGACTTGCTGGCGAGTGTCTTTCCGCATGCCTCCGCCTGCCCGGAAACCATGACCGGCGACATCGAAATCCCCGACCACCCGCTGGTCCGCGAGGTCATGCGCGACACCCTGACCGAGGCCATGGATGTAGATGGTCTGGAAGAGCTGCTGAGGAACATCGCAGCGGGTTCCATCCGCTGCGTGGCCATCGACACGCCCGTCCCGAGCCTCTTCGCGCACGAGCTCATCAACACCATGCCGTACGCCTTCCTAGATGAGGCCGATGCCGCGGCCCGCCGGGCGCGCGCCGTTTCGCTGCGCCGCGCCCTGCCTGACGAGGTCACCGATGGCGCAGGCCGCCTCGATCCCGCGGCCATTGAAACCGTCCGCGATCAGCTCTGGCCCGACATCCGCGACGAGCACGAGCTCCACGATCTCCTCCTCTCCCTCACCGCTCTCCCACTCGCCTATCTCGGCTTCGAAGAAGCCCCCGATGCGTCCAGCCAACTCGCCACAGCAAACTCACAACTGGAAGACTCAGAACTCACAACTGGACGAAACCCATCTGCCTCAAACCCACCGTCATCGAGAAACACCCCGTCTCTAATTTCCCCGTCGCTAGACCCCTCGTCGCTCGTTGCTGAACGATCCCCCTCTAAGCTAGAAACCTCAAAGCTCATAGCTCGTTCCAAACCTCGCTCTCTCCAGCACTGGCCACACTTCTTCGCGCGCCTCGAACAACAACGCCGGGCCCACTGCATTCAACTCCCAACCGGCCTCGCTTGGTTCGCCACCGAACGCCTCGACGACGCCAAACTCCTCTGGCCCGAGCTCAACCTTCCTGAAGACCTGACGTCCCCCACGGCCCCGCGCGGAGAAGGTGTTCTTGCCGGGACGGAGTACCGTCCCGCTCAGCCCATCTCGCCTCGCGATGGCGCCACCACGGCGCTTACGCAGGGCTGGCTGCAAATCCTCGGCCCCACCACGGCTGAGCAACTTGCCAGCCTGCTGAGCCTCCATCCACGCTCGGTGCATCAGGCCATGCTGGCCATGGAGATGCAGGGCCTCGCGATGCGCGGCGTCTTTGAAGCGCTGAAACCCGCCGAAGACAAGCCCTTCGCGATCGAGTGGTGTGAGCGCCGCATTCTCCAGCGCATCCATCGCCTGACGCTCACGTCACTTCGCAAACAGGTAGAGCCCGTCTCCGCGGCCACGTTCAACCGCTGGCTGCAGGACTGGCACCACGTCGCTCCTGCGACAGAAGACAACCCGAAGCTGGAAGGCGAGGAAGGCGTTCTTGCCGCAATCGAGCAACTGGAAGGCTTCGAAGCGCCTGCCGTGGAGTGGGAGCGAACCCTGCTTCCGGCCCGCGTCGCCCACTACGATCCGCGCTGGCTTGACAACCTCTGCCTCGCCGGCATCCTGGCCTGGGGCCGCATCTCTCCCCACCCCGCCTGGGCCGATGCCTCCCCCGAGGGAGCGCAGGTGAACCGCCGGGTGATCCCCACCTCCGCTGCCCCCATCACCTTTTGGCTGCGCGAGTCCGCAACCTGGCTGCCTTCGCTTCTTGCCGCCAAGTGCCCCTCCGATGCCGTGCTCCGGCAAACCCTTTCGCCGGACGCTCAGCAGCTTCGAGTTCTGCTCGAGCAGCGTGGCGCGGCCTTTCTCGCTGACCTCCAGCGCGACAGCGGCCTGAGCAAGCTCCAGGTAAGCACCGCGCTGTGGGAGCTCGCCGCTGCCGGTCTGGCCAGCGCCGACGGCTTCGACCAGCTGCGCGCCATGATGGACCCGAGGCGCAAGTCCGTAGCCCTTGCCCAGACGCCTGCGGTCAGCCTGCGCAAGCGAGCCGCCGCCCGCACTACGGCGGGCCGCTGGTCGCTGCTTTGCGACTCTTCGGCGCCTGCTCTCTTCGAAGGTGTGAACCTAACCG